>JBDSED010000024.1:0-18164 GCA_039920225.1 Sphingomonas sp.
GTCGCGCGCCACGTCGGTGCGGCGGATCAGCGCGTAGTCGCCGTCGAGAATGCCCGCCTCGACCATCGAGTCACCCGACACTTCGAGCGCATAATGCTCGCCACTGCCCAGCAAAGCGGCGGGCACCGCGAGCATCGACGATCCCTCGAACGCCTCGATCGGGACACCGGCGGCGATGCGGCCGTGCAACGGGATTTCGATCACGTCGTTGGCGGGTTCGGGCATCGGACGGAAATTGTTGGGCTTCGGCGTCGCAGCGCCACGCTTCTCGGCGCGTTCGGGCATCTTGAGCACTTCGAGCGCGCGCGCACGGTTGGGCAGGCGACGCAGGAACTGCCGCTCCTCGAGCGCCGAGATCAGGCGGTGCACGCCCGATTTCGACTTGAGGTCGAGCGCTTCCTTCATTTCCTCGAACGACGGCGACACCCCGGTGTCGGCGAGCCGGTCGTTGATGAAGCAGATGAGTTCGTGCTGCTTCTTCGTGAGCATGATGTTCCTCCGTCCAGAACAGACGCGGAACCAATATGGAACATCCCGACCCAAGTCAAGCGAGCGTAACGATCTCGACTTGATCGCCAATTTGCGCGGGCGGCGCATGGGGGGCGCGGACGATCAAGCAGTCGGCGCGGGCGAGCGTCGCGAGCATCGAACTGTCTTGGATCGCCGCCGTCGCGACGCGGCCGTCGGTGATGGTTGCGCGCAGATAATCCTGGCGATGATCGTTTGCCGGCAGCGGTTCGCCGAGCGTCGCGGTGAGCGTCCTGGGCAGCGGATCGGCCGCGCCCGCCATCGCCGCGATCAGCGGGCGCAGGAACAGGGTCGCGGTGACGAACGCCGAAACGGGGTTGCCCGGCAGGCCGAGCACCATCGCGTCGCCGAGCGTCCCGGCGAGCATCGGCTTGCCCGGCCGGATCGCGATCCGCCAGAAATCGATCACGCCGCCCGCTGCCTCGAGCGCGGGACGGACGAGGTCGTGATCGCCCACCGACGCGCCGCCGGTGGTGACGATAATGTCGGCCTGCGCCCCGGCGAAAGCGGCGGTGAGGGCGTCGAGTCGGTCGGGAATTATGCCGCGTAGCGTAACCTCGACCGGTAAGTCGGCAAGCATCGCCGCGAGCATCACGCTGTTGCCTTCCGGCAGCGCCAGTGGGTCGTTCGACTCCTCACCCGGTGCGATCAACTCGTCGCCGGTTGCTAATATCGTCACTCTTATCGGCCGGTTGACCAAGAGCGATCCGTGTCCGCCGGTCGCCGCCAGTGCGATCCGCGCAGGGGTCAACCGCTCGCCCGCAGCGATCAGTGTATCGCCCGAACTGAAATCGAGCCCCTTGTACCGCACACTCATGCCGGGCCGTGGCGGGCCTTCGCCGGCCAGCGCTAGCGTGTCGCCGTCACGCAGAGCTTCCTCCTGCACGAGCACGCTGTTCGCGCCCGCCGGCATCGCTGCGCCAGTGAATACTCGCGCCGCTTCGTTTGGTCCGACTGTTCCGGCGAACGGCCGCCCCGCAGCACTCTCGCCGATCACCTGCCACGGCCCGGGCAGATCGGCGAAGCGAATCGCGTAGCCGTCCATCGACGACAAGTTGGCGGCGGGTTGCGATCGGCGAGCGATCACCGGTTCCGCCGTCCATCGCCACGCCGCTTGCGTCAGTGGCACCGTCTCGGCCGCGATGCGGGACGCCATCGCGAACAATCGCGCCTGGGCTTCGGCGACGGGGAGGAGCAAGCTCATGTCGCGACAATGGCACGAACCGAGCGCCGCGGGACAGTCTCTTGCTGAGCGAACCCTGCGAACCGGGCGGTGGGCCGAATAAGATCAGGAGGTTACATGGATTAAAGCGCAGCAGCTCGCAGCCCTCCGTCCCCGGGCCGGCCGATTATTTCACCGGCACGGTGCAGCTCGACGCGCCATTCAAGGCCGCGGGTCCCGCACGGGTCGGCGGCGCGACCGTCACCTTCGAGCCAGGCGCGCGAACGGCGTGGCACACGCATCCGCTCGGGCAGACGCCGATCGTTACTGCCGGACTCGGCTGGATGCAGCGCGAGGGTGGGCCACGCGAGGAGATCCGGCGGGGCGACATCGTTTGGTTAGCGCCGGATGAGAAGCACTGGCACGGCGCGACCGCGACCACGGCGATGACGCATATCGCGATTGCCGAAGCGCTCGAGGGCAAGGTCGTCGAGTGGATGGAGAGGGTAAGCGACGACCACTATGGCGGCTGACCGCGGTCAGGCGCGCCAATCGCCGGACTTGCCGCCGGTCTTTTCGAGCAGGCGGACGCCGCCGATCGTCATGCCCTTATCGACCGCCTTGGCCATGTCGTAGATCGTCAGCAGCGCAAGCGAGACGGCGGTCATCGCTTCCATCTCGACACCGGTCTTGCCGGTCGTGGTGACGGTGGCGGTTGCCGTGACACCAGCGTCGTCGGGGGCGAGATCGATGGTTACGCTGGTGATAGGGAGGGGGTGGCACAGCGGGATCAGCTCGCCGGTGCGCTTGGCGGCCATGATTCCGGCGATACGGGCGACGGCAAGGACATCGCCCTTCGCGACGGCTCCCTTGCGGATCGCGCTCGCGGCGTCGGGTGACATGGTGATGCGCCCCTCCGCGACCGCGCGCCGCTGGGTATCGGGCTTGGCAGAGACATCGACCATGCGGGCGGCGCCGGTTTCATCGAGGTGCGTCAAATTCCCTGCCCGCTTGCGGGAGGGGCTAGGGGAGGGGCTGTTGGCGGCAGACATGGGTCAGACATGCCCTCCCCCGACCCCTCCCGCAAGCGGGAGGGGAGTTTACGCTCCGCCAAGAAGCTCGCGCGTCGCCATCTCGACATCGTCGGCACGCATCAGCGCTTCGCCGACCAGAAAGCAGTCGATTCCCTTCGCCTGCATCGCGTCCAGGTCGGCGCGGCCGGTCAGGCCGCTTTCGGCGACGAAAGTATAGCCTTTGGGCGCCTTGCCGACGAGTTCATACGTGCGGTCGAAACTGACGGTGAAATCGCGCAAGTCGCGGTTGTTGACGCCGATCAGCCGCGATTTGAGCTTTAGCGCGCGGTCGAGTTCGCTCTCGTCATGCACCTCGACCAGCACGTCGAGCTCGCAGTCGATCGCCGCGGCCTCGATGTCGGCCATGTGCATGTCGTCGAGCGCCGCGACGATGATCAGGATCGCGTCGGCCCCCAGCGCGCGGCTTTCGTGGACTTGCCACGGGTCGACCATGAAATCCTTGCGCAGGATCGGCAGCGGTACGGCGTCGTGGACGATCGCCAGATACGAATCGTCGCCCTGGAAATATTGTTCGTCGGTCAGCACCGACAAGCATGCCGCGCCGCCGCGCTGATAGGCGCGGGCGTGCGCGGGGGGATCGAAATCGGCTCGGATGACCCCCTTGGACGGGCTTGCCTTCTTGATTTCGGCGATCAGGGCAGGGCCGGTCTTCGCCTTGTCGTCGAGCGCCGCCTTGAACCCGCGCGGCGTGTCGCGATGCGCAATCATCGCCTCCAGGCTGGCGAGCGAGGTCGTCGCTTTCTTCGCAGCAACCTCGGCGCGCTTGGTCTCGATGATGCGTTGCAGGATGTCGGTCATGCGTAGGCGATCCAGCAATCGAGTAGCGTGTTGGCAAGCCCGCGGTCGATCGTCTCGGCGGCTTCCTCGGCGCCCTCGGTCAAAGTGTCGACGTGGCCTGCGACCATCAGCGCAGCGGCGGCGTTGATCAGGACGGCGTCGCGATACGCCCCATGCTCACCCTGGAGCAAGCGGCGGAGTGCTGCGGCGTTGTAGGCGGGGTCGCCGCCATGGATCGCCGCGATCGGATGGCGGGGGAGGCCGGCGTCCTCGGGCATGATACGGTCCGGCATCGACAGCTGGCCGACGCTGATCGCGACGGTCGGCCCGGCGCCGGAGACTTCGTCCAGCCCTTCCTCACCTGATACGATCAGCCCGGCCTCGGTGCCGAGCGCGCCCAATGCCTCCGCATAGGTTTGCGTGTAATCGGGCCGGGCGATGCCGATCAACTGGCGGGTGACGTGCGCCGGGTTGGCGAGCGGGCCCATCAGGTTGAAGATCGTGCGCTTGCCGATGCGGCGGCGGATCGGGGTGATGCGCTTCATCGCGGGGTGGTGGTTGGCGGCGAACAGGAAGCAGATGCCGAGGTCGGCGAGCGTCGCCTGCGCCATCGACCCGGCGCGCTCCATGTCGAGCCCGAGCGCTTCGAGCGTATCGGCGGCGCCGGCCTTCGACGAGGCGGCACGGTTGCCGTGCTTGGCGACCGGCACGCCGCTCGCTGCGACCACCAAGCTGACTGCGGTAGAGACGTTGAGCGTGTGGTGTCCGTCGCCGCCCGTCCCGCACACGTCGATCGCACCGGCGGGGGCATCGATCGGGATCAGGCGGTCGCGCAGCGCGCGAGCGGCCTCCGCGATCTCGATGCTGGTCTCGCCGCGGTCGCTGAGCGCGATCAGAAAGTCGGCGATCGCCTCCTCGCTGGTCTTGGCATCGAGGATGTCGGCGAACGCCAGTGCCGCGGATTCGCGCGACAATGGGGTCGACGGATCGGGCAGCAGCGCGAAGCTGGTCACGCCAGCGCCTTGGGCTGCAGCCCCGCAATCTCGAGGAAGTTAGCCAGCAATGCGTGACCATGTTCGGTCGCGATGCTCTCCGGATGAAACTGCACGCCGTGGATCGGTAAGGCGCGGTGGCGAAAGCCCATCACAAAGCCGTCGTCGGCGGTCGCGTTGACGATCAGGTCGGCCGGAATGTCGTCAACCACCAGCGAGTGATAGCGCGTCGCGCGGAACGGGGATGGCAAGCCGGCGAACAGACCCGTGCCGTCGTGCGTGATCGCGGACGTCTTGCCGTGCATCAGCCCGCCGCGAACGACATGCCCGCCGAAATGCTGGCCGATCGCCTGGTGGCCAAGGCACACGCCGAGCAACGGCTTGCCTGCTGCCGCACAGGCGGCGACGAGATCGAGGCTGATCCCCGCCTCGTTGGGCGTGCAGGGACCCGGGGAGATCAGGAACGCCTCGGCATTGCTCGCCAGCGCGTCGCCGGCGGTCAGCGCGTCGTTGCGCACGACCTGCACCTCTTGGCCCAGCTCCATCAGATAATGGACCAGATTCCAGGTGAAGCTGTCGTAATTGTCGATAACCAGGATCATTGCGGCCCCGCTAGCGGGTCTGCATCGCGCCGACAATCGACAGGACGCCTTCGTTTCGCCGTGTTTCGGCCCGCGCGGCGCTGGATTGATACGGGATCGATCCTATCTCGGGGGCGTTTGATGGCATTCAATAAAAGGTCGCACCATGCTTCGTACCGCTTTCGCCGCTTTGACCCTGCTCGCGCTGCCGCTGACCGCCATCGCGCAGGACAAGCAATCGGAATCGGGCCAGCCGCCCAAGCGAATAAAATCGGTGACGGTCAGCGCGACCGACAAATGCCCGGAATCGACGGCGGACGAGGTCGTCGTCTGCACCAGGGTCGACAACCCCTATCGCATCCCCAAAGAGCTGCGCGACAGCGGGCCGATCCCGTCGAAGAACCAGGCCTGGACCACGCGACTCGCCACCGACGAACAGACCAGCCGCGCGGCGGCGGGGTTGCCCGACACATGTTCGCCGGTGGGCTCGGGTGGGCAGACGGGGTGCGCTCGGGCCATCGCTCGCCAGTTCAAGGCGGAGAAGCGCGCCAAGGGAACTAGCGAGGATCCGAACGCCCCAGCGCAGTAGTCACTGCCCGAAGCGCGCGTCCTGCGCGCGGGCGACGGCTTCGCGCGCGGCGGCGAGGAGCGCGCCGGCCTTCGCTTCGCATTCGCGCTGTTCGTATTCGGGTGTCGAATCGGCGACGATCCCGGCACCCGCCTGAACGTGCATGACACCGTCCTTCACGATCGCCGTCCTCAGCACGATGCACGAATCCATCGACCCGTCGGGAGAGAAATAGCCGACGCCGCCCGCGTAAGCGCCGCGCGCTTCGGGCTCGAGTTCGGCGATGATCTCGCACGCGCGCACCTTGGGCGCGCCGGAGACCGTGCCTGCCGGGAATCCCGCGAACAGCGCGTCGAGCGCATCCTTGCCCTCGTCCAGCCGCGCGACGACGTTCGAGACGATGTGCATGACATGGCTGTACATCTCGACCGTATAGCTGTCGGTCACCTTGACGCTGCCGGGCGTGGCGACGCGCCCCGCATCGTTGCGGCCGAGATCGAGCAGCATCAGATGCTCGGCGCGCTCCTTGGGATCGGCGAGCAACGAGCTGCGGTTCTCCTCGTCCTCGCTCGCCGTCTTGCCGCGCGGACGCGTGCCGGCGATCGGGCGGATCGTGACGTCGCCGTCGCGCACGCGCACGAGGATCTCCGGGCTCGATCCCGACAGTGCGAACTCGGGCAGGTCGAGGAAATAGAGAAACGGCGAGGGGTTGATCCGCCGCAGCGCGCGATAGAGCTCGATCGGCGGCAGCCCGAACGGCGCGGTGAAACGCTGCGCGAGCACGACCTGGAAGATGTCGCCCGCGGCGATATAGTCCTTCGCCTTGAGCACCATCGACCGATACGCACCCTCCGGCAGCACCGGGGTCAGCGCCGGTTCGGGCAAATCGCTCGCGCGCTGGGTCGGCGCGGGTGCACTCGCGAGCCGCGCGGCGACCGCGTCGATCCGCTCCTCCGCCAGCGCGACCGCGCGGTCGGGCGCCAGCCCCGAATCGGGCCAGAGTGGTGCGACCAAGAATAATTGGTCGGCGAGCCGGTCGAAAATCAGCACGACGGTCGGGCGCACGAACATCATGTCGGGCAGGCCGAGGCCATCGCTCGCCGGGCGCGGCAATGTCTCGACCAGCCCCACAGTCTCATACCCGAAATAGCCGACCAGGCAGGCGAGCGCGCGCGGCAGTTCGGGCGGCACGGCGTCCATCCGGCACGACGCGACCAAATCGCGGAAGGCGGCGAGCGTGGGCTTTCCTGCTTCCTCGAACGCCGAGCGGTCGGTCAGCCAGCGCCGGTTGACCTCGGCTCGTTCACCGCTTGCGCGGAATACGAGGTCGGGCGCCAGACCGAGCAGGCCGTGCCGCCCGCGCACCGCGCCGCCTTCGACCGATTCGAGCAGAAAGTCGCCGCGTTCGGGCTCGATCAGCTTGAGCGCCGCTGCGACCGGCGTCTCGGTGTCGGCAACCTCGCGCCGCCACACCAGCGCGGGCCGCCCGGCGGCGATCGCGCCCAACGCCGCGGCTGCGCCCTCGATCATCGGAACGCTATTGGCCGTCGGGCGTGCCGCCCTGACCGAGCAATTGGGCGCGCATCGCGTTGATCGCCGTATCGTTGCGCTTCACGCCGACTTGGTTGCGCACGGCGCGGACGAATTGCTGGGCATATTCGTCGGCGGCGGTCGCGCCCAGATCGCTGCGCATCTTGGCGACGATGTCGGGCTTGCCGCGCGCGTCGCCGCGCTCGATCGTGTCGGTGACGACTACGAACCATCCGCCCTTATATGGCGCCTGAATCATTCGGGCGGTGCCCTGCGGGATGGCGAACATCAGGATGATCGGCGGCGCCGGCTTGGACGTGAACAATTGCCCGCGATTGGCCGCCATCGGCTTGGTGGCGTCGAGCTTCAGGCCGGTTTCGGCGAGCGCCTGCGCCAGCTTCACGCCCTTGTTTACCTTGTTCATCACGCCGGTCGCGATGGTCCGGCCGGTCTGCACCTGGCGGTCGACGATGAAGTTCTTCTTCACGTCGTCGATCACGCTGGCCAGCGGGCGCGGGGCGGCGGGGACGATCTTGTCGAGCTTGACCAGCGCGACCCCGCCTTCCTTGTCGGTCGGCGCGAGCTGCGGATCGTCGTCGGGCTCGGCCTGGAACGCGACAGCGCTCAGCGCCGCGCGCACCGGGTCGGGCTGTGCGGGCGGCGGGGTCTTGGCGTCTGGATCGTTGCCTTGCGCGTTGAGCGCAGGCGAGGATTGCAAGGTCAGCCCCATCCTCTTCGCAATCTCGTCGAGCGTCGCATTGTTGGAGATCGCGTCGCTGATCTGCGCCCGCATTGCGCTGGCGGCGAGCGCGGTCTTCTGGTCGGTCAGCGCCTTGACCAGATCGGGCTTCGCCTGGTCGAGCGTCTTGCCCGGCACTTTGGTGATCTTGTCGAGATGGATCACGGCCCAGCCCAGCGGGGTCCGCACCGGCCCGATGACGGCGCCGCTGGTGGCCGAAAACATCTGTTCGGCAATCGCGGCACTGGTCTGGCCGGCGTAAGCGGCCTTCGACTGGTCGGCGAGCGTCGCGGCGTCGAGCCCGACCGCCTTGGCGGCGACCTCAATCGCGGTGCCGGCGCGGACCTTCGCCGCCAGTGCCTCGGCGCTCTTCTGGTCTAGCAACACGACCTGGCGCACCGTCCGCGTTTCGGTCGGCGCGAAGCTCGCGGCGGCGGCCTGATACGCCTTGGCGACTTCGGCGTCGGTCGGTGCCGACTTGGCGCGCAGGTCGGCGATCGACACCGTTGCGTAGCGCACCGATCGGCGCTCCGGCACGGTGTAACGCGCGATGTTGTTCTTGTAATAATCGGTGGCTTCGGCGTCGGTGACCGGCGCCCCCACGGACACCTTCTTGGTATCGATGAACGCGACCGTCCCGGTGCGCTTCTCGAGCAGCATCGCCGCATAAGGCGTGGCGATCGACACCGGCGCGATGGGCCGGCCGACCGATTGCGGCAACAGTGGCCCGATCACCAGTTGCGCCAGCATGTTGCGCGCGATTTCGCCGTGCAGCTCGCCGTCGCCCATCCGTTGCTGCGCCAGGAACTGCTTGTAGAGGTCGCGATCGAACTTGCCGTCGAGCCCCTTGAATTGCGCCTGTGAGGTGATCTCCGTGTCCGCCAGCGCGCGGCCGATGCGCATCCCCTGGCTCTCGCCGAACTGCGCGAGCGCGGTGCTGTTGATGCGGTTCTCGAACGGCTGGTCGAACCCGCCCTTGGCAATGAACTCCTCCATCGTCAGCTGCGGATATTGCTGGCGATACGCCGCGACCATTCGTTCGACATTGGTTTTCATCTCGTTAGACGAAACCGACTCCTTGCCGATCGTCACCAGCGTCGAACCGGTCGGGCCGCCGTTGATCGCGTCCGACCGCAGCCCGGTGACGTCGCCCAGCCCGAACGCCAGCGCGATCAGACCTAGCACGACGAAGGTGATGAAGAGGCCGACCTTCGAATTCAGAAAGCCGCGAAAGATACGGAGCATTGGGGGCCGATCGATTGTGCGAAAATGATCGCTCGCTTTAGGGGCGCGTGGTCCGAGCATCAAGCGGGTTGCCTGTCGCCGCGCGCGCGCTATCGCGGGAGTCGAAAACGGGAGGATCTATGGCACGGCGCAAGCTGATCGCGGGCAATTGGAAGATGAACGGCAGTCTGGCGACGTTGGGCGAGCTCGACGGCATCCGGTGCGCAGCGATAACGGCGTCCGATGTGGACGTGGCGGTTGCCGTGCCCGCGACGCTGATCGCCCCCGCCGCGCGGTTGGTGCCCGGCCTGGCGATCGGGGCGGAGGATGTTCACGCCGCCGACAAGGGCGCGCATACCGGCTGTGTCTCCGCCGCGATGGTCAAGGAAGCTGGCGCGGTCTTCACCATCGTCGGCCACAGCGAGCGCCGCGCCGACCAGCACGAGACCGACCCCGACGTGAAGGGCAAGGCCGAGGCCGCCCATCGCAACGGTATAACCGCGATCCTGTGCGTCGGCGAAACACTCGACCAGCGCGACGCGGGCGACGCGGAGGCGGTGGTAACGGCGCAACTTGCTGGGTCGTTGCCGGAGGGCGCGGCGGCCGACTGGCTATCGATCGCTTACGAGCCGGTCTGGGCGATCGGGACCGGCCGGACGCCGACGGTGGCGGACGTGGCGGCGATGCACGGTGCAATCCGCGCGCAGCTACGCGCGATGGTCGGCAACGAAGCGGAGGCGATGCGGATCCTCTACGGCGGGTCGGTGACCCCGGACAACGCCGCCGACTTGCTCGGCGCGAGCGACGTCGACGGCGCGCTGGTCGGCGGCGCGAGCCTGACCGCCGCGAAGTTCGTGCCGATCATCGAGGTCGCCGCGACAGGTGCTGATGGCGGCTAACGTCGTATGGCGGGCGTCGCGCCCGGTCGTCCCCATCCCGAAGGTAGCTCGACCTGTCCTTGTGTCGCCGTTCGCCGTAAGACGCCGCGGTGGCCGACTACCTCATTTTTTTCGCGATCGTATTGGGCGTCAACTTGCTGCCGGCCTTCGGGCCGCCGACCTGGTCGATCATCGTCCTGTATGGACTCAACACCAAGCTTCCAGTTCCCGGGCTCGTGCTGATGGGTGCGCTGGCGGCCGCGAGCGGTAGGTTTCTCCTGGCGCACGCTTTTCGGCTGCTCGCCGATCGCTTGCCCGCCAAGATGAAGCGCAATCTCGCCGCTGCTCGCGAAGCGCTCCTACGTCGGAAGCGTAACGCCGTCGTCGGCTTGGCGCTGTTTGCGATCTCACCGCTACCTTCGGCGCAACTCTTCGAAGCCGCCGGGCTGGCCAAGGTTCGCCTGCTTCCCTTTACGGCAGCCTTCTTTGCCGGACGGGTCGTATCATATTCCATCTACGCGCTTAGCGCTCAGCACCTGCGGGAAACGAGCCTCGGCGACGTGTTCCGGCGCAATCTGACCAGTCCGTGGGGGATCGCCTTGCAGATTGCCATGCTCGGCGGCCTCGTCGCGCTGAGCAAGATCGATTGGGAGCGGCATTTCAAGCGTCCATCGCAATAGCGATGACGCACGTCGCCAAATCCCTTTCCCTTCATGTCACAATCTTCGGGGGCTGACGTGAAACGCGCGCTAATCGCCGCCACCATTTTCTTTCTCGGGCTGTTCGCCGTGGGATTTGTCTTGGGGACGATCCGCGTGATATTCGTCGCGCCCCGTATCGGTCAGCTTGCGGCGACGATTGCGGAAATTCCCGTGATGCTCGTCGCAGCGTTTTTCACAAGTCGCTGGTCGATTCGACACTGGCAGGTGGTGCGCAAGGGTGCGGTTCGTTGGACTATGGGCATATGGTTCCTGATTCTCTTGGCCGGATTCGAAACGGTCCTTGGCGTGACGCTCTTCGGACGGTCGATCGCAGATCAATGGGTGGCTTTGGCGGCACCTGCCGGGCTGATTGGCCTATCCGGCCAGCTGATCGCCGCGTTTATGTCCGTGTTTGTCGATAGTCGGGAACAGTAGGGGTTCGGATCGTCCCGACCACCCGACTACCCAAACCGCCCCTTGAGCATCGTCCAAGCCGCGCGCACGCCATACGCCTCGCCGCCCTTAGGACGACCGTTTTTCGTGGTAGGCCGCCACGCGAAGGTGTCGAGATGCACCCAGGGCGTGCCCTCCGGCACGAACCGGCGGAGGAACAACGCTGCGGTGACCGCGCCGGCATAGCCGTTGTCGGGCGCGTTGATCAGGTCGGCGATGTCGGACTTGAGATATTCGTCGTAGCCGTCCCACAGCGGCAACCGCCACAGCGGGTCCTGCACGGCGGTCCCGGCCGCCAGCAACTCGCTCGCCAGCGTTTCGTCGTTGACGAAGGTGGCGGGCAGATCCGGGCCGAGTGCAACACGCGCGGCACCGGTCAGCGTGGCGAAATCGATCACGAGTTGGGGCTTGTCCTCGCCCGCCTTGGTCAGCGCGTCGCCGAGCACGAGGCGGCCTTCGGCGTCGGTATTGGTGTTCTCGACCGTCAGGCCCTTGCGCGTCGCCAGCACGTCGCCAGGGCGGAAGGCGTCCGCCGAAATCGCGTTCTCGACCGCCGGGATCAGCAAGTGCAGCCGCACCTTCAGCCCCGCGCCCATGATCAGACTGGCCAACGCCAGCGCGTGCGCCGCGCCGCCCATGTCTTTCTTCATCAACCGCATGCCGGACGCTGGTTTGATGTCGAGACCGCCACTGTCGAAGCACACGCCCTTGCCGATCACCGCAATGCGCGGATGCTTGGGGTTCCCCCATTCGAGCTCGATCAGGCGCGGCGCGCGGTGCTTGGCGGCGGCGCGACCGACCGCGTCGATCATCGGATAGCCCTTGTGCAGCGCGTCGCCGCGCGTGACGTGGATGGTCGCGTGGTGCTGCTTGGCGAGCTTCTCCGTCTCGGCTTCGAGTTCGGCCGGGCCCATGTCGGACGATCCGGTATTGACCAGGTCGCGCACCAACGCGGTTGCCGCTGCCTGCCGCACGGTTTCGTCGATACCGGCGGGGTCGTCGGTCAGGAGGATGCGCGGCCCGCCGTCCTTGTCCGGCTTCACGTAGCGTTCGAACCGGTATTGCGCGAGCAGCCAGCCAAGCCCCGCCGCGCCGACCTCGCCTGGCTTCAGCCGGTACGTACCTTCCGGCAGGAAGCCGGGTTGCGACGCGATCCGCCACGGCGACGACAGCTCCTCGTCGCAGACCAGCAGCGCCGACCAATCGTCGCCATCGCCGGGGAGGATCGCCTTGTTGCCCGCCTTGCCCGTGACTTTCTGCGCCTCGAGCAGCGTGCGGATGCGATTCGGTTGGGTCGTCAGCCAATCGGTATAGGCGTCGGGATGGACGACCTCGATCGTGCGCGCGGATTGCCCGCGGTCGGGCTGCAGCAGGGCGGCCAAGTCGGTCATTCGGCGGGCATCACCATGAATTGCTCGTAACGGCCGTTTGCGCCCGGCTCGGCATAAGTCACCACCGACAGCTTGCGGCCGTCGGGATAGGTCACCGTATAGTTGCGGTTGACGAAACCCCCGCGCAGCCGCGCCGCGCGCTTGAGCTCGAAGCCGGTCGGATCACCGAGCTTGCCCAGGCTGTCGCGATAATCGCCGGCGACCGCCGGGCTAAAGTAATAGATCAAGTCCTCGGTCATCGCCGCACGGTCGATCGTGCCGGCACGCACCTGATCGAACATCTTACGCGCTCGGGCATTGTATGCCGCTTCGTCGTTCGCGCCGGCTGTGGGCGCCGCGGCGGGCGGCAAGACCAGCTTTGCAATCTTGCCGGTGATGCTGGTGTAAGCGTCGGAGAAGTCGCCGTTGACCAGCACGACGATCGCCGCCTTGTCGTCAGGATAGACAACGTTTTCCGAAAGGAACCCGACCGCCTCGCCGCTATGTTCGACGAAGCGCCGGCCCCCGTCGCTGCCGACGCTGACGCCGAGGCCGTAGTTGGTGTCCTTGCCGCTGGTCAGCTTGACCGCGGTTTCTTGTGCCTGCCAATCGTCGGCGGGCATCAGCGTGCGGTTCATCCGCGCGATATCCCATTTGGCAAGGTCGCTTGCCGACATCGAGAGTTCGCCCGCGGCGAACAGCCAACCACGCGCCGCCGGTGTTGCGACCCGCACCGGGCCTAGCGCGTTGCGCTTATAGCCTTGCGGATACTTCTTGCCGATCGCGAGGTCCTGGTCGATCGCGGTCATGCCGAGCGGCCTGAACACCTTTTCCTGAAGGTAGGCGAGCAGCGGCTTGCCCGCCGCTTTCTCCGCGATCAGCCCGGCGACGACGAAACCCGTGTTCGAATATTGCCATGCGGTGCCGGGATCGAAATCGAGCGGTTTCTTCGCCCAGCGATCGACGATGCCCTGCGGCGTGGTCGGCTTGGCCATTGCGGCGAAGCTGTAGTCCTGCGGCCAATAATCCTGCAGGCCCGACGTGTGGCTGAGCAATTGGCGCAGCGTGATCTTGTCGCCGCCGCTAATGCCGGGGAGCCATTTGGCGACAATGTCGTCAAGGCTCAGCTTGCCCTCATCCTCGAGCAGCAGAAGCGCCGCGGCGGTGAACTGCTTGGAGATCGACGCGATCTGATACGGCCGGTCGGCGCTCGGCGTCGTCATCGTCTCGGACTGCTTGCCGTATGCCTTGGCGAAAACGATCCGTCCGCCGCGCACGATCGCGACCGAGGCGGATGGCACGCCCGATTTGGCGAGTGCGTCACCAACGATGGTATCGACCTGGGCGGCGTCGGCGGGGGTCAGATCCTGCGCCACGGCAGGCGTTGCAACGAGCAGTACAACAAGCGGCAGAAGGCGCATAAACGGATCGCTCCCCTTAGGTGGAACTGTCACGCTATACGCAGCCGCACGGATGGCGCAATCTAGCGCGCCAGCGGCGTGCCAGGGATAAGCGACAGGCGCGGGGCATAGCGCCATGTTTCGGCGCGGACGATGCGGGCCGGCAACGGCACGTTTGGTGGCGACTTCGTTTCGCCGCTTGCCGCGACCATCAGCAGGTAGCGGCCAGTACCATCTTTGGTGGAGCGATACAGAGTGATCCGGCGGCCCTTCTTCCAACGGCCAACGTCCCCCTCGAAGCTTTTGCCGTCTATCGGTTCCAGCAGATAGACGTGGAGTGCGACGCTGGCCTCGCGCTTCTCTAGCGGCGTAACCGAACTCGCCGATCGTACCACGTCCCAGCCGTCATCCCCGAGTGGGGTGACGTACGGCGCGACAGTGACGCGGAAATCGGCACCATCGCCCGCAGGGTCGGGGCGCGCCGCAAATTCTTCGGGCGTGTTGCCGAACGTGCCGTCAACGAACGTCCCGGCGCGATCGCCGTCGGTTACGTACCATGCAAACCAGGCGAGCTTGTCCTGCCTGCCCTGATGCCACAGCAAATGCCGGCGGTAGCCGTCTTCGAATGCCCGGTCTTTGATGCTATAGGCGTATAAGTGCGCCGAGCCCCCCGATTGCCCGGCCGAGATGGCGGGCGCGGTCAGCAAGGGCAGTGCGACAAGCAGGCGAGGGGGCATCAATCGTCTCCTTGCAGACGATGATAGACTCCCGGCAAACTTTCCGTAATTCGGAAGATTGTATTAGATCGTTAGGGCTAACGGAATGTTCGAGGGCGCCGATCTTCGCCGCGCGGCGGTGTTCCACGCGGTCGCACGGGCGGGCGGAATCGCGGCGGCGGCGCGCACGATCGGCAAGTCCGCGCCGGCAGTACACGCCGATCTGCGCCGATTCGAACGCGACGTCGGCGTGACCCTGATGGAGCGGTCCGGCCGCACGCTGCGGCTGACCGCGCAGGGCCGGGTCCTGTTCGAGACGATCGGCCGCGCGCTCGATGAGATCGCGCGGGTTCGTGCCTATCTCAACCGCGACGGCGGGTCGGTCGTTCCCCTGAGGATCGGCACGGTGACCGGCTTCGGGCGCTACCGCTTGGCGCCGCGGCTGTTCGCCGAAGCGCCCGAAGCGAGGCCAGTGCTGTTCCACACGGGATCGCACGAGGACCTACTCGCGATGCTCGTCGCGGGAAAAATCGACCTCGCAATCACCTACCGCGCAGTGACCGCGGTGCCGATCGACAGCGAGCAAGTCGCGACCGAGGAACTGGTTCTGACGGGTGCTGACGGCGCGGTCGTTCGGCTCTGCGATGTCGAGCGGCTGCACTTCGTAACCTATGACGAGCACGATTATGTGTTCGGTCGCTGGTTCGCCGAGATATTCGGATGTCAGCCGCGCGCGTTGATCCGTCACGACCATTGCACCGAGCTCGAGGAAGCGCTTGCGAGCGTGCGCGCCGGACGGGGCGCGACGATCGCGCCGCTCGACGCGTGCCGCGCCATGGGGCTCGAACCCGCCGGAACGGGTCGCGCGGTCAATTCGCTCTATCTGTGCGGCGTGGGCAACGCTTTGGCGTCTGCCGACGCCGCGATCCTGCGGTCGTTGCTCAGCGGCGCTTCTTCCGCTTGCCCGGGCGGATTGGTGCGGGCGCGCGGGGCGGACGCAATGTAAGGCTCTCGATGGGCGCACAACGATCCATCACGACACCGATCATCGCCAGCAACCGACTGCGCGCATCGCCCAGACCGGTGGGCGTGACGCCGCGATCCTGCGTTTCGAGATTCAGGTAGGCCAGGCCGTGAAACAGCGCGAAGTTGGACAGCGACCCGTCGCTGGTCATGACGCGCTCCAGCATAATGTTCATGTCGGCATCGGCGAGCGCGCGCACGCAATAGCCGTCTCCCGGTCCGCCGCTGCCGGGATAGGAGACGATCGCCACGCTGTCGGTGTCGTCGAACGGCCAATCCTCGGAAACCGACGCGCGGGGCATGTAGAGGTCGTTGCACAACAGGACCGAAATCCCGCCCTCGCCGGTATAAGCGGGCGGTTGCGGGCCGCACGTCGATTCCGACGAATCGTAACCCCGCTCATTGGTATGGAGCGCAACGATCAGCCGCTCGAACTGACCCAAGCCGGCGAGAATTTCGCTGGCGTAGGCCGGCGTTTCGTCGCGGAAGTTGCGGTTGGGATCGATCGATTTGCCGAACGCGACGTCGCCGTTCATGCGGCTGTCGGGACCGGTGACCGAGCGCGCTTCCTCAACCGCAATGACTTGGCCGCCATAAGCGCGCACCGCGTAGATCGCCGCCTGAAACGCGGCGTTCTCATTGTCGTGCGGCACGAACCACAAAGGCCCCGAGGGCTTGCGCGCATTGTCGATGCGATAGAGCCGCCAGAACGCGCGGTCGTCGCGGAATTCGATGCGCGTGACCGTCAGCCCGTCCCACAAAGCCGGGTCGGCCATGCGGGTGAAGTCGTCGGTACCCATCGTCAGTGGATCGACCGGCGTGACGATCCGCTGCGGTGCGATTTGTGCCGACGCGGCCGACGCGGCGAGCAGACTCAACAGGATTATCAGCGCCTTTACCATCGGCGCCGGTTTAAATCAGCGGCCCGGCAAGGCCAAAGCAAGTCGAGTCCGGATATGAAACAGTATCCCCGCGAGGCGGGAATCCAGCGTAACGATCGCGGCGCTTGGTTGCTCTGGGCTCTCGCCTTCGCGGGAGCACGGTTGGGGTGGTTAGGCAGGTACCCCGTACAGATCATGCTCGTCTGCATCCTCGATCGCGACAGGAACGATGTCTCCGACCTTGAGATGCCCGGAATCGCGAAGAAACACCTCACCGACGATCTCGGGCGCATCGGCATACGACCGACCGGTCGCGCCGCCTTCTTCATCGACCGCGTCGACGATCACGTCGAACGTGCGTCCGACCTTGGCGGCGAGTTTGGCCGCGCTGATCGCCGCGGTCTTTTCCATGATCCGGGCGTAGCGCTCTTCCTTGAGCTCCTCAGGCACATGGTCGGGCAGCGCGTTCGCCGCTGCCCCCTCGACCGGCTCGAAGCGGAACGCGCCGACGCGGTCGAGCTGGGCCTCGTCGAGCCAGTCGAGCAGATACTGGAAATCCGCCTCGGTCTCGCCGGGGAAGCCGACGACGAAGGTCGATCGGATCGCGATGTCGGGGCAGATCTCGCGCCACTTGTGCACACGCTCGAGCACCTTCGCCTCGTTGGCGGGGCGCTTCATCAGCTTGAGCACGTTGCGGCTGGCATGCTGGAACGGGATGTCGAGGTAGGGGAGGATCAGGCCGTCTGCCATCAGCGGGATGACCTGATCGACGTGCGGGTAGGGGTAGACGTAGTGCAGCCGCACCCACGGCGCGATCTTGCCCAGTTCGCGCGCGAGATCGGTCATGTGCGCACGCACCTCGGCGCCGTGCCACATGCGAGGCTGATGCCGGATATCGACGCCATAAGCCGAGGTATCCTGGCTGATCACCAGCAGTTCCTTGGTTCCGGCCTCGACCAGTTTCTCCGCCTCGCGCAGGATCGCATCGGGACGGCGGCTGACCAGATCCCCTCGCAGGCTGGGGATGATGCAGAAAGCGCAGCGGTGGTTGCAGCCTTCCGAAATCTTCAGATAGCTGTAGTGGCGCGGCGTCAGCTTGAGCCCGCCTTCCGGCACCAGGTTGAGAAACGCGTTGGGCGGCATCGGCGCCGCGTCGTGGACCGCGCCGACGACTTCCTCGTATTGATGTGCGCCGGTGATCGCGAGCACCTTCGGGAACCGCGCGCGGATCGTCTCGGCTTCCTTGCCCATGCATCCGGTGACGATCACCCGGCCGTTTTCGGACAAGGCTTCGCCGATCGCCTCCAGGCTTTCCTCCTTGGCGGAGTCGAGAAAGCCGCAGGTATTGACCAGCACGACGTCGGCGCCGGCATAGTCGGGCGACATCTGATAGCCGTCGCTCCGCAGCTTGGTCAGGATACGCTCGCTGTCGACCAGGTTCTTGGGACAGCCGAGCGACACCATGCCGACGCGCGGCGGGGAGGGGAGTATTGTTGCCATGGGAAGGCGCGGCACATAGCGATTGTTGAGTAATTTTCATAGGGTGC
>JBDSED010000025.1:0-4279 GCA_039920225.1 Sphingomonas sp.
GCCTTATAGCCGGCGAGGTTCGCCTGGCTCGACAATATGTCCATCGACTGAGCGCGCGTGATGCGCGGCATGAACTCCATCGCGAGCGCTTCGTAGCCCGCGGCGGCATAGGCATCTACCCGCTCGCGCGCGCCGAACGGATTGAGCCCGGCGACGACCCATGCGCCGGCATTGGCGCCTTTCAGGCTTGCCGGATCGGGCCCTTGCACGCCCAGCACGATATCCGCGCCCTTCAGCGCCGCCGACCGCGTGCCGACACTCGCGCCAGCGCCCGTGTAATCGGCGTCGGCGACGCTGGCGGTGTTGCCGGCCCCGGCTTCGACGGCGACCTCGGCGCCCAGCGCAATGAACTTCTTGACGGTTTCCGCCGTGGCGGCGACGCGGTGCTCGCCCTCGGCGGTTTCCTTGAGGACGGCGATCTTCACGCTGTTATTTTGCGCCGCCGGAGGAGATCAGCCAGATCACGATCGCCGCAATGATGATGCAGCCGACCGCGCCCCATTTCAGCAGCCCGATCACCGAATGATACGTCTGCTCGTGCGGTTTCATGTCGGTATCGCCGGCCATGGTACTCACTCTCTCCCGTGTTGCCGGGAGGTCTTAACCGGCGTCGCCCCCACCCTCAACCCCTGCAAGGAACTCTCCTCGGCTGCTTAAGGCTGCCTTTACCTTGCGTCCCTATGCTGAGCGCTCGAACGCACACGAATGAGAGGGCGGGATGACGCGCAACGGACAGCGCCTCCTGATGTTAATCGACGACGAACCGGCGCAGCGGCGCCTGGTTTCGGCGATTGCAGCACGACGCGATTGGCGGTCGGTATTCGCCGCCGACGGCGAAACCGCGATCGCAATGCTCGGCACGCAGGACGGCATGCAACTCGATGCTATCCTGCTTGATAGTATCGGGCCGGAAGCGGATGCCGACCGGCTGATCACCGAATTGCGCTTGCGCCGCCCGCAGCTCCCCATCCTGATGCTGACCGCCAACGGGTCGGTCGCCGACGCGGTATCGGCGATGCGCGCCGGCGCCACCGATTTCCTGGTCAAGCCGTTCGCCGCCGAGCGCTTGCTCGCTGCGCTCGACACGGTCGCCGGCGGAACCGATGCCGGCGAACTGCGCCCGCTCACCGAAAAGATTCCCGCTCTGCTCGGCTTCGACGAGATCGTCGGCGCCGCGCCCGATTTCCGCGCCGCATTGGCGATCGCCGCCAAGGCTGCCCGTGCCCGAGTCCCCGTCCTGATCGAAGGCGAGAGCGGCGTCGGCAAGGAAGTCGTCGCCGAAGCGATCCACGCCGCCTCGACCCGCGGCAAGAAACCGATGATCGCGATCAATTGCGGCGCGATTCCCGCGAACCTGGTCGAAAGCGAGCTGTTCGGGCACGAAAAGGGCGCCTTCACCGGCGCGTTCGAGCGCAAGATCGGCCGTTTTCAGGATGCCGACGGCGGCACCTTGTTCCTCGACGAGATCGGCGAGATGCCGCTCGACGCGCAGGTCAAGCTGCTGCGGGTGCTACAATCGGGCGAGGTCCAGCTGATCGGCGCGCGCCACATGCGCGAAGTCGACGTCCGCGTAATCGCCGCGACCAACAAGAAATTGATTGAGGAGGTCGAGGCGGGCCGGTTCCGTGAGGACCTGTATTACCGCCTCAACGTCGTCCAGGTGACGATCCCGCCGCTACGCGAGCGCACCGGCGACATTCCGGCGCTCGCCCGTCATTTGTTGGCACGGATCGCCGATCAGCCCGGTCTACGCCCGCTCGGTATCACCGACGACGCGCTCGCGCTGCTCGGGCGCTACGACTGGCCGGGCAACGTTCGCCAGCTGCAGAACGCCCTGTTCCGCGCCGCGGTGCTGTGCGACGGCGACGCGCTGACGCTCGGCGACTTCCCGCAGATCGCGGCGCTCGGCAGCGGTCGTATCCCCACCCCGGTCGGCCAGATGGCGACCAGCGGCGGGGTCACGCTGTTCCGTGCCGACGGCAATATGCGCCCGCTCGAGGAGATCGAAGCCGATGTCATCCGCCTCGCCATCGGCCATTATCGTGGCCGCATGACCGAGGTCGCGCGGCGGCTCGGGATCGGGCGGTCGACGCTCTACCGCAAGCTCGGCGAGCTCGGGATCGACAACGCGGCGTAACGGCTCAGGACGCCGCGGGTTTGTAGGTAAAGTCGAAGCTCGGCTGCCACGTCTTGCCCGAATCGACCGTTGTCGTCCCTACCTGACGAACCGACCCATCGGCCTGACGCCAATAGGTCATCCGCACGACGGCATCCTTGCCGGGCCCGAGAACGTCCGGCCACATGCCCTCGATCACCATCGTCGATCCGGTCCAGCCGCCGTCGAACACCACCGTCGCTCCGCTCGAATCGACCCAGGTCTGATGCCACTTCCGCGTCTTGGGGTCGTACGAACTGAGACTACCGCCACCGGCCCCGGCGAGCGGCATCCAGTTTTCGCGGATCGCGCAGCCGGCGTAGAGCTTCTCGATCAGACTGTGCGCGACCAGTTTGTCGCTGCCCGTCGGATAAACGTCCCACTTGCCGACCCAGAAATCGAATTGCCCGCGCTCCGTAGCGCTGCAGGCCGGAGGCGGTGTCTTGGGTGGTGCGGGCGTCGTCTGCGCGGATAGGCCTGAAGCCGAAAACGCCGCCAGGCCGATCGCGGCGACTATCAAAGCGCGTGCCATATTCCCTCCCGATGACCTCTGTTGGGACCTATTACCGCACATCTCGACTACGGTCACATGTCACCGGCCTGATCAGCCGCCGACGAGCGCCTGATCGCGCAGGCCGCGCCAGACCTTGAGCACCTGCACGGTTTCGGAGACGTCGTGGACGCGAAGCAATTGGACCCCGGCTTCCGCGCCCTTGAGCGCCAGCGCCAGACTCCCGCCGAGCCGCTGATCCGCCGGCGCTTCGTTCGCCAGCGCGCCGATCATCCGCTTGCGGCTCGCGCCGAGCATCACGGGGCAGCCAAGGCCGTGGAACATCGCCAGGCCGTTTAGCAGCGACAGATTGTCCTGAAGCGACTTGCCAAAGCCGATGCCCGGATCGACGACGATCTTGGCCCGATCGACACCGCCCGCGACCACCGCGGCGACGCGCGCCTCGAGCCAGTCGAACACGTCGGTCAGCACATTGCCGTACCCGCCGCCGTCGTGCGGCCCTTTCGCGGGGTCGGGCGAGTGCATCAGGACGACCGGGCACCCCGCCTTCGCTACCACTTCGAACGCACGATCGTCCCACAGCAACGCCGCTACGTCGTTGACGATCGCGGCCCCCGCGGCGAGCGCCGATTCCATTACCGCCGCCTTGCGTGTATCGATCGAGACGAGTGTGCCCGCCGTCGCGAGGCCGCGGACGACAGATTCGGTGCGCGAGATCTCGTCGCCTTCCCAGACGATCGCCGCGCCAGGCCGCGTCGATTCGCCGCCGACATCGATCAGCGCCGCTCCGGCCGCCGCCATCGCGACGCCGGCGGCAACCGGATCGGCAGGGGCCGCGTCTGAGAAGCTGTCGGGGGTGACGTTCAGAATGCCCGCGACTTGCGGCTGGTCGAACCGTAAGGTGCGCTCGCCGAGCACGAGCGGGGGGCGAGGCGCAGTGATCGCGGCGTGAAGTTCCGCGGCGCGCTCGTCGTTCGCGCCGAGCGTCTTCTCGAACTCGGCGATCGAGATCGTCCGTCGGGAGCTGTCCTCGACCACCTCATAAGCCGCGAACCACTGCATCCCGCCCGCGATCCGCGCGACCTCACCGTCGCGGTCGACCGGCGTGTCGACGAACTGGACCGGGCGGAGGTGGAGGGCTGCCATCATATCGTCCTAGCAAATCCTCCCCGGGACGGGGAGGTGGCAGCGCGGAGCGCTGACGAGGGGGTGGGCCGCAGGCGGATCGCATAGGACGATCCCCCTCCACCGCTTCGCGGTCCCCCTCCCCGTCCCGGGGAGGACTTTTCAGGGCTGCGTCGCCAGCAGATAGGTCTGGCGCAGCGCGTCGATCGGCTTCAGCCCGTCCGGCGCTTCGTAATGCCAGAAGGTCCAGCCGTTGCACGCCGGTGCCTTCTGCAACGTAGCACCGAGCTTGTGGATCGACCCGACCTGGCCACAGCTCGATTTGAGCGAACCGTCGGCGCCGACCGTTACCGACCAACGGCGCTTGGCGTCGGTCAGCATCGCGCCGGGCACCAACATGCCGTTTTCGACCAGCGAGCCGAACGCGACGCGCGGTGCGGCCTTGGGGCTCTGCATCGTCGTCAGTGCCGATTCGTCGAGCGGCAGGG
>JBDSED010000026.1:0-24549 GCA_039920225.1 Sphingomonas sp.
AACTAGTTCCGGAAACGACGGAAAACGGATTGGCCCGGCGGATCGCTCCGCCGGGCCTTTTTTTTGTGGACGATTGGGCCTCCGTCCAATCGCGGCGGCACCCGCCTGCTCCCCCACCCGACGCCCATAGAATATCCTGATTGGGCGGTCGGGTGGGGGAGCGGGCGGTGCCGCTTCGCCGCGTGAGCGGCGCAAAAGATGGAACACGAATCGCGCGGTGGACGTTGTCGAAGCGAAACGTTCACCAGGAGAGTATCATGGGCGACCATCCGACCACCGGCAGCGACGCTGGCAAGGAAAACGTCGCGCAAAAGCCGGATCAAGACGCTGGCCGCGACAAGTCGATCGAGAAGCGGCTGAAGAAGAATCCCGAAAATCCCGAGGCGCAGTTAGACCGCGGGCTCGACGAGTCGATGGACGCATCCGACCCGCCCTCGGCGACGCAGCCGGGCTCAAGCGGCGAGCCGCCCAAGTCTTCAGGGTTCGACGAAGCGGCGGAGGCCGAGCGGCAGCAGGACGCGTAAGCAGGTCGGTGCATGCCGGCATGTTGCCCAAATCCCTCACCTGTTGACCGATCCGCACGGATGACTCGCTTCGTCGCAATCTTCGTTGCGCCGCAACACGATCCGTGATTCCATCCTGAATGCGGGGCGAATGACGCGTTAAGCAATGCGTTAACCATATCGGCGCATCATCGCCTCCGCATTGGTAGCGGGTGGAGTGTTGTTATGGGTGCCAGCAAGAGACCGGCCGACGGCGCGATGACGTTGTCCGAGATGAAGGAATTTGCGGGGTTCGCCGCGTCGACGCAGCGTTATATCCGGCGCAGCCTCGATGTCGGGCTGGAGCGCGAGGACGCGATGTTGCGTTGGTCGCGCGACGCGGTCGAGGCCGCCAGCATCCGTGCGCAGGCGCGAATCTACGACCGGCTCGAGGAAGTCCGCCAGACGGTGCCCGACGATAGCGGGCTTGATGCGATCGAGATGTTCATCGCGCCGCTGGTCACCGTAACCGCATTCGACCTTGGGCAGGGACGGATCACGACCTTTTCCGCCTATCGCTTCCTTTACGAACGGCTGATCGGCGCCGAAGTCCGCCCGTGGCTACCCGGCGCATTCTGCGCGGCGGCGGCATTGCCGCATCTCCATCCCGAATTGCGGCGCAAGCTGCTCCAGTCGATCAGCGAAGCCGCGGCGACCGCTTCCGGCTGGTCGAACCGCCAGCCGAGCTTCTTCCCCGCCTGGGTCGAAAAGGTCGATACCGGGGCAGCGCTGTCGAATTGAGCGAGAGCTAGCTTAGGGTAAACGTGACCGGTCAATTGGATGATCTAGTAAACTCGACCGACACGCCGGGCGAGCAGGTCCGCGCTCAACGCAAAAACCTTTTCTTGGCGGCCGAAATCGAAACCGAAGGCCTGAAGCTGCCCGTTCGCATCCGCAACCTTTCCGAAAGCGGCGCGATGATCGAAGGCGCGGCACTCCCCGGGGTCGGCGCGGCGCTGGTTCTGCGACGACTGCAGATCGAGCTCCCGGCCTCGGTGATCTGGCGGACCGCGGGGCGTTGCGGCATCAAGTTCAGCGAGGCTGCGTTCGTCGAGGAGTGGGTCGCCGGGCGGCGTCTCGTCGAGCGGACACTCGGGCGAGGGCAGGCGCGAGTCGACGCCATCCAGGCCGCGATCCGCGGCGGCGCGGTGCTCGCGGACGATGTGGCTTCACCCAGCGAGTCGGTCGCCGATGATCGCACTCTCGACCATCGCCTGGCGGAGGAGCTGGCCTATGTCCGCCGTCTGCTCGACGTCGCTGGGGACGAACTGAGCGACGATCCAATCGTGCTTCAGCGTCACGCCCCCACGCTGCAAAATTTCGACATGGCCTGTCAGATCTTGGGGCATATCAGCGCGATACTAGGTGCGCCCGATCGCGCTGGCGCGGTCGCGACGATAACGCTCGAAGAATTGAGAACACGCTTGTTGCGCAAATCGACGCTGTAGGAGGACGCGACTTTTCGTTAGACGGCGCGATCCAGGTCGCGCCGCGCACGCATCATCGCGGCGACGATGCAGGCGGCGAACAGCGCGCCTTCCAGCGCGCCGGTGACGCTCTGGCCGATCGGGCCGAGGCCGGTCTCGCCAAACGTCCGGTCGATCGCATCGATCCGTAGTCTCGAGCGGGCACATTGCGCGCGAGCAGGTCGAGGCTGCCGGCCATCCGCCACCCGACGGCAAGCGGGGATCAGCGGCAACGAGGACAACCCGTGCAACCTGCTCTATGGCTGCGTGATCATGACCGCGATCGGCGCGGGCGCGCGCGCGGCGGCATGGCGCGGGCATGACGCGGGCAATGGCGGCGGCGGCGGTCGCGATGATGTTCGCGTGCGTGCTCGTCGTCACCAGCGGGCGCACCGATGCGCCCACCGCGTTCGGGTTTTTGTTGCTCCACCTCTTCTTCGCGATGATGTTCACCGCATCTGCAGCGCTGTCCTGCACAGCGGGGCGCGATCCAGCCTAGCGGCACACGCCCCAGCCTATCCCGCCGCGCATCGCTTCATCGAGGTGGAGGTGATCGCGGTGCGCGGCGTTATAGTCGGGGGACAATGTGGTCGAGAATAACCGGCACGCGCCGTCGCGGACATCGTGCAGGAAGAGCGAGGCTGAGTCGTCGCCTTGCCAATCGCGCGCGACGGTGATGCGCTTGCCGTTTTCCAGCACGAACCCCGCTATGTCGATCGCGCGGGCATGCGCGTGTTCGCTCAACGTCGTGCCGCCCGCGATGTCGCGGCAATTGTAAGTGCCGAAATGCTCGATCGCGACGACGCGCGATCCGAATCGACGCAATGCAGCGGGCTGCACGACGTTCCACTCCCACATGGCGAGCGCGGCGGCGACCGGGCAGGCCATGCCGGGCTTTACCGGATCGAGGGCGATCGTGCGCGATCCGCCCGGATCGAGCCGCACGGCGTCGTCATAGCCGCACCGCCCGGCGGCGACCGGCGCCAGCTTGGCGTAGCGGACGCCCGCGCGGTCGAGCAGCGCGCGGCATTGCGGAACGTCCTTGCCGAGCGCGGCCAACTTGGTGGCGGTGAACAGCCCGATCGGCTCGGCGAGGTCGAGTTTGGTCCAGGGCAGATCCTGCGGTCGACCGCGGAAGTGCAGCACTGCAAGGACGATCGCCGGGATCAACACGATCAGCGCGACGATCCTGCCGCGCCCCTTTCGGCGCCTCATCCCCGCAACGCGCCGGTCAGCTTCTCGCTCGTCACTGGATAGCCCAGGTCGTCGGGGATGCAGAGGTGCGGGACGCCGTCGCGATCCTCGGCGAACGGTGTGATCGTGCGCGGCGGGTAGGCGAGTGCGTCCGCGACCGCGTGGCCGTAATCGGCATATTGCGCGAGACGTTCGAGATTTCGGCGAGTCGGGAAGATGACCTTGGCAAGGCCGGCGTCACAATCGGCAAGCACCTGGGCGGCGTTGGCCCAGAGCAAGCGGACGTTTTCGGTATCGTCGACCTCGGGCTCCTCCGCGCCCGCGGGCCAGCGCGCAAGATAGAAGCGCGTGTCGAAGATCCGCATGTGTGCGTGCGCGGGCAACCAGCGCGCGAAATAGGTCAGCGCTTCGAGGTCGAGCGTGAGCCTGTGCGCGTCGAGCAATGCGGCGAAGCTCTCCCCGGCATGCAGCCCGGCGCGGATCGCGGCCAGGGTGCGAGCATCGGGGGCGGGGATCAGGCCGACGGGCACGCCGGCTTCCTCGATCGTCTCGCGGATCGCGGCGATCCGCGCAGGCGCATCATCGCCATCGCCGCCGAGCGTAGCCGCCAGCGTATAGTCGCCGGGATCGATCCGCCCGCCGGGGAACACCAGCATGCCGCCGGCGAACGCCATCGCCTTGGCCCGCTCGACCATCAGCAGGTCGGGCGGCGAGCCTGCGCGGTCGCGAATCAGGACGAGCGTCGCGGCGGGGATGGCGGGTTGCGGCGTGTCAGTCACGTCCGCCGATATGCGCGAGCGACAGGCGGCGCGCTACCTTCTTCTCCCCTCCCTGGAAGGGAGGGGTCGGGAGTGGGTGGGATGGAAGCGCGATCTGTGCTCGCCACCAACCCACCCCCAGCCCCCCTTCCAGGGAGGGGAGCAAGTGGATCAGAACAATCCTGGCGTTTCCCGCTGCGCAGTGCTCGCGTCGGCAGGTACGATAAGTTCGCGCGGCTTGGCCTTGATCGCCAGCGTGCCGATCCCGCTGCTGCCACCAATCTTCGTGCACGTTTTGCCCTGCAGGAAATCGAGCGCCGATCGAGTCGAGGCTTCGCGCGGGTCGCCCATCGGATAGTTGATGTCGTCGCCGGCCTGGCAACTCGCCTCCATTTTCGACGCGAGGCCGTCGTAATAATCGCCGTCACGATCGGCATTCTTGAGCGAGAAAGCGATCACGCGGAGGCGATCGTCGCAGGCCGACTTGTCGATCGCGATCTGGCCGACCGGTTTGCCGTAAGTGTTCGTGCCGATCAGCGCGGCATTAGTGCGCAGATACGGCCGCATACCGTTGATCACGAGCTCGCTGGCCGACGCGGTTCCGCCGGTGCCGATGAAGGCGACGCGAGTCGGCGCGATCGCTTGCGATTGGCTCTTGAAATAGCGAGTCGTGTTGTTGGTCTGCTTATCGGACCGATACATCATATAGTCGAACTGGTCGGTGGCGTTGCGGTTTTTGCCCATCAAATCGCCCATCAGTTCGGCGATCGAGACCAGGCCGCCGCCATTGTAGCGCAGGTCGACGATGATGTCGGTGACGCCCGCGGCGCGGAACTGGTCGAACGCGGCGCGCAACGCCGGGTCGGCGGTCGAGATGAAGGTGCGCAGATTGACGTAACCGTATTGCTTGCCGCCCTCGGTGATGATCTTCGCACCGTAGCGGTTCGAGACGGGAGCTAGGTCATAGTCGGTCTTGGCCAACGTCAGCGTGCTGATGACGCCGCCGGTGCTGACGCGCAGCACGCGGCTGGTGCCGGCCGTGGTCGGGCCGAGTGCGTCGGTGACCCCCTGCGCGCCGCTAGCGGCGATCAGGTCGCTGACGGTCCGGAGGTTGTCGGGCGACGTGCCGACCGCCAGGATTTCGGTGCCGCGGTCGATCCCGGCGGCGAGCGCGGCGGCGCCTTCGAAGCTTTCCGACACGAACACGCGGCCGGCCGTCTCGTACGACAAACGGACTCCGAACCCGGCGTTCGAGCCGGAGGCGTAATAGGCATCCTCGCTCTTGATCGAAGTCACATAGGTGAAATTGCGATCCTTATGCTGCGCGCGCGCGGTGGCGGTCAGCGCATCGATATAGGCACCGACGGTCGGGTAGGGCGTGGGATCGAGGCTCGTGGGCATCGTATCGGGGAACAGATACCATTCCCTCAACTGCGCGTAAGCCCAGTCCTGCCGCTCGCGAAGCGAACAACCCGCGACCTCGATCGCCGCATTCGTGGTGCCGCCGGCGGTGGCGTTGGCCGCGCTGGACGATGCCACGACCGCTACGCCCGCGGTGCTGCCGCCGCCACCCGTGCCGCCGCCGCATCCTGCGACCATCGCCAGGGAGGCGAGGGCGCTCATGGCGCGTCCGAACTGAGTTACTCGCATTGCTGCCTCGCTTTTGCGCGGCGGTTGGGGGGAATCGTTGCCGCGCACTTAACCAACAGCAAAGCCGCGGATTTGGGGCAATAGCGTTAACTTCGATAGGCTCTGCATTAACTTTGATTGTGATATTTCTGCCGAGCCGCCATGTATTTCGCCGTGACGCGCAAGATCATTCACGTCGACATGGATGCCTTCTTTGCGTCGGTCGAACAGCGCGACGACCCGGCGCTGCGGGGGCGGCCGGTGGCGGTCGGATCGGCGACCGGGCGCGGCGTGGTCGCGGCGGCGAGTTACGAGGCGCGGACGTTCGGCGTGCGGTCGGCAATGCCCTCGGTTGTCGCGCTGCGGCGGTGCCCGGACCTTGTATTCGTGCCGCATCGGTTCGACGTCTATCGCCACGTCTCGCGTCAGATCCGCGATATCTTCCACGATTATACGCCGCTGGTCGAGCCGCTGTCGCTCGACGAAGCTTATCTCGACGTCACCGCCAATCTCAAAGACTTGCCCTCGGCAACTGCGACGGCGAGCGAGATACGCGCGCGCATATTGGACGACACCCGGCTGACCGCGTCGGCGGGGATTTCCTACAACAAGTTCCTCGCCAAGCTGGCGTCGGACCAGAACAAGCCCAACGGCCAGTTCGTCATCCCGCCGGGGCAAGGCGCGGACTTCGTCGCCGCGCTGTCGGTCGGGCGGTTTCATGGCATCGGCCCGAAGACCGCGGAAAAGCTCAACCGCCTGGGGATCGCGACCGGTGCGGACTTGCGCGCGCGCGACCCGGCGTTCCTCACCGGCCATTTCGGCAAGGCCGGCGCTTGGTATCACAAGATCGCGCACGGCGAGGACGACCGCGAAGTGACGCCCGACCGTCCCCGCAAATCATCGGGATCGGAGACGACGTTCGAGCACGATCTTAAGACGTCGGACGAAGTTCTGGCGGCAGTGAAGCGCATGGCCGACCAGGTGTGGGACTGGGTCGAGCGGAGTCGGACCAGCGGCAAGACCGTGGTGGTGAAGGCGCGTTACGCCGATTTCCAGATCGTGACGCGGAGCAAGACGCTGGGCACTGCGGTCGCGAGCCATGCCGACCTGATCGCGGTGGCGGAGCGCTTGATCGCGACCTTGTTCCCGCTACGTGCGGGCATCAGGTTGATCGGCGTGACGCTGGCGTCGATGACGCCGCTCGACGAGGTCGATCAGCTGGCATTGCCGGTGGAATAACTGGCGCCGTCGCATCGTTACGCGATCGGATCATTCCACCCTTATCGAACGCTTTCGGCGACCCTATGTGGACGCGCATCAACTGCCGGAGCCGCGTGATGACCGAACCGACCCACTATGTGCCGCCCAAGGTCTGGACCTGGAACAAGGAGAATGGCGGGGCCTTTGCCGCGATTAACCGCCCGATCGCCGGGCCGACCCACGACAAGGAACTGCCGGTCGGCAAGCATCCGTTGCAGCTCTACTCGCTCGCCACGCCCAACGGGGTTAAGGTAACGGTGATGCTCGAGGAATTGCTCGCGCTCGGTCACACCGGCGCGGAGTATGACGCCTGGTTGATCCGCATCAATCAGGGCGACCAGTTCGGCAGCGGGTTCGTCGCGGCCAATCCCAACTCCAAGATTCCGGCGTTGGTCGATCACAGCGGCGATACGCCGGTGCGAGTGTTCGAATCGGGCGCAATCCTTGTCTATCTCGCGGAGAAGTTCGGGGCGTTCCTGCCCACGGAATATCCGGCGCGCGCGGAAGTCATGTCCTGGCTGATGTGGCAGATGGGATCGGCACCGTTCCTGGGTGGCGGGTTCGGGCATTTCTATGCCTATGCGCCCGTCAAGATCGAGTACGCGATCGACCGCTACGCGATGGAGGTGAAGCGCCAGCTCGACGTGCTCGACCGCCGGCTGGGCGAGAGCGAGTATCTGGGCGGGCCGAGTTATACGATCGCCGACATGGCCACCGCGCCCTGGTACGGTGCGCTGGTCAAGGGGTTGGCCTATGACGCCGCCGAATTCCTCCAGGTCGAGGACTATAAAAACGTGATGCGCTGGGTAGACCAGATTTTCGCGCGCCCAGCGGTCAAGCGCGGGCGGATGGTCAATCGGGCGATGGGCGACCCGACGGGTCAACTTTGGGAGCGGCACGACGCGAGCGATTTCGAGACGAAGACGCAGGATAAGCTCGCCCCGGCTGAGTAGCCATAAGCAACTGATTTGCGTCAAGTTTGCTTTAACGAGGTCGTATCTTTTTGCGGCTAGATCGGTCGGGTGGATCGTCCGACCAAATCAGCCCCCGACGCGATTCGCCGCGCGCTGCCGTATTCGGCGGTTGCCGCGGCGGTGTTCGCGGCGGCCACGATCAATCTGGCAGCGGCTGCGCTGTTCGCGGCGACGGCCTTTGCCTTGCTCGGTTGGAATCGGCGGCTGCGGCAGGATGTCGCGCGTGCGACTCGGCGGATGGATGCGGTCCGCGCGGATCCGTCGCCGTCGGTCAGCCTCGAGGATGGCGTCGCTGCGATCGAGCAGCAGATGGCGTCGCTAACGCACCGCCTCGTCCCCGCGCACCCGGTGAGCGGACTGCCGATGCGCGAGGCGTTGCTCGCGCAGATGAACGCCGACCGCGGCGGGATGCTTGGTGCGATCGCGTTCGCCGATTTCGACCGGCTGACGGCGTTCGACCCCGCGCTCGGCGAGCGCGTGTTCGCTGCATCCGCCGCACGGCTGCGTGGCATGCTCCCGCGCGACCGATTCGTCGCGCAAGTCGATCGCGGGCATGTCGGGCTGTGGTTCGGCGCCGGGATCGACGAGGCCGTCGCGCGCGCCGAGCTCGACGCGATCGGCTATGCGCTGGGCGAAGAGATCGAGGACAACGGCACCACGATCATCCCGCAGGTCAGGGTCCGGCTGGCGCGATTCGACGAGACCGAGGGGATCGAGGCCGGCGCATTTCTCGCACGAACCTTGGCGTCGTTCGCGCTCGCCGGCGGGACGGTCACCGTCGCTGACCAGCCCGCGCTCGACTTTGCTGGGCTGGCACGCGACCGCTACGCGCTCGAACAGGATTTGCGCCAGGCGATCTCGCGGCGCGAGCTCAGGCTCGACTTCCAGCCGCTGATCGACGCCGGTGCAGGCCGCGTGTGCGGGGCCGAGGCGCTGATCCGCTGGGACCATGCCGAGCGCGGCCTGATCGCGCCGACACGCTTCATCCCGATCGTCGAGGCGATGGGGATGGCGAGCGAGATCGGCATGTGGGCGCTCAACGCCGCCGCGCGCGAGGCGCAGGGCTGGGTCGCGCAGGGGCTCGCCAATCTGCGCGTCGCGGTCAACGTGTCGGGGCTCCAGCTCGAACGCGACGACTTGCCGATCCTGGTCCAGCGCACGCTCGAACGACACGAACTCGGCGCGGCCGCGCTCGAGATCGAGCTGACCGAAAGCGTCGCGACGAGCGACGCTGAACATTGCCGCCGGATCTTCCAGGGCTTGCGTAGCATGGGCGTTAAGCTGGCGGTGGACGATTTCGGCACCGGATATTCGGGATTCAGCTCGCTGCGCGCGCTGGCGTTCGACAAGATCAAGATCGACCGCGAGTTCGTGACTGATGTCGATACCCGGACCGACAGCCAGGCGATCTGCCAGTCGATCGTGGCGCTGGGCCGCGGCCTCGGCATCCGCGTGCTCGCCGAAGGGGTCGAGCGGCGCGAGGAATATGAATGGCTACGCCGCCACGGTTGCCAGCACTTCCAGGGGTATTATTTCGCGCGGCCGATGAGCGGGGAGGCGTTCGTCGCGTTCGTCCGCGACACCGCGCGGTTGAGCGAATTGCTGCGGCTCGGCGCCACGCCGAAGCAGATCGAAGAGAGGTTGAGGGCATGAATATCGTGCGTTTGAAGTTTGCCGTCGTTGGGCTGGGCGCGCTGGCGCTTGCCGCGTGTTCGAGCGGGCCGGGGCGGGTCAAGCCCATCTCTGCGCCGCTCGCAGCGAGCGTGGCGAGCGAGACGGAAGCCGCATTCGGCCTGCTGATGCAGGGCAAGGAAGCCGCCGCCGTAGGCAAGCTCAAGTCGATCCTCAAGCGCGATCCGATGAACCCGGCGGCGACGATGCTGAGCGGATCGATCAAGGGCGATCCCAAAGAGCTGCTTGGCCCGCAAAGCTATCCCTACACCGCGCGCACCGGCGATACGATGGAGGAGTTGGCGCAACGCTTCCTCGGCAACCGGATGAAAGCGTATCAGCTGGTCCGCTATAATAGCCTCAAGGCGCCGGTCACGCTGGTGGCGGGCCAAGTGATCCGCATTCCCGGCGAGCCGCCGCGGCCCGAGCCGGTGCGCCGCCCCGACACCGAGCCTGCCAGGTCCGCCGCGACGCCCGCGACGCCCAAGCCCAAGGTCGTCGCGCCCAAACCCGCTGCCCCGGCTGTCGGCACCGGGACCAACCCAGTCGCGGCGCGCCAGTTGCGCACTGCGGGGCTCGCGGCGCTCAACCAGGGCAACGTCGATCGCGCCGTCGGGCTGTTGCGCCGCGCCAAGCAGCTCGATCCCGCCAACCCAGTGGTAGCGCGCGACCTCGCCCGCGCCGAGCGGATCGCCGCCACCGTGCGCGCGCGGAAGTGACGTCAGCAAATGTTTAAAGCTTTGATCTTATGGCGATCCGTGGACCCGCAGGGGACACGCGTATAATGACTGTATTGGGCACCATGTTGGGGCGCTACCGGATCGACGACCGCCTCGGCGAAGGCGCGATGGCGGACGTCTATCGTGCGCACGATCCCGATATCGGCCGCACCGTGGCAATCAAGGTGCTCAAGCCCGAATTTGCGCGCGACCCCGACCTTGCGGCACGGTTCCTGCGCGAAGCGCGCGCCGCGGGAGCGCTGAGCCACGCGAATATCGCGACGATCTATGACGTCGGCGAAGCGCAGGGCGCCGCTTATATCGCGATGGAGATTGTCGACGGACAACCGCTCGACGTGGCACTCCAGAATCAGGGCCGCATGCCGTACGAGCGCGTTCTCGCGATCGGCCAGCAACTCGCCACCGCGCTTGCCTATGCCCACCGCGCGGGTGTCGTGCATCGCGACATCAAGCCGTCGAACATCCTGCTGTCGGCCGACGGCAAGACCGCCAAGCTGCTCGACTTCGGCGTTGCCCGCGTCGGCGAGATGGACGCCGCCACTGCCGATAAAAAATTCGCACAGACGCAGGTCGGCCAGCTGATCGGCACGCCGCGCTACATGAGCCCCGAACAGGCGCTTGGGCTGCCGGTCGACCAGCGTTCAGACCTCTTCTCGCTCGGTGTGGTGCTCTACGAGATGATCACCGGCAAAGTTGCCTTTCCTGGCACCGCGCTCGCGACGCTGGCGATCCAGATCGCGCAGGAAAAGGTCGAGCCGATCGACCGCAGCGCGGGCGATTGCCCGCCGGGGCTGCGCTTTATCATCGACAAGTTGCTTGCCAAAAAGCCAGAGCAGCGTTTCGCCGACGGCGATGCGCTCGCTGCCGCTCTGGCGCGCGAGATCGCTGCGCAGGGCGACAAGCCGGCGGGCAAGCGCGGGCTGCCGCTGCGAATCAAATTGCCGCTCGCGCTGGCCGCAGTGACCGCCGCCGCGCTCGCCGTTTGCGTCACCACGACGCTGGGCCGTGAGCGCCAGACGCTCGAGCATATGGCGATCGTGTCGGGCAAATCGACCGCGGTGTTCGTCACCAACAACGCCGCAGTTCTCGCGGCCGAAAATGCCGGCCTACCCGCCGATCAACAGGATTGGTCGGCGCTCCAGGCGTTCGCCGTGTCCGCCAGCAAGGACCCGGCGATCCGCGACTTGGTGGTCGTGGACATGGGTGGGATCGTCCGCGCCGCCCGCGACCCCAGCCTCGTCGGCAAACGTTATGTTCAACCTCTCGGCGAGTCGTTGATCGAAGCGGTAAATGGAACCGAGGTGGCGTCCGCGGCCGATCGCGGCCGGGGCGCGGGGATACGCTTCCTCCAGCCGATCCGCTATGCCGGCGCCGAGTTCGGCCGGGTCGATCTAGTGGTGAAGCGCACCGCGCTCGACGCAGCGCTCGACAGTGCGCGCACCTCGTTGTTGCTGCTGTCGGCGGTCGTGATGCTGGTCGTACTGCTGATCGGCTATCTCAGCGGCGCGATGGTTGCGCGGCCGCTCGCCCGGCTCCGCAAGGCGCTCGACGTGGCGGCCGAAGCCGGCTTCGCGCTACGCATCTCGCACCATCGCCGCGACGAACTCGGCGCGGCGTTCGATGCCTTCAATCGTGCGGCTGCTGCAGTTGAGCCGCGGCTCGCGGCGGGTGGGACCGACGATGGTGAGGCCAAAGTCCGTGCGACGGTAATCTCGTCGCGCCTGGCAGCCTGACCGGAGCAACTACGATGTTCATGCTCCAGCTGTTCGACACGGCGAACGAGATCCAGCCGATCGACGCCCGGTTGATACGCGAGGGATTGATGCGGATCGGCCGCGACAGCGCCGCCGATTGGTCGATCGCCGACCCCGATTGCGAATTGTCGCGCGCGCATTGCGAACTCGCGGTCGCCGATGGCGCGCTGACACTCCGTGCGCTCGGCGCCAATGGCGTGTTCGACGACGCCACCGGAACGCGCTTTCCGGACGCGGTCGAAGTGGCGATGCCGATCCCCTCGACGCTGCGTTTCGGGCGGTTCCGGCTCAGGGCGAGCCATGCGCCGCACGGCGACGAGCCCGTCGACGCCGCGCGCACGATGGTGCTCACGCCGCCGCTCGGCACATCGACCGCGGTGCCCGACGACTGGAGCAACGGCAGCGTGATCCTGCCGAGCACCAACGGCTCATTGCTCGAGGCATTCTGCGAAGGCGCCGGGCTCGACGCGTCGCTGCTGTCGAGCGAGGAGCCGACCGAAATCATGCGCCGCGCCGGCGCGGTCTATCGCCAGATGGTGCTCGGCATCGGCGATTTGATGGCAGAACGCGACCGCGCGCGCGGGCAGTACAAATTGTCGCGCACGACGATCGGCGGCGCGAACAACAATCCGTTCAAATGGGCGCCGACGCAGCGGCTGGCAATCGATCTCCTGCTTGCGGGATCGGGCAGCTTCCTGTCGGGGCCGGCGGCGCTGCAGGCGTCGTTCCGCGACATCAAACGCCACCTGATCGCGACCTTCGCCGGGCTGCATGGCAGCCTGCGCGCAACGATCGACAGCTTCGAACCCAAGGCACTCGACGCCGCGGTCGCACCCCGCGTATCGCTGCTCAAGAACCGCGCCGCGCTTCAGGCCGAGGAAGTCGCCCACCGCCACGCCGATTTGGCGAAGCAACTCGCGGACGGCGAGGGGGGATCGCTCGAAAAGGCGTTCGTCGCCGCCTATGACGCCGCCGAGGTGCAGGCCGATGCGGGTGATGGGCAATGACCGCGATGCCGTTCGAGCGCCCTGTTGCCGATACAACTCTGCCGCTGCCTTGCGTCTGCTCGGTCGCGCGCAGCCATGTCGGGCTGGTCCGCGTGATCAACGAGGACCGCGTGTTCGATTGCGCCGACCGTTCCGTCTGGGCGGTGGCTGACGGGATGGGCGGCCACGCCGGCGGCGATCTTGCCGCGCAAGCGGTGATCGACCGATTGCGCGCGCTGACCGCGGTCGACCGCTCGATCCGCTTCACCGACATGCTCGTCGCGCTCGGCCAAGCCAATGGCGACATTCGCCAGCGCAACGACCGGCTGCGCGCCGGCGCCGGCGCGACGGTAGTCGCGGCGATGATCGACGGCCCGACGGCACACATTGCCTGGGCCGGCGACAGCCGCGCCTATCGCTTGCGGCACGATGGGCTCGACTTGCTTACCCACGATCACAGCCTGGTGCAGGAACTGGTCGATGCCGGGCTGCTGGCGGCCGACCGCGCCGAAAGCCACCCGCAATCGCACGTCGTCACGCGCGCGCTCGGCGTCGACGACGATCCGCGCTTGCAGACCATCAGCGTGCGATTGAAGCCCGGCGACCGCTTGCTGCTTTGCTCGGATGGCTTGTCACGCTCGCTCATGGCGGCGGACGCGGCCGGCGATGCGATCGACACGCTCGCCGACCGGATGCTCGCCAACGCGCTGGCGCGCGACGGCAGTGATAACGTTTCGCTGGTTATCCTGGAATGGTGGAGCTGAGGGGAATCGAACCCCTGACCTCTGCAGTGCGATTGCAGCGCTCTCCCATCTGAGCTACAGCCCCGCTCCACCCCCGAAAGCGGCTTCAGCGCTCGGGAGCGGTGGCCTCTAACGACCATTTTCCGCCTTTGCAACACGCGCCTCGGCCCCGCTTCGCATCGCTTGCCGGGCATGATCGCGGACCGCCAAAACCAGCGACAAAGTAATCCAAGAGTTATTCTTCGAACGCCCCTTTTATCATTTGGGCCAAGTCGGAGCGGGGCTGGGCGTCGGCGCGATCGCCCTTTGCCATTCGGGCGGAAGCACGATCTCGGGGATGCCGGGTTGCGCCGGAAAGCGCGAGCGTGCGGTCGCGAACAGCGCCCGAGCTGCCGCGGCGCTGGGTGAACTGGCGCTGGCGCCGACCCAGCGCCAGTGCCACGGCTCCCAGGTCACGCCCTGCGCATTGCCCGCCGGGAACGATAGCTCGAACCCAAATTCGGCGGCGTGCTGGAGCAGCCATTTGCCTGGCGCGGTGCGCGCGATGCAGTCGCTGACGTCGCCGCATGCCCTGGTCAGCGGTCGGATCGCGAAGTCGAGCGTATAGCCGGTGGCATGCTCGCTATAACCCGGCGGCCCTGAGCTCTTCGCGCGCTCGGCGGCGTTGGCGCAGCGCTTTTTCGGCCCGATCTGGCTGCAGAAAATCTGTCGCTGGCGCTCGACGGTGCGGAAGCACGACAGACCGCGCAGCTTGCCTTTGACGGTGGGAACGAGGTCGGCAGCGGCGAGCAATTGCACCACCGCTGCGGCGGCGTCGCGGTGCATCACGCACGGCCGCCCCGCCCCGAAGTCGCCGGGAATCGTCACCAAGTCGATGGGGTTGGCCTCGGCATAGGGCAAGTGCCCGAGCATGCGGCCGTCGGCCATCGGCTCGATATCCTGGCCGGGGCAGAGCGCGACGGGCGTGAGCGCCATGGCAACGGTCGGAAGGACCATCAACAACCAGGCCAACCACCGCACTCGCATTCGACACGCTCCCGACCAAAGCGCAGGATCACTGGCATAGCGGCGCGCGGGGTGGCAAGGGGTTCGCCATGCTGGCGGATAAAGTGTTGTTCCTCGACGGCGAGGCCCTGGTCATCGACAAACCCGCGGGTTTGCCGGTCGATCGCCCGCGCAACGGCGCGATCAGCCTGGAGAATCATCTCGACGGCCTGACTTTCGGGTTCAAGCGCTGGCCGGTGGCGGTGCATCGGCTCGACCAGGACACGTCGGGCTGCCTGCTGCTGTCGCGCAATCCCAAGGCGCACGCCAAGTTCCAGCAGGCGTTCGAGCAGCATCTCGTGAAGAAGCGGTATCTGGCGGTTCTGGAAGGAATCGTTGAAGGCGAGGGGGAGATCGACCTGCCGCTTGCCAAGGTATCGACGCGCGAGATGGGCTGGCGGATGACCGGCAGCCCCGAGGGCAAGTCTGCGAAGACTGCGTGGAAGGTGTTGCGCGTGCAGGACGGGCGCTCGCTGGTCGAGTTTCGGCCGGAGACCGGGCGCACGCACCAAATTCGCGTCCATGCGCTCGAAGGATTGGGTGCAGCAGTGGTCGGCGATCCGACTTACGGCAAGGCCGACCCGCTGGGGATGTTGCTCCATGCCGCAGAGCTGACCATTCCGCGCGAGGGCAAGGAAGACATCGTCGCGAAGGCGCCGCTGCCCGAACGCTTCGCCAAGGCTGGGTTCGGGGACGCGTAGGGACGACCTATGCCGACGATCCCCGTCACACGCTCGATCAGCATCGACAGCGACGAATTGGACGAAAGCTTCACGCGCTCGGGCGGGGCCGGCGGGCAGCACGTCAATACGACCGACAGCGCTGTGATCCTGCGTTTCGATGTGGCTGGGTCACCCAATTTGCCCGAGGCGGTGAAGGTCCGGCTGGCGTCGCTCGCGGGAACGCGGATGACGAATGACGGCGTGCTCGTCCTGCGCAGCGAAGGCGCGCGGTCGCAGTTGCTCAACCGGCAAGAAGTCCGCGATCGGCTGTTGGACATGATCCGCGAGGCGACGATCGTTCCCAAGAAGCGGCGACCGACCCGGCCGAGCAAGGCCGCCAAGGCGCGACGTGTGGATGAGAAGAAGGGGCGGAGTTCGGTGAAGGCCGGACGAGGGAAAGTCAGGTTGGACTAGCTGTTCCGTCATCTGACCTTGTTTCAGCATCCATCCCACCACAAATGACGGTCCCGCCTGCTGCACGATGGACCCTGAAGCAAGTTCAGGGTGACGGAAGGAAACAGATGTACGCCTTTGAAGTCACCTCGGAATCCAAGCCCGACCTCTATCGCGACGTCCTGTCGGCGATCGACGCGATCACCGCGAGCGAGCCCGATGCGATCGCCAACATGGCCAATGCCGCCGCGATCCTGTGGGAATATCTTCCCGACCTCAATTGGGCCGGGTTTTATCGCAATGTCAGCGACGAGTTGGTGCTGGGCCCGTTCATGGGCAAGGCGGCGTGCATCCGCATTCCGATCGGCAAAGGCGTGTGCGGCACCGCCGCGGCGACGCGGGCTACGCAGTTGGTCGAGGACGTCCATGCCTTTCCCGGGCACATCGCCTGCGATGCCGCTAGCCGGTCCGAGCTGGTCGTGCCGATTCTCGACGGCGACCGGGTGATTGCGGTGATCGATCTCGACAGCCCGACCCCTGCGCGGTTCGACGCCGAGGATGCGGCGGGAATCGAGGCGATCGCGCGGATGTTGAGCGACAGGGTTAACGGCTGATACTCGACCCAGAACGGGACGTGATTCGAACCGCCCGCAAACTGGCGGAAAACCGCGACTTTTGGTAACGCTGGCCATGACGGTTCGAGCGACGTTGGTTAACGGCGCCCGTGCTGAACAGGGAGTGTTAACCATGCGAAGCCTCATGATTGCTGCGATTGCGGCGACGATGGCGTTCGGCGGAACCGCCGCGGACGCACAGCGACTCGGACCTCGCGGTCAGCGCCCGATGCCGATGCCCAATCCGATACCGGTGCCGCCGCAAGGCCAGCCGATGCCGCGCTCAGGCGGCTGGCAGGGCGGTCAGCCGCGGCCGAATCCCCTACCGATGCCGCGCCCCAACAAGGGCGGCTGGAACGGCGGTCAGTGGCGGGGCGGTGGCCAGTGGCAGGGCGGCAATCGCGGTCAATGGAATGGTCGCAGCCGTTGGGGCGGCCGGATCGGTGGTTTCTGGTGGGCGGGCGTGCAGGCGCCGGGCGGCTGGAACAGCTATACCCGCGTCAAACGCGGCAAGCGCCTGCCCGGCTATTGGGTTTCACCCAATTACATCATCAGCGACTGGCAGATGTATGGCCTGGGCGCGCCCCCCCCGGGCTATTACTGGAGCCGCTATTACAACGATGCGATGCTGATCGATCAATATGGCACCGTCTACGACTCGATCGGCAGCGTGGATTGGGATCGCTATCAGGGCGGCTACGCCTATGACGAAGACTATGCCGGCGCGGGCGGTTATGCCGATTACCCGCCGGCCCCGCAGGGTGGCCGTAGCTATGGCGCGCCCTATCCGGCGCCCGGTTACGGCAATTCGTCGTCGACCACGACCTACACGTACTCGACCGGCGGCGGGTATGCCGGCGACGGCTATCCGGTCGGTCCGATGCCGCGCATTCCCTATGGCGAGACCTATTACGTCTCGCCGGGTTCGGTTGTGACGGTGACGATGCCGGGCGCGGTCACGACGACCACGACCACGACGACCGAATATATCTATGAGCGCGCCTACGTCGCGAAGAAAGTCTGGCGTAAGCCAGTCCGCAAGTGGCGGCCGCGGCCCAAGCCGCGCTGCACCTGCGCGCCCGCGCCGATCCGCGGCAGCTAACGCCTTCTCCCTGGGAAGGGGGAAGCCGCCCGTCGCCTCTCCCTTGGCGGCGGGCGGTTCGTTTTCAAGGCGCGTCGTGGCCGGGCAAGTCGGCCCAATTCGCGCCGAGCCGGGTGAGCGCCGCTTCGGTCATCACGCGGAAACGGGGGTCGGTGCGCACCTCGTCGAGGTCGGGATCGACCGCGCTGTGCTTGAGCTGGGTCATGCTGACCGCGGCGAAATAGGGGCCAATCAGGTCGATCACCGTGTCGAACTCGCGCAGATAGGCGAGCCCGCACGCCAGATTGTAGCGCATCGAGATGTTGTCCGGATCGATCAGCACCGCGCGTTCGGTCCATTCCTTGGCGCGCGTCGCGTCACCCAGTGCCGCGAGCGACATGACCCCGGTGCCGAGCGCGAAGCCGTTGCTCGGGTCCTGTGCGATCGCCTTTTCCGCGCGTTCGATCGTCCGCCGCGCGCAGCGTTCGGCGTTCGCATCGTCGCCGAACGATTTGTAGCACGTCACCAGCATGCTCGAATCGTGGAAGTCGCCCTCCATCAGGGACGCAGCTTTTTCGAAATAGGGGATCGAATCGCGAATGCGGCCTTGGCCGAAGGTTAGAAACGCGACTTCCTTGTTGACCTCCCAATTTTCCGGATCGAGCCGCAGTGCCGTGTCCAGCGCGGCATTGGCCTCGTCGAGCTTGCCGTCGAGCTGGAGGTAACGCGCCCTGACGCAATAGGCCTCGGCAATATCGGGATCGAGCGCGAGCGCCTGTTCGGCGGCGGGCAGCGCATTCTCGGTCTCGATGCCGTGCCAGAACCGCCGCTCGACCTGCGCGAGCGACATCAGCGCCCAGGCGCGGGCATAGTTCGGGTCGATCCGCGTCGCCTGCTGGCAGATGCGCACCACCACCTCATCGCGCCGTCGGTCCCCCTTGTTGCCGGCAATCCAATATTGCCGCGCCATCAAATAGAGGTTGTACGCCTCGGGATTGGCGGTACCGCGGTTCTCGATCGCTTTCTTCTCGTTGGGCAACAACGTGACGCGCAGCGCGGCCACGATCGCCTTCGATATCTCGTCCTGGATCGCGAAGATGTCGGTGAGGTCGCGGTCGTAGCGGTCGGCCCACACATGATCGCCCGCGCGCCCGTCGATCAGTTGCGCGCTGATTCGCACGCGCCCGCCGGCCTTGCGGACGCTGCCCTCGAGCACGTGCGTCACGTCGAGCTCGCGGGCCACGGTCTTCACGTCGAGCGAGCGGTGTTTGTAGGTAAAGGCGGTGTTGCCCGCTACGACCGACAGCGCGGAAACCTTGGACAGGTCGGTGATGATATCCTCGCTGATCCCGTCGCTGAAATATTCCTGCTCGGCATCGCCGCTCATGTTGAGGAACGGGAGGACGCATATCGAGACGCTCTTGGCGCTCGCGGTGCGCGTGGCGGTGGCGTCCTCCGCGTCGACGTGTGCCTCGCCACCGAGCAGGGCGTCGATGCTCTCGACGACCTTGCGCCATCCCGAGACGTCGGCGCCGCCGTCCCAATCCTTGAGATTGGCGTATTGGATCTGGTTGAAGGGCAAAGGCGGCTTGCGTCCGTCCACGCTCATTTGCACCAGCGTACCCGCCTCGCGCGCGGCGTCGGCCTCGGCGCGGACCCATTGCGACTTGATCGCGTCCGCCGACCAGATCACCAGCACCGCCTTCGACGCGCGCAACCGTTCTTCGATGACCTCGGCATAGCTACGGTGCGCGGGCAGTTCGTCGTCGCGCCACACCGCATAGCCCAGCGCGCGCAACGCCGCCGCAGCCAGCGCTGCCTGGCGTTCGGTCGAGCGCGCATAGGAAATGAAGATGTCGGCCAATACGTCGCCCCTTAACGTCGCAGTCGTTCTAGGCGCGCGTTCGCAAGAGCAGCAAGGGCGTACCGTCGCAAGCGCTCAAAGACCGTCTGGACGAGGCGGCTGCGAGCTTTCGCTTTCTTCAGGGGGTGGGCGATTGGCCTTCGTGTGAGCGTCGCTCGCGGAACGAAAAAGCCAACGCGCGATCACGACGGGAATCTCATGCAGCGCGGCGACGGCAATCAGAATCACTCCGATGATCAGGACGTCGCGCCATCCGAACGGGTCCCGGTGGGGGTGGAGGATCATGTCGACCACCACGCGTTCCCAAAATCCGGGCTCGGAGTCGATCAGCATGCTCTAGCTCAGCCGATCGATGCCTTCGCGATCCAGGCTCCCAGGCACGATCATGATCGGCACGGTCATCTTGCCGGCATCGGCGCCGGCGAAGTGCGCCACCAAGGGGCCGGGCGCGCCGCTTGCCGCCGCCGCGAGGACCAAAGCGGCGATATCGGGATTGTTCGCGATCATCTCGAGAATGACCTTCGGCCCGTCGCCTTCCTTGACGGTGATCGCGGGCTTCAGGCCCGATTCCTCCAACAAGGTTCCGGCCGCCCCCGCGACCAGGGCCTGGGCGTGGAGCCGCGCCTCTTCCTCGATCGTCGCTTGAACGCCGCCGAACGCGATAAACTCCTGCGGTGGCAAAAGCGCTAGGATCTCGACCCCGCCGCCGGTCTTGACCGCGCGCCGCGCCGCGAAGCGCAGCGCGACCTCGGCCTCCGGGGTATCATCGACCACCACCAGGTAGATGCGCATCGTCATGGACCCTCTCGCTTGTCGGATAGGTGGCGCGGAACCCGCGCCCGCGCAAGCGCCACGGTCTTGACCCGAACCGGTCGCGGCGCGAAAGCGTTGGGCAACAGTCCGCCTCCCCGGGACGATCCGCAAAAGGACGCGTTAATGCCCATCGAGATCAAAATGCCTGCGCTGTCGCCGACGATGGAAGAGGGCACGCTGGCCAAGTGGCTGGTCAAGGCGGGCGTCACGGTCAAGTCGGGCGACTTGATGGCGGAAATCGAGACCGACAAGGCGACGATGGAATTCGAAGCGGTCGACGAGGGCGTCATCGCCGAGATCGTCGTGCCGGAGGGCACCGACAACGTGAAGGTCGGTGCGGTGATCGCGATCCTGGCGGGTGAGGGCGAGGATGCCTCGGCTGCGAGGGCTGCGCCTGCGCCGAAGCAGGAACCGGTCAAGGCCGAAGCACCGAAGAAAGAAGCGCCCAAGCAGGAAGCAACGCCTGCTCCCGCACCGGCTCCGACACCCGCAGCCTCGGGCGATCGCGTCAAGGCATCGCCGCTCGCGCGCCGCCTTGCAGCGGAGAAGGGTGTCGAGATTTCGGCGCTGAGCGGTTCCGGCCCCAACGGCCGGATCGTCAAGGCCGATGTCGAGGGCGCCAAGCCTGGCGCGGCGCCCGCCCAGACCGGAACTGTGTCCGCGGCCCAGGCGCCGGTACCGACTGCGCCCGCCAAACCCGCAGCGATCCCCGACATCCCGCACGAGGCGGCCAAGCTGTCGAACGTCCGCAAGACGATCGCGCGCCGCCTGACCGAATCGAAGCAGACCGTTCCGCACATCTACCTGACCGTCGACATCCGGCTCGACGCGCTGCTCAAGCTGCGCGGCGAGCTCAACAAGAGCCTCGAAAGCCGCGCCGTGAAGCTGTCGGTCAACGACCTGATCATCAAGGCGCTCGCGGTCAGCCTGATCCAGGTGCCCAAGTGCAACGTGATGTTCACGCCCGACCAGCTGATCAGCTTCTCGCGTGCCGATATCTCGGTCGCGGTGTCGACCCCGTCGGGGCTGATCACGCCGATCATCGCCAATGCGAACGGCAAGGGCGTCGCCGCAATCTCGACCGAAATGAAGGATCTTGCGACGCGCGCCCGCGACAACAAGCTCAAGCCCGAGGAATATCAGGGCGGCACCGCGTCGCTGTCGAACATGGGAATGTTCGGGATCAAGCAGTTCGAAGCGGTGATCAACCCGCCCCAGGGCATGATCATGGCGATCGGCGCGGGCGAGAAGCGGCCTTACGTGATCGACGACGCGCTGGGCGTCGCGACCGTGATGTCGGCGACCGGCAGTTTCGACCATCGCGCGATCGACGGCGCCGATGGGGCTGAACTGATGCAGGCGTTCAAGGCGCTGATCGAGAACCCACTGGGTATGCTGGCGTAAGGCCATGTCCGGCCGCACGATCGCCGAATTATGTTACATGCTCGCGAGCGCGGCGGTGACGTGGCTGATCGCCTGGGGCGCCGCGTGGAGCTATCCGCAGGGCGCCGCGACGATCTGGCCGATCGGTTGGGTGTCGATCGCGATCGTCCTCGCGCTCGGGTTCAAGCCGTTCTGGGAATCGTGGCGCACCGACCGGCTTCGCGCGCAGCAGAGCGCGGATGACTGAGGCTCCCCCGAACCGCGAGCCGTCGATCCGGGTCACCGCGATGCCGGCCGACGCCAACGCCTATGGCGACATCTTCGGCGGTTGGCTGATGAGCCTGATGGATTCGGCGGCCGGGCTGATCGCGGCGCGGCATTCGCACGGCCGCGCCGTCACGATCGCGATGGACGGGATGCAATTCCACGCGCCGGTGCATATCGGCGACGAAGTCTCGGTCTATGCCGAGTTGGTCAAGGTCGGGCGAACCTCGATGACGATCGCCGTCCAGGCCTGGGCGCGTGACCGTCATGGCGACGAGTTCCGTCGCGTGACCGAGGCGCATTTCACCTTCGTTGCGATCGACGAGTATCGCAAGCCGCGTGCCGTGATCGCCGAATGAGCGAGGTGCCGCCCGACCGCATGCCCGATATCCGCGTGACGGTGATGGCGGCCGACGCCAACCCCTATGGCAGCGCGTTCGTCGGCTGGCTGTTCGGCCAGATGGCGCTCGCGGGCGGCAGCCTCGCGTCACGGTTGACCGGCAAACGCGCGCCGGTGGTGGCTGCGGATGGCTTCAAGTTTACCGCGCCGGCCGCGATCGGCGACGAACTGTCGGTTTGGGCCGAAGTCGCGAGCAAGGGCAATACATCGATGACCATCGCCACCCAGGCGTGGAAGCGCGATCGCCACGGTGAAGCGGTCGCCAAGGTTGCCGAGGGCAATTTCGTTTTCGTGGGGATGGAAACATGAATCCCTCCCCCATGTCGGGGGAGGGAGGGGCCCGCCGCGTAGCGGTGGGAGGGAGAGGGCGCGCGCTGGCCAGAGCGCGCGAGATGCGCAAGAACCCGACCGAGGCAGAGCGAACTTTGTGGCGCCTGCTTCGCAACAAGCGTCTCGCCGGCTGGAAATGGAAACGCCAGCAATCGATCGATCACTACATCGTCGACTTCGTTTGCTTCGAAGCGCGGCTGATTGTCGAGGCGGATGGGTCGCAGCATATCGATAGCGCCTACGACGCCGTGCGTGATGCCTATCTTCGCGCTCAGGATTTCTGCCTTTTGCGTTTCTACAACAACAACATATTGGCGCGGGGCGATAGTGTCCTCACATCAATCGTGACTGCGCTCGAAAGCGACGAAACCGGCATCGAGCCGGCCTCGCCGCTGACCCCTCTCCCCGACCCTCCCCCGCAAGGGGGGAGGGAGAAGAAGGACCTTCCCAGTGGCTGACACCTACGACCTCATCGTTCTCGGCTCCGGGCCCGGCGGCTATGTCGCGGCGATCAGGGCGGCGCAGTTGGGGCTGAAGACCGCGATCGTCGAGCGCGAGCTGCTGGGCGGGATTTGCCTCAACTGGGGGTGCATCCCGACCAAGGCGCTGCTGCGCTCGGCGGAAATCTTTCACTTCATGCAGCACGCCAAGGATTACGGGCTGGTCGCGGAGAAGATCAGCGCCGATTTGGAGGCGGTGGTGAAGCGCTCGCGCGGGGTGGCGAAGCAACTCAACCAGGGCGTCACGCACCTGATGAAGAAGAACAAGATCGCGGTTCACATGGGCACCGGCAAGCTGCTCGGCGGCGGCAAGCTGGAAGTGACGGGCGACAAGGGCAAAGAAACGCTGACCGCCAAGAACATCATCGTCGCGACCGGCGCGCGGGCGCGCGACTTGCCCGGCACGCCCGCCGACGGCAAGCGCATCTGGACCTATCGCCACGCGATGGTACCGCCGCAAATGCCGACCAAGCTGCTGGTCATCGGATCGGGGGCGATCGGGATCGAGTTCGCGAGCTTCTACAACGACATGGGCGCCGAGGTGACGGTGGTCGAGATGCTCGACCGCGTGGTGCCCGTGGAGGATGCCGACGTCTCCGCCTTCCTCGAGAAAGCGCTGAAGAAGCAGGGCATGACGATCATGACCAAGGCAGGCGTCGACAAACTCGAAGTAGGGGCGAACGGAGTCAAGGCGACGATCAAGGACAAGGACGGCAAGGCCACCACGTCCGAGTTCAGCCACGTCATCGTCGCGATCGGGATTGTGCCCAACACCGAGAATATCGGGCTGGAGGCGCTGGGGGTCGAGATGGACCGCGGCTTCCTCAAGACCGGGCCGGACTGCAAGACCAACGTCGACGGCCTCTACGCGATCGGCGACATCACCGCGCCGCCCTGGCTCGCGCACAAGGCGAGCCACGAGGGCGTCATCGCGGTCGAGGCGATCGCGGGCAAGCATCCGCACGCGATGGACCCGCGCAACATTCCGGGCTGCACCTATTGCCACCCGCAGATCGCCAGCGTCGGGCTTACCGAAGCGAAGGCCAAGGAAGCGGGCTACGAACTCAAGGTCGGCACCTTCCCGTTCATCGGCAACGGCAAGGCGATCGCGCTGGGCGAGGCCGAAGGGTTCGTGAAGACGGTGTTCGACGCGAAGACCGGCGAACTGCTTGGCGCACACATGATCGGTGCGGAAGTGACCGAGCTGATCCAGGGCTATACTGTCGGCAAGACGGCGGAACTGGTTGAGACGGACTTCATGAACACGGTCTTCCCGCATCCCACGCTGAGCGAGATGATGCATGAAAGCGTGCTGGCAGCGTACGGGCGAGCCATCCATATTTAACCGCGACGCATGGGCTGCGGAGATCGCAACGATCACGCTGAAGGGCTGTCTTTGTCGCGCGGGTGCGGCATGATGGCAG
>JBDSED010000027.1:0-7816 GCA_039920225.1 Sphingomonas sp.
CTGTGCAGCATCGCCCGCCTGCGCCCGTCGATCCGCAACCCGGCGCGAACCGAGGTGCAAGACGAAGTGCCGACGCTTAAGACCACGCGATGAGCGACGCGCAGCGCAATATCGTGATCCTCGGCGGCGGCACTTCGGGATGGATGGCGGCCAATCTGTTCGCGCACCATTTGGGGCCGGCAGTTTCGGTAACGGTCGTCGAATCGCCGGACATCGGCATCGTCGGGGTCGGCGAAGGATCGACCCCGCAATTGAAGGCATTCTTCGATACGCTCGGCATTGCCGAAGCCGAGTGGATGCCCGCTTGCAATGCGACCTACAAGACCGGGATCGGGTTTCGCGGCTGGTCGGAGGCGCCGGGGTTCGAGAGCTATTTCCACCCCTTTCCGACCGACCTAGACAGTTTCACCGCCCCCGCTTTCTTCGTCAACGCCTATGCGCGACGGCACAATGCCGATGCCTGGGCGCACCCCGACCGTTTCTTCCTGCCGACGGCGCTCGCCGCGCGACGCCTCGCGCCTTTGGTGCCCGACCATTTCCCGTTTCAGATCGGCTACGGTTATCACTTCGACGCGCACCTCGTCGGCGCGTTCCTGCGCGAGCAAGCAGTCGGATTGGGCGTGAAGCACCGCCAACACCGTGTTGTCGATGTTGCGGTCTCGGAGGGTATGGTCACGCATCTCGTCGCCGAAGAAGGCGTTTCCATTAGGGGAGATTTCTTCGTCGATTGTAGCGGGTTCCGCTCGGTAATCGCGCAGGGGGCGCTCGGCGTGCCGTTCCTGCCCTTCGCGTCCAATCTGTTCAACGACAGCGCGGTGGTAATGCCGACACCGCGCGATCCCGATGGCACCAACTGCCAGACGATATCGACCGCGATGCGGCATGGTTGGGCCTGGGATATCCCCCTCACGAGCCGCACCGGCAACGGTTACGTCTATGCCAGCGGCTATTGCTCGGCGGACGAGGCAGAGACCGAATTGCGCGCGCACCTTGGCCTGCTCGATTCCACCGTCGAAGCGCGCCACCTGAAAATGAAAGTCGGGCGCGTCGCCGATAGCTGGAGCGGCAATTGCCTGGCGCTGGGGCTGGCGCAGGGCTTCATCGAACCGCTCGAGGCGACCGCGCTCCACATCGTCCAGGCCACGGTCGAGGGGTTCGTCAGCGCGTGGCGATATGGTGGTTTCGGCCCGCAACACCGCGACGAGTTCAACCGCGCGATCGCCGCGCGCTACGAAGGCATCCGCGACTATATCGTCTGCCACTATCGCATGAACCGGCGCACCGACACCGCCTATTGGCGCGACAACGCCGCCAATCATGACCTGTCGGATTCGCTGAGGGCGATTATCACCTGCTGGTTCACTGGCCGCGATCTGGAGGAAGAGATCGCACGGCAAGATACCGCCAAATATTATTCGCCGGCATCCTGGCATTGCCTGCTCGCGGGTTACGGGCAGTTCCCCGACCCGGCGAAGCTTTCGCGCGAGGCGCCGCTTCCGCCGACCGACATGACGGCGATCGACGACTTCATCGCGCGATGTGCCCTCAATTTCTCGCCGCACGACGACGCATTGGCGGCATTGCGCGCCTAAAAAACGGTACGCGCGGTGGCTTCGTTCATCATCGCCTTGCGCACGAGCGGGATAGCAGGGCCACCATAGCTGAGAAACTGATCGTGGAACGGCTTCCACGCTGCACGCCCGCCGCGCGTCGCGGTCCAGTCGGCCCGGAGCCGGCGGATCATCAGCTTACCCAGCGTATAGGTAATGTAGAGCGGATCGTATGTGCCGCGCAGCGCCGACTGATTGGCGCTCCCGAAGCTCTGATAACATTGCTGCTGGAACAGCGTATGTGCCTGCGCGATGGTCATCCCTTGCGTGTGCAGCCCGATCGACGCGAGGAACCGACAGTTGCGTAGCAGCGCGTTGACGAGCTGACCGACATGCGCTTCTGGCGTCCCGCGCAATCCCGCCTCCCACATCATCTCCTCGCTGTAGTGCGCCCAGCCCTCGGCAAAGCCATAGTCGACGAACGATTTGGCGACGAGCGAGGTCGAACGATTGGAGTGGAGGAATTGCTGGAAATGCCCGGGCATGACTTCGTGGACGGTTACGAACAGCAAATCGGCTTCGCCGAAGGTGACGCTCGGCGAGATAAAATAGACCGGGGTAACCCCAGTCTCATACGGGCCGACCGGCGCAAAATAGGCGCCGCTGGTGCTGTAGTAGGGCGGACTCGGGCGGACCATGACCGCCTCGTTGCTGGGGATCGAGACCAGATCCTGCGCCGCGACGAAGGCGCGCAATTGAGCGATCTGACGCGTCGCCGCGGCGATCATACCATCCACGGGCACATTCGATTCCATTCGCCCAACGCAAGCGGGCACGCTGAGTCCCGGTGCGTATTGCGCGCACGCGGCGAGGATGGCGTCCTGGTTCCGCGCCAGGTCGTCGTTGCCGGCTTGCTGCAATTCCGCGATCGTCGTCGTGACGCCTTCGGCATCGCTGAGCATCTTGAGGAAGCGATCGCTCCCCAGCGCGAAGTTTTGCGTGCCCGACCCGGCATTTGCGTCAAGGTGCTGCGCAAGCGAGGTCATCGCCTGCGCCGCCGCTGACGCCGCCGCTGCGAGCTGCTGCTGCAAGGCGGGATCGTTCACGCTGGCGAAGGCGGCAGGAACGTCGTTGCCGTAATAGGTCGCAAAGCCGTTGAACGACGACACGCCGAGCGTGATGAAACTGGAGGGCAGCGGCAGCCGCAGGTTGGTTTTGATCGTAGCGGTGGCGGCGGGGATGGCTTGCAGGAACTTGATCGCCGCGCGCATCCGTGTCGGCGCATCGGCGTAGTCTCGGGTCAAATAGACGTTGGGATCGAGCGAGCCGATGTAGAAAATCGGGTTGGTGTGCGGCTGGTCGACATCCTCGAGAAAGAACAGCTGCCCTTTCGCGACCTGGATCAGATAGTCACGTTCGAATTGTTGCGAGGCATCCAGCCCGACGAAGGCGTTCGCCTGATCGATCGTCGCATGCCAGAATGCCTTGGCGCGCTGGAGACCGGCATCCGACCAATCAGGCAAATTGCCGTCGAAGTCGTGACGACCTTCGTAGACGGCGTAAGCGGGATCGAGCTGAAACAATTGTTCGAGAGAATTGCCGACAAAGGTCGACCACGCCGTCACCGGCATGGGGGTCGGCGTTGGCGTCGGAACTGGGGTCGGGGCTGGCGTGGGTGTGGGCGTGGGAGACGACCCCATGGTACCGCCGGTGGCCCCGCCACCGCACGCGGAAAGCACGAGCAAACCCGCGCCCAACAAGACGATCCGACGTATCGCTCCTCTCCCACACCGCGCACTGTAGTGCTGCCGTATTAGAACAGCATAGCACGCTGTGTCGGTATCGCTAGGGCTGCGGACGTAAATGCGGATCGTCCGACGACGTCGGCTGCGCGGTCACCTTGCCGGAGCGAGCAGCGACCAGCTGCGCTGGTCGCCTAGCGTCGCCTTAGAACACTGCCTTGGCATCACCGCCCATCATCGCGGCGCGGACGAGCGGGATGGGTGGACCGCCGAACGACAGGAACCGGTCGTGGAACGCCTTCCACGCCTTTCGCCCGCCGCGTGTCGCGATCCAGTCGTCGCGCAGCTTGCGAATCATCAGCTTGCCCATCGTGTAGTTGAGGTACGCCGGATCATAGGTGCCGCGGGCGGCCTGCTGCTCGGCGTTGCCTTCGTCCTGATAGCATTGCTCGCGGAACATCTTGAACGAATCCGCCTGCGTCATGCCACGCGCATGCATTCCAATCGCCGACAGGAAGCGGCAATCGCGGAGCAGGGCGTTGCTGATCTGGCCGATATGCGTCTCGGGGTCGCCCTTATTGAGACCGGCGTCCCACATCATCTCCTCGGCGTAGTGCGCCCAGCCCTCGGCAAAGGCATAGCCGACGAATAACTGCCCGAAGAGCGACGGCGAGCGGTTGGCGTGAAGGAACTGGACGAAATGCCCCGGCATCACCTCGTGGACCGAAGTGAACAGCAGGTCCATCTTGCCCGGCACGAACCCCGCCTGTTTCTCCTTCGACCAGCTCGGGTCCGGCGGCGAGATGTAATAGACCGACGGAATGCCCTTATCGAACGGTCCCGGCGGATCGATATAGGCCGAGTTCTGTCGATTATAGGGCGGGCTTTCCTCAACCAACGCCTGTTCGGTGCCGGGCACCGAGACGATGTCGTTAGCCAGCACGAACGCCTTCAGCGTGGGGATCTGGCGCCGCGCTTCGGCCACTGGATCGTTCCCCGCCGGCTTGTTGGCGCTCATTTTGTCCATGCACTGCTGGAGCGTTTTGCCCCGGGCATAACGGTCGCATTCGGCCTTCAATGCGTCCTGATTCTTCTTGAGGTCGGCACGCCCCGCCGCTTCCAGTTGGTCGAGCGGCGTATCGACGCCTTCCGTCTCCAGAAGCATGCGCTGGAACTTGTCGGCACCCAGCGCGAAACCCTGCGTTGCCGACGCCGTCTGTCCGTCGAGCCACGTGGCGAGATCGCTCATCGCCTTCGACGCTGCGGTCGATGCGTCGGCGAAGTCCTTCTGCAGCGCCTTGTCCTTGACGCTCGCGAACGCCTTCTTCGCGTCGCCGGTGTAGTAATCGGCGAAGCCCTTGAACCCGGCAACGCCATATTTGATGTAGCTCGCCGGCATCGGAGTCTTCAAATTGGTGCGGATATTCGCCGCGGCCGACGGGATCTGACGGAGGAACTTGATGATCGCCTTCATCCGGGTCGGCGCATCGGCGTAGTTGCGCGCGATATAGACGTTGGGGTCGAGCCCGCCCCCGACATAATAGGCCGGGTTGGTGTGTGGCTGGTCGGCGTCGGTCAGCCAGAACAGCTTGTTGCGCGCGACCTGGATCAAATAATCGCGCTCGAACGCGTCCTGCTTCGACATCTTGGCTTTATCAAAGGCCTGTGCCTCGGCGATCGCCTTGCGGAAGAAGTCGCCCTGCGCCTTGAGGCCCGACGGGCTCCAGTCGGGAATCCCGCCGTCATACTCATGCTTGCCCTCATAAACCGCAAACGCGGGGTCGAGCTTGAACAAGTCATTGACGAATCCGTCGCGGAATGGCGCCCAAGGTTTGGCCGTCGTCGCAGTCGTCGTGTTGGTCACGGACGTCGTATTGTTCGTGCTGGTCGATGATGTGCACGCGGCCAGCGCCGCACACGCGACCGCACTCAACAGCTTAACCTTCATCAGTCTCTCCGCGAATTTGTGAGCGAATGCTGCCAGATTGCGGCGGCGCGCGCCAGTGGGCGGGAACGCAGGGCAACAGCTGCCCGTTTGATGACATCCCAACCGGAGAATCCACCATGCCCTATATTAAGACCCGCGACGGCACGGACCTTTACGTGAAGGATTGGGGCTCTGGCCGCCCGGTCGTCTTGATCCATGGTTGGCCGCTGTCCGCCGACAGCTGGGACGCCCAGGCACTGGCGCTCGCCGAGGCCGGGTATCGCGCGATCGCCTATGACCGGCGCGGATTCGGCCGGTCGGGACAGCCGTGGACCGGCTACGACTATGACACGCTGGCCGACGATCTCGCCGACGTGCTCGACCAGACCAAGGCCCGCGACGCGACGATCGTCGGTTTCTCGATGGGCGGCGGTGAAGTCGCGCGTTACATGAGCCGCCATGGCGGCAAGGGCGTGGTGTCGGCCGGGCTCGTCTCGTCGGTCGTGCCTTACATGCTCCAGACAGACGATAACCCCAACGGCGTCCCCGAAGAGGCGCTGCAGGGCATCGCCGATGGCATCAAGAAGGACCGCTTCGTCTTCTGGACCAGCTTCTTCCAGGACTTCTTCGGGGTCGGGTTCATCTCCAGCCCGGTCAGCGACGAGACGCTGCATTGGGCATGGAACGTGACGATGCAGGCGGGGCTCAGGCCGATTCTCGAATGCGCCAATGCGTTCGGCCATACCGACTTCCGCGGCGACTTACCGGCGTTCAAGGTGCCGACCCTGATCGTCCAAGGCACCGCCGACAAGACCGTGCCGATCGACGCCACCGGCCGCGAAGCTGCGAAGGGCATTACGGGATCGCAGCTGATCGAATATGACGGTGCGCCGCACGGCCTTACCGTGACCGAAAGCGACCGCTTCACCGCCGATCTTCTCGCCTTCCTCGGCGAGTCCGGCGACCGGAAGCTATTTCAGGGGAACGACAACCTCATTGGGGTTGACGACGTTTAACTGTTTGCGCGTGAGCTCGTCGGCCATGTCCGGATCGACCTTTTTGGGGTCGAGCAACTGGACACGGTTGGCGAGCACCGCCTGTTGCTGCTTGAGCTGACCGAGATGCTGCTCCTGCCGCTGCAGCATCCGCTGATAATCGCCATAAGCGAGAGCGCCGTTCGACCCGATCACGGCATAGGTGCCGAAGAACGCCATGATCGCCAGCGCTAGCGCCGGAAAAGCGGCGCGGCGGAAAACCGAGCGAAAGGTGGTGGGGCGGCGCGTCATCTTACGCTATCTCTCGCTCAAGCGGACTCGCCGGGCAAGCTGAAAATTAACCATGAATCGGCGAGTCGAGTCCGGTGAGCGGTGAAGTGAATCCTAAGATCGACATGCCAGCGAAAGCTGGCATCTCGGGGTTACATCGCGCCGCCGCCACAGACCCCAGCTTTCGCTGGGGTGACGGATTATTTCCGCAAAACGCCCCGCCCGGCATACACCGCGACGTCGCCCAATTCTTCCTCGATCCGGATCAACTGATTGTATTTCGCCAACCGGTCCGACCGCGCCAGGCTGCCCGTCTTGATCTGCCCGCAATTGGTCGCGACGGCGAGGTCGGCGATGGTCGCATCCTCGGTCTCGCCCGAGCGGTGCGACATCACCGCGGTGTAGGAATGGCGCTGCGCCATCGACACCGCGGCCAGCGTCTCGGTCAGCGTGCCGATCTGGTTGACCTTGATCAGGATCGAATTGCCCAGGCCCCGCTCGATCCCGTCGGCCAGCCGTTTCGGGTTGGTCACGAACAGATCATCGCCGACCAACTGAACCTTGTCGCCTACGAGATCGGTCAGCGCCTTCCAGCCCTCGAAGTCGTCCTCGGCCATGCCGTCCTCGATCGAGAAGATCGGATAACGGGCGACGAGGTCGGCGTAATAGGCCGCCATCTCGTGCGGGCTCAGCACCTTGTTCTCGGCGGAGATATTGTATTTGCCATCCTTGAAGAATTCGGTCGAGGCGGGGTCGAGCGCGAGCATCACGTCGTCGCCCGCATGATACCCTGCGCCTTCGATCGCGCGCATGATGAAATCGAGCGCGTCGGTGGTGTTGGCGATGTCGGGCGCGAACCCGCCTTCGTCGCCCACGCCGGTCGACAGACCCTGGTCGTGCAGCATCTTCTTGAGCGTGTGGAAAATCTCCGACCCCCAACGCACCGCTTCGAACAGCGAGACGGCGCCGACCGGGACGATCATGAATTCCTGGAAGTCGATCGGGTTGTCGGCATGTTCGCCGCCGTTGATGATGTTCATCATCGGCACCGGCAGGACGTGCGCATTGACCCCGCCGACGTAGCGGTAGAGCGGCAGACCGCGCGCATCCGCCGCAGCCTTCGCCGTCGCGAGGCTCACGCCCAGGATCGCATTGGCGCCCAGCCGCGCCTTGTTCGGCGTCCCGTCGAGCGCGATCATCGCGTTATCGACCTCGGCCTGATCCTCGGCATCGATCCCCAGCACCGCGTCGGCGATCTCGCCATTGACCGCGTCGACCGCCTTCTGCACGCCCTTCCCGCCCCAGCGGCTCTTGTCGCCGTCGCGCAATTCG
>JBDSED010000028.1:0-54133 GCA_039920225.1 Sphingomonas sp.
AGTTCCTGCATATCGGCAGGCATTTCGCTTTCGAACGACAAAGCTTCTCTTGTGATGGGGTGGATGAACCCGAGAACCGCCGCATGCAATGCCTGGCGGCGGAAATTCAGGGTTTCCAAATCCTTCCGATGAGCCTGTTTTGTTCTACCATAAACCGGGTCGCCAATCAAGGGGTGACCGATCGACGCCATGTGGACACGCACCTGATGCGTACGGCCGGTTTCGAGCTTACACTCGACCAAAGCCGCGTCGCGCAGATTCCGAAGCGTGCGCCAGTGGGTAACCGCACGCTTGCCGTGCTCGACGATCGCGATCTTCTTGCGGTCCTGCGAGCTGCGCGCGAGCGGCGCATCGACGGTGCCGGAAGTTTGCGAGAGTCGCCCATAGACGATTGCTTTGTAGCGGCGGTCGATCGAATGGTCGGCGAATTGTTTGGCGAGCCCGACATGCGTGCGGTCGGTCTTGGCGGCGACCATCAGGCCCGAGGTATCCTTGTCGATACGATGGACGATCCCCGGCCGCGCGACGCCGCCGATCCCCGACAGGCTGCCATCGCAATGATGAAGCAGCGCGTTGACCAGCGTGCCGTCGAGGTTGCCCGCGGCAGGGTGCACCACCAAGCCTGCGGGTTTGTAGATCACGATAAGGTGTTCGTCCTCGAACGCGACGACCAGCGGAATGTCCTGTGCTTCGTTATGCGCGGGCGTCGGATCGGGCACCGCGACCGACAGCACATCGCCCGCGACCGCCTTCTTCGCCGGATCGCGCAGCAGTGTGCCTGAGCGGTCGCTGACCGCGCCCGACGAGATCAACGCTTTCACCCGCTCGCGCGACAGGGTCGGCACCGCGTCGGCCAACGCCCGGTCGAGCCGCCAGCCGTTGGCGGCTGCGGAAACCTGCGCTTCGATGATGGAAACCCCCGAGACCATTCGTGTAAGGAAATGGGAATGTTGTTGGAAATTTCAAGTGAGTTGCTCGACGCGATCCGGTCCGAGGCGGCAGCCAGCCCGGACGTGGAGGTGTGCGGGCTGTTGTTGGGTGAGGGGTTGCGGGTCGATCGGATCTCGACCTGCCGGAATGTTGCGGAGGAACGGGCGACGGCGTTCGAGATCGACCCGCAGGCGCTGATCGCCGCGCATAAAACGGCGAGAGGTGGTGGGCCGGCGGTGATCGGGCACTACCATTCGCATCCGACCGGCGAGCCTGAACCGTCGGCGCGCGATGCGGCGGCGGCGCGGGGCGGCGAGGTGTGGGTGATTGTTGCCCGGGGGGACGCGCAGGCATGGCTGGCCGCAGATAGAGGCTTTGAACACCTTCCCATCGGCCCGTCATCCTGAACTTGTTTCAGGATCCACGTCGCCAATAACACTATCGTTTGTGGTGCGATGGATGCTGAAACAAGTTCAGCATGACGGAGTGCAGGGCACGGCTTGCACCTTTGCATCCGCCTCGCCACAAGCGAGGCAACAAAATGAAAGAAACGCCCACATGACCATCACACCGGTCGAATTCGCCAGCCTGCTCTGTTCGCGCTTGTGCCACGACTTGCTGTCGCCGGTCGGCGCGCTCAACAACGGGCTCGAGTTGCTCGCCGACGAGCATGACCCGGAAATGCGCGCGCGGTGCCTCGATCTGCTGAACGAAAGCGCACGGGCATCGGCCAACAAGCTCAAGTTCTTTCGGCTCGCGTTCGGTGCGGCGGGAGGGTTTGGCGAGACGGTCGATACGCGCGAAGCGCGCGCGGCGATCGAAGGGCTATTCGGCGAAAGCGGCAAGGTCACGATCGGCTGGCTGATCGAGGAGGGCGCGCTGCCCAAGCCCGCGGTCAAGGTGTTGCTCAACCTCGCGCTGATCGCGGGTGACGCGCTGGTCCGTGGCGGCCAACTCGACATCGGAGCGGAGGAGAATGCCGGCAAGGTCGAGATCGTGGTGCGCGCCGAAGGGCCGCGGCTGGTGCTCGACCAGGAATTGCGCTCGACCCTGCTCGGCGATCTGGGCGAGGAAGGCGTGACGCCGCGTGGCGCTGCGGCCTATCTGGTGCACTCGCTGGTCAGCGCGGGCAACGGCACCGTCCAGATTTCGGAACCAGACTCACCTATCCTGCTGTTCGGCGTGACAATTCACGCCGGGTAAACGTCTCCTTTACCAGTCGTCGGCCAAGGTCCGCCCAAGCGCTAAGCCCGGGGACCCATGGACGACCTGCTCCAGGAATTCATTGCCGAAACGCGCGAGACGCTCGAAGCGCTCTCGGGTGAGATCGTCGCGTGGGAGTCTTCACCAGACGATCGCGGCCGGCTCGATGCGATTTTCCGCTTCGTCCACACCGTCAAAGGAAGCTGCGGCTTCCTCGATTTGCCACGCCTCGCGAGGTTGAGCCATGCCGCCGAGGACGTGCTGGCCGCGGTGCGGTCGGGCGAACGCACGCCCGATGCCCAGCTTGTCACCGCGGTGCTCGCGATCGTCGATCGCATCGGCGAGATTGTCGAGGCGATCGACGCCGGCACTGCGCTCGCCGATACGGGCGAAGAATTGTTGATCGCCGCGCTCGATGCCAGCGCTGAAGCGGTCGCACCCGTTGCGCAACAAGCGCCGACCAATCAGCGCGTCGCGACGCGCAGCGTGCGGCTTTCCACCGAATTGCTCGACCGCATGATGAGCGGCATGTCCGACATGGTGCTGGCGCGCAACGAGCTCGCACGGCGCATGCGCGACAGCCAAGCCGATCCCGCGATCGAGGCGGCGCTCGACCGTCTGTCGCTGACCGTCGCCGAAATGCGCGACACCGTCACGCGGACGCGCATGCAAAAGGTCGACGCGCTGTTCTCCGCGCTTCCGCGCATGGTCCGCGACACCGCGGCCGAGGTCGGCAAGTCGGTCCAGCTCGTGATCGAGGGCGCCGACGTCGAACTCGACCGCGAGATGATCGAGATGATGCGCGACCCGCTGGTCCATATCATCCGCAACTCGATAGACCACGGGATAGAAGGTAACGAAGAACGGCGCGCCGCGGGCAAGCGCGAGGTCGGCCGGTTGGTCGTTTCCGCGCGGCAATCGGGCAATCAGATCATTATCGAAATCGCCGACGACGGGCGCGGCATCGACACCGACCGGCTGGTGCGCAAACTGACCGCGTCGGGAGAAGCGCGCGGCCGCGACCTGTCGGCGCTCAGCGAACGCGCCAAGCTCGACCTGATTTTCGAGCCGGGCCTGTCGACCAAGGACGAGGTCACCGCGATTTCCGGCCGCGGCGTCGGGATGGACGTGGTGCGCGCCAATATCGAGCAGATCGGCGGGCGTATCGAACTCGTCAATGCCCTCGGCCGGGGGTTGCGCATCCTGATCCACGTGCCGTTGACCTTGTCGATCATCCCGGCGATCGTCATCGGCATCGCCGGTCAACGCTTTGCGGTCACGCGCCAGGCAATCGAAGAAATCGTTCACGTCGGCGGCGAGGCGATCCGCATCGACTTGCTTGGCGATACCGCCGCGGCGACCGTCCGCGACCGGCGCATGCCGCTGGTCGATCTGGGCGCGCTGTTGGGATTGGCTCCGGCCAAGCCCGGCGCTGCCGATATGCTCGCGATCATCAGCGCTAGCGGCGGCAGCTTTGCGGTCGCGGTCGATTCGGTGCTCGATCATGAGGAACTTGTCATCAAGCCGGCGTCGCCAGCAGTGATGGCGGCCGGCATATATGCCGGCCAGACGCTTCCCGACAGCGGGTCGCCGATGCTGTTGCTCGATTGCGCGGGCATCGCCGCCGAGGCGGGGATCAATTTCACGCGCGACGCGGTGATCGAGGATGACGAGCCAGAAGAAACCGTTGCGCCGACCGTCGATGCGTTGCTGTTCGAGGATCTCGACGGGCGGCGCCGCGCGGTGCCGCTGGCGATCATCGACCGCGTCGAGACGGTGCCGGCCGACACCGCGCGGTTCAGCGGCGGGCGGATGCGGTTGCTGGTCGACGGGCGGATCATTCCGCTGGCGTCGCTCGGCGACATTGCGGGCCGGCCCAGCCTTGCCGTGCTCCGGATCAAGGATGGCGAGTCGGAAGTGGCCTATGCGATCGCCGAGCCGGTCGACATCGTCGCGATACCCGCCGACATCGTGCCTTCCGCGCAGCCCGGGCCGATCCTGGGCGTCGTCATGATCGACGACGAGCAGATCGAGCTGATCGATCCGCAATGGCTACTCGGCCCCGACAGCGGTGACGCGGCCCAGCCCGGCGCACCATTGTGCCTGATCGACGGCCAGGGCGACGGCTGGATCGCGACGTTCCTGAAACCCGTGCTCGAGGCGGCCGGTTATCGTGTTGCGACCAAGGCGGATGCTGGCGAGCAACCCGCGGTGATCCTCACCACGGACGACATTGGCCGTCGCGACGATCGCGTCGTGCGGCTGAGCAACGATCGCCGCGATATCGGATCGACCGATCGGGTATATCGCTACGACCGCGCCGGGCTGCTCGCCGCGGTCGCCAAACGGGTGGAGGCGGCATGAGCGAGCAGCTGTTCCTGATCGCGCACATCGCCGGCCGCGGCGTCGCGATCGATTCGGCGCAAGTCGAATCGGTGGTCGATATCGGCTACGTCACCCCGACGCCGCGCGTCGCCAAGCACATCCGTGGCCTCGCCGCACTGCGAAGCCGCGTGGTGACGGTGATCGACACGCACGCGGCGCTCGGCCTGCCGCCAATGGGAATCGCCGGATCGCGCGCGGTCATCACCGTGATCGACGGACATCATTACGCCGTGCTGGTTGATTCGTTGGAGGACGTCGCACCCTTTGAATCATCGCCGCTGCCCTCGGGCATCGTGCTCGACGCCGGGTGGCGCCGCGCCGGCTGCGGCGAGATCGAGCGCGACGGCGAGCCGATTCTGGCGATCGACCTGACCGCGTTGATCAACTGCCCGGGCGACGCCGTGACGGTCAATTAACCCGCTGATCATCACTTGCGGCTAAGTTGCTGAGCAGGGCCAAGTAACGGGGTTTTTGCCGTCATGAAGACGTGTCTGGTTGTCGACGATTCAAAGGTGATCCGCAAGGTCGCCCGTCATATTCTTGAAACGCTCAATTTCGAGGTGAGCGAAGCCGCCGACGGACGCGAAGCGCTCGACAGCTGCCTGTCTTCGGTGCCCGACGTGATCCTGCTCGACTGGAACATGCCGGTGATGAGCGGGATGGATTTCCTGCGCGCGCTACGCGACACCGCGCTCGCCAGCCGCCCCAAAGTGGTGTTCTGCACGACCGAGAACGGCATGGCCTATATCCGCGCCGCCATCGACGCCGGCGCCGACGAATATGTCATGAAGCCGTTCGACCGCGAGACGCTCGAGAGTAAGCTCCAGATCGTCGGTATGGCCTGAATTCGGCGTTGCCGAGGTGGCCATGCCAGTCCCTGACCCACAAGAGTTCGATGCGCCGCCGTCGGTCCTGATCGTCGACGATTCGGTCGTCGCGCGGGCGGTGATGGCGCGCGCGATCGACGGCGCGGGGGTGTTCATCGTTGCGGGCGCCGTATCCGATGCCTACGCGGCGCAAGACTTTCTCGCCCGGCACCGCGTCGACGTGATCGTCCTCGATATCGAGATGCCCGGCGTCGACGGGCTGACCGCGCTGCCCGATCTGATCGCGGCGGGGCAGGGCGCGCGCGTGCTGATCGTGTCGTCGGCGTGCGGCGACGGCGCGGCGAGCACAGTGCAGGCGCTCGCGCTCGGTGCTGCCGACACGTTGGTCAAGCCCGATGTCGGGGCGTTTGCTGGGCGTTTCGCCGACCTTCTCAACGAAAAGATCGCGCGCCTCGTTGAAAACGACGAGATCGTCGTGCCGCGCACGCCCGCCGCCTCCATTTCGCCCGGTGACGATTTCGACATCGTGGCGATCGGCGCGTCGACCGGGGGCATCCACGCGCTCAGCCTGTTGCTGCGCTCGCTGCCGGCCGAATTCCGGCTGCCGATCCTGATTACCCAGCATTTGCCCGACTCGTTCATGCCCTATTTCGCGGCGCAAGTGGCGGTGCTCGCCAACCGGCCGTGCGAGGTGGCGGAAGACCATGCCCGAATCCGCCCCGGCCGCATCCTGATCGCGCCCGGCCGCGCGCACCTGCGCTGTGTGTCGATCGGCGACGGCACAGCGGTGCGGCTGTCGACGACACCCGCACCGAGCGGCTGTCTGCCCTCTGTCGATCCAATGTTCGAATCGGTGTCGGCGACCTATGGCGATCGCGCGCTTGGCGTCGTGCTGAGCGGGATGGGCCGCGACGGCGCGATCGGCGCGGCGAGCCTCGCTACGGCGGGCGGGTGCGTCGTGGTGCAGGATCGCGCTTCGTCGGTGATCTGGGGCATGCCCGGCGCAGTCGCGGCGGGCGGCATCGCCGACGCCATCCTGCCGCCAGAAGAGATCGGCCAACTCATTGCGCGCCGGCGCCGGCCATGCTGATCCCGCGCTCTGGCAACCCGACCGGCGAGTTCGTCGCTCTGCTCGAAGCGCGGACCGGCCAGCAGATCGACGCCAACCGCCGTTGGCGAATCGAGACGGCACTCAAGCCCTCGATGCGCGATACCGGGCACGATTGTCTCGAAGCCTTGGCGGCCGCGGTCCGCGCCGACCGCAACGGCCCGTTGGCCGATCGCGTCGTCGATGAGTTGCTCAACCAGGAAAGCTCGTTCTTCCGTGATGCCCCGGTGTTCGACGCCGTGGCCGAAGCCATCTCGGCGGTACCGGCGGGGCGGCGCGCGCGGATTTGGTCGGCGGGCTGCTCGACCGGGCAAGAGCCGCTCAGCCTCGCGATGATGTTCGCCGAAAAGTTGGATGACCACATGCCCGAAATCGTCGCGACCGACGTGTCGGAGGCTGCGCTCAGCCGCGCCAAGGCTGGGCGCTACACCCAGTTCGAAATCCAGCGCGGACTGCCGATCCGTCGCATGATGCAATGGTTCGACACGGTCGACGGCGAATGGGTCGCGCACCCTGGGCTGACCCGGATGGTGTCGTTCCGCCGCATGAACCTGGTCGCCGATCCGTTGCCGATCGGACGGTTCGACGTGATTATGTGCCGCAACGTGCTGCTCTACTTTTCGCTCGACCTGCGTCGCAAGGTGCTGGCGCGGCTGGCGCAAGTGCTACGGCCCGACGGCGTGCTGGTGCTCGGCGCCGGCGAAACGGTGATTGGCCAGACCGACGCGTTCCGCCCGAGCCAGCGCTATCGCGGCCTATACGAATCCGTTATCGCGACGGCCGCGGCGGCCTGAGGTTTACTTTACGCGCCGATCGCCGCAATTCTGAACGCGTGAGCATCGTCGAGACCTCGTCGCCGAATTTCAACGAGCGGCAGCTGCCGGTCACGATGATCGTGCTGCACTATACCGGCATGGAAAGCGCAGCGGAGGCACTGGCGCGGCTGACCGATCCCGCGGCGGAGGTGTCGGCACACTATCTGATAGACGAGGACGGCACGGTCCACGCTTTGGTGCCCGAGGACAAGCGCGCGTGGCATGCCGGCCCCTCGCACTGGCGCGGAATCACCGACGTCAATTCGGCGTCGGTCGGGATCGAACTGGTCAATCCGGGACACGAATTCGGCTATCGCGACTTTCCCGATGCCCAGATCGACGCGCTGATCCCGCTGATGGACGAGATCAAGCAGCGCCACGGCATCACCCGCGGCAACATCGTCGGCCATTCGGATATCGCCCCGACGCGCAAGCAGGATCCGGGCGAGTTGTTTCCGTGGTGGAAGCTCGCGAAACTTCGCCTCGCGATGCCGCGCCCGACCAAGAATTTGATGGACCCGCTCTGGACCGACGCCGGGTTCCTGCTCGCGCTCGAGCGGTTCGGGTACGAGGTGACCGACAAGCTCGCCGCGGTCGTTGCCTTCCAGCGCCGCTTTCGCCCCGAACTGATCGACGGCGAGATCGACGGCGAGTGCCGCAGCCTTCTGCTCGCACTGCTGCTTCCCAAACCGCAAGGCGACGCGTAAGGCGCTTGTCGCCAGAGGGTCGGGCGGCCGCGTCGTGCTTGCACGCCGAGGAAAGTCCGGGCTCCGCGGAACGACGGTGGCGGGTAACGCCCGCCGGGGGTGACCCCAGGGAAAGTGCCACAGAGAGCAGGTCGCCGGCTTCCGCCGGTAAGAGTGAAAGGGTGCGGTAAGAGCGCACCGCGTGGCTGGTAACAGTCGCGGCATGGCAAACCCCACCGGGAGCAAAACCGAATAGGGGCGGCATTTGGGCTTCGTTTCAGCTCGTCGCCCGGGTTGGTTGCTGGAGGCGGCGCGCAAGCGTCGTCCTAGAGGAATGGTCGCCCATCGCCGCCCGAGATTTTCTTGGGGGGCGTGGACAGAACCCGGCTTACAGATCCTCTGGCGCTCGTGCGCCGCGATTAGCGAGAGCTAATCGCGGTTGCGCGCGGCGCCGCACGAGCCCGGCCGGCGTCGCGCCACGAGGACCGACGGCATGCGATTTACTCACATGCCGCTAAGCCTACTCGGCGTGAACGATCTCCACCTTTTCCCTAGGTCTCTGGATCAACAGCAGCAGCGGCATGACGAGCAACGTGATCCACGCCATCAGGTAGAAATCGTCGATGTAAGCGACCATCGCCGCCTGTTTGTTGATCATCCCGTCGATCATCGCGAAGATCGCATCCGAACCCATGCCGAACTGATCGAGCTGCCCGAGGTTGATACCCGGGAGCGTCTTTTCGGTGATGTGCTGCGCCAAATCCTGGTGGCTCGTCTGGATGTTGCGCGCCAGGAACACGGTCACCATCGAAATGCCGGCCGACTGCCCGATCGAGCGCATCAGATTGAGCAAGCTCGATCCGTCGGTCCGATAGCGCTGGTCGAGCGTGGCGAAGGCGAGCGCGTTGAGCGGCATGAACACCAAGCCCATGCCGAGCCCCTGGATGAACCCCGAACTGATCACGAACCAGCTGTCGATCTCCAGCGACCAGCCCGACATCATCCGCAACGAATAGGCGAACACCAGCAGCCCGACCGCGATGACGAAGCGCGTATCGACCCGCTTCATCAACATCGGCCCGATCGCCATCGTGACCAAAACGCCGATTCCGCGGGGCGCCATCATGAGGCCGGTCTGGACCACCGAATAGCCGAACAATTGCTGGAGCATCGACGGCAACAGCGCCATCGGCGCCATCGTCGAAATCCCGATGACGATCATGAAGAACATGCCCACCACGAGATTGCGGTTCTTGAACAGGTGTCGGTCGAACAACGGTTTCCGTGCGGTCGCCAAGTGGACCACGGCGATCCACAATGCGGCGATGGCGACCAGCCCTTCGACGATGATTTCCCAGCTGCCGAACCAATCGTGATTCTGTCCGCGGTCGAGCATCAGCTGGAAACTGGCGACGCCGAGGCCGAGAAAGACGAAGCCTGTGAAGTCGAAGCTGCGCAGCGCCTTGGGACGCGATGGTAGCAGGAACCACAGGATCGCGAATGTCAGCAGACCGACCGGCAAGTTGACGTAGAAACACCAGCGCCAGTTGAAATTGTCGGTGAGATAGCCGCCGATCACTGGGCCGAGGATCGGCCCGACCATCACGCCCATGCCCCAAATCGACATGGCCTTGGCCTGGCCCTCCGGCGGGCCGATATCGATCATGGCGGTTTGCGACAGCGGGCCGATAAAGGCGGCGAACACGCCCTGCATGATGCGGAACGCCACCATTTCGTCCAGCGATACGGCGGTGCCGCACAGCATCGACGCGATGATAAACCCGCCGACGGCAAGCAGGAAAAGGTTACGCGATCCCAGCCGGTCGCTCAGCCACCCCGTGGCCGGCAGCGCGATCGCGGTTGCGATGATGTAGCTCGTGAGTACCCAAGTGATCGTGTCGTTGGTCGCCCCTAGCTGAGTCGTCATGTGCGGCAGCGCGACGTTGGCGATCGTCGTGTCGAGAATCTGCATGATCATCGCGCCCATCACGCCGACCATCAGCAGCCCGCGGTTGCGCGTCGCCAGCATGGGCTTGCCGGGTGCGGGCGCGGCGGATACCGGTCCGCCCCGCGCGGGGGCGGCCGCACTAGCCATTGGGCTTGGTGTCGATCGACACGTCGCTCGACAGGCCGGCGATCAACGCGCGATCGGTCTTGCAGGTGATCGCGATGCGGACGGGCACCCGCTGCGTCACCTTGACCCAGTTACCCGTCGCGTTCTGCGCCGGCAGGATCGAGGACGCGGACCCGGTCTCGGCGCCGATACTCTGCACGCGACCGCAGACCTTGAGCCCGGGATAGGCGTCGAACGTCAGTTCCGCGGGCTGGCCGACGCGCATGTTGGCGAGATCGGTCTCCTTGAAATTGGCGGTTACCCATGGCGACTGCGCCACCAGGCTGAGCGCGGGCACGCCCGACGGCGTGATATTGCCGACCTGGAGCCGGTTGGTCTGGCTGATGATTCCGTCGCGCGGGGCACGAACCACGGTGCGGCTGAGGTTAAGCAGCGCTTTCTCACGCTCGGCCATCGCCGCCTGCACGGCGGCGGGCACGCCCGATCCGACGACGCCACTGCCGAGCTGGCTCTGCGCCTTGGCGGCGGACGCTCGGGCAGTGGCAAGCCGCGCCTTCGCGGCGGCCACCTCGTGCGCAGCCGCGTCGAACGCGGCGCGGGTGGTGAAGCCCTGCCTCATCAGCGCCGCCTGGCGATTGTAGGTGCCGACTGCCAGAGAGATGTCGGCATTGGCGCTTTCCACGTCGGCGGCGGCGCTGCCAGTGTCGGTCGACAGCGTCGCGACCTGAACGCGCGCCGTGGCGAGCGCGGCGTCGGCCTGCGCCAGCGCGAGCTTGTAAGGTTCCTGATCGATCACGAACAGCACGTCGCCCGCTTTGACCCGCTGGTTTTCCTTGACGTTGACCTGGACGATGCGGCCCGACACGTCCGGACTGATCGAGATCGTGTCCTGCTGGACGTAGGCGTTGTCGGTCGACACGTAGCGCCCGCCGGTCAGGTAGAAATACCCTGCGACCGCCGCGATCAGTAGCGGGACGACGGCCATCAGGCCAAAGCGGCCCCAGCGTCGCGGCTTGGCCGCGGGCGCCTCGACGCTTTCGATGACGTTGGCGGCGGCGACCTTGTCGGTCTGCGGCTTAATCTTGGGATCGGCGTCAGCCATTGGCGGCCTCGGTGGTGCGGGGGGCGGGAAGCGAAAGCAGGTTCGCGCGGATGATGTCGAGCGCGCCGACCAGCGCATCGCGGGACGGCCCATCCACGCCGTGCAGCATTTGCACGAACAGCTCGTCGGCCATCGCGCGAAGATCGGCGAGGATTGGCGTGGACTTTTCGGTCAGGAACAATTGCCAGGCGCGGCGGTCGGCGGGGTCTCGGCGGCGCTCGACCAGTCCCGATTCCTCGAGACGGTCGATCATGCGGCACAACGTGATCGGCTCGACTTCGAGCAGATCGGCGAGCGCGCCCTGGTTGAGCCCTTCGTTGCGGCTGAGGGTAGTGAGGGTGCGCCATTGCGCGCGCGTCGCGCCGACCTGGCGCGCGCGCTCGTCGAAACGGCGGCGCATCAGGCGCGAAACGTCGCTAATCAGGAAACCGAGTGAGTCGCTCATGACCTCGCATATAATAAGTGTGCTTATTTAATCTAGTCCTAAAATGAAACGTTTGTCGCAATGCAGCAAGGAACAGGGACATGGGCGAAGCGATGACGGGCGGATGCCAATGCGGCGCGGTCCGCTATGCAGTGAAGATCGACGGCGACGACGCCTATCTGTGCCACTGCCGGATGTGCCAGCGCGCGACTGGCGGCTTCTCGATCGCGTTCAAGGGCGTGCCAAAGGCCGACGTGACGTGGGAGCGCGAGCCCGAACGCTATCGATCTTCGCCGATCGCGCAGCGCGGTTTCTGCGCGGCATGCGGCACGCCGCTGACCTTCGAATTCGACGACGGCAGGCACGTGGACCTGACCGTCGGCAGCTTCGACGATCCCTATCGCTTCAAGCCGGTCAGCCACTTCGCAAGCGAGAGCTGGCACGAGGATTGGCTTGACACGACCGCGCTTCCGGCGAAGCGGACGGAGGAGAACGAACGTCTCGTCGAACGATGGATCAAGGCCGTTGGCAAGCTCCCCGATTGAACCGCACTTCTTCGAAAGCGTCGACGGCGAACGGCTGGCGTGGCGCGAGATCGGTGAGGGCGGGCCGGTGGTCCTGCTCCACGGCTTCTTCTCCGATGCCGAGACCAACTGGATCAAATACGGCCACGCTGCGGCGATTGCTGCAAAGGGCTTTCGCGTCGTCATGCCCGATCTGCGCGCGCACGGATCGAGCGCGAAGCCGCACGATGCGACCGCCTATCCGCCCGACGCGCTGGCGCGGGACGGGCACGCGCTGATCGCGCATCTCGGCCTGACCGACTACGACCTGGGCGGCTATTCGCTCGGCGGGCGGACGACCTGCCGGATGCTGGCGACGGGCGCCACGCCGCGGCGCGTCGTGTTTTCGGGGATGGGGCTGGAGGGGCTGACTTCGACCGATCGCCGCGCCGGGCACTTCAGGAACATCCTGACCAATCTCGGCCAGCATAAGCAAGGCAGCCCCGAATGGTTCGCCGAGGCGTTCCTCAAGACAACCAAGGGCGATTCGACCGCGCTGCTCGGTATCATCGACACCTTCGTCAGCACGCCGCTCGCCGAGATCAGGCGGTTCGACTGGCCAACCGTGTGCATCAACGGCGTGGACGACCACGATAACGGCAGCGCCGCGGCGCTTGCCGACGCGCTGCCCAATGCGCGTTATGTCGAGGTGCCGGGCAATCACATGAGCGCGGTGATCAAGCCGGAGCTCGGCCAGGCAATCGCGGACTTCCTCGCCGCTTGACCGGCACCCTGCCGCGCAGCAGTGTCGCGGCTGGTTTTCAGGAGTCGTCGATATGATCCGTACCGCCGTGGCGTCGAGCCTCGCGATCGCCTTGGTTCTGTCGGGAGCGATCGCGCTGGCCGGCCAACCCGCCGCCGGCGCGGCCACCGCCGCCGATGCCGACAAGTTCGTCGCGGAGGCCGAGAAGACGCTCGCGCAAGCCTCGATCGAGGGCAATCAAGTCGGGTGGATCAACGCGACCTATATCACCCAGGATACCGATGCGTTGGCGGCGCAAGTCGGTGCGCGGTTGACCTTGCTGGGGGTTAAATATGCCAGCGAAGCGGCGAAGTATCAGAACGTCGCGGGGCTTTCGTTCGACACCAAGCGCAAACTCGACATCCTGCGCAACGGCGTGCCGTTGCCGGCACCGTCGAAGCCCGGCGCGGCCGACACGCTGTCGCAAATCGCGACCAAGCTCCAGTCCGATTACGGCAAGGGCAAGGGCATGCTCGACGGCAAGCCGATCAACGGATCGGACATCGAGGCCGCCATGGGCACGACCCGCGATCCCCTCAAGCTGCAGGAAATGTGGACGAGCTGGAACGACAATGTCGGCGCGCCGTCGAAGAACGAATACGCGAAGTTAGTCGGCATCACCAACGACGGCGCCAAGGAGCTAGGCTATCAGGACGTCGGCGCGATGTGGCGCTCGGGCTATGACATGACGCCGGAGGAATTCGCCAAGTTGACCGACCGGCTGTGGAAGCAGGTAGAGCCGCTCTACCTCTCGCTCCACACCTATGTCCGCTGGAAGCTCAACGAGAAATACGGCGATGCGGTGCAGCCGAAGACCGGCGCGATCCGCGCCGACCTGCTCGGCAACATGTGGGCACAGGAATGGGGCAATATCTACGACGTCGTCGCGCCCAAGGGGGCGGGCGATATCGGTTACGACACCGAAGCGTTGCTCAAGGCCAAAGCCTACGACCCGATCAAGATGGTGAAGACCGCGGAAGGCTTCTATTCCTCGTTAGGCTTCGCGCCGCTCCCCGATACGTTCTGGACCCGGTCGCAATTCACCAAACCTGCCGACCGCGATGTCGTATGCCACGCTTCGGCTTGGGACGTCGATAACAAGACCGACCTGCGGATCAAGATGTGCATAAAGGTCAACGCCGACGACTTCGTGACCGTCCATCACGAGCTGGGGCACAATTACTACCAGCGCGCGTACATGAACCGGCCGTACCTGTACGAAAATGGCGCCAATGACGGGTTTCACGAGGCGATCGGCGATTTCATCGCGCTGTCGATCACGCCCGATTATCTTGTAAAGATCGGATTGCTCGACCAGTCGCGCGTGCCAAGTGCCGACAAGGACACAGGGCTGTTGTTACGTCAGGCGATGGACAAGGTCGCATTCCTGCCGTTCGGCCTTCTCGTCGACAGGTGGCGCTGGGGTGTATTCGACGGCAGCATCAAGCCCGACAATTACCAGGGCGCCTGGGACTCGCTGCGGCTGCAATATCAAGGGGTCAAGCCGCCCATCGCTCGCGACAACACAAGGTTCGACGCGGGCGCCAAATATCATATCGCGGCCAACGTGTCGTACACGCGCTATTTCCTGGCGCGGCTCCTCCAATTCCAATTCTATCAGGCGGCGTGCAAGCAAGCCGGGTGGAAGGGGCCGCTCCACCGTTGTTCTTTCTATGGAAACAAACAGGTAGGCGCGAATCTTCAGAAAATGCTCGAGATGGGCCAGTCGAAGCCGTGGCCCGACGCGTTGCAGGCGTTCACCGGCAGCCGCGAGATTTCGGGACAGGCGCTGGTCGATTATTTCGCGCCGCTGAAGAAATGGCTCGATCAACAGAATAAGGGAAAACCGAGCGGATGGTGATGGCACCTTTGTGGCTGGCGCTCGCGCTGGCCGGCCAGACGAACGCGCCGGTGACGGTCGAGGTGGTGGCGGTCGGGCACGTCGATACGCCGGCGACCAAGTTCGTGTTGGCGATCGAACTGACCGCAAACGGCGACAGCGACGACAAGGCGAAGGCGGCGTTGGCCAAGAAGAAGGCGGTGCTGCTGCAGCAGTTGACCGCCGCGGGCGTCACTCCGGTGCCGGAAGAGATGGGCGCGGCGAAGGCGGCGGCGGTCAAGCTCGACGCATTTGGCGCGATGAATGCTACCGATGGCGATAAGACCGATGCGGAGAAGCCGAGCGCATCGGAAAGCTTTTCCGTCCAGGCGCCCACGCGCGCAGCGATTGCCGCGGCGCAGGATATCGTCGCCAAGACCGCCGGCGCCAGCGCAGACCGGCCGCCGATCACTTCGGTGGGCGACAATACAAATGCGATGCGCGCAGCGAAACGCGATGCGGTCGCCAAGGCCAAGCTCGACGCGCAAAACTACGCCGACGCGCTCGGCTATGCGACGGCGACGGTGGTCAGTGTCAGCGAGCGTGGCGATCTCGGTACGTTGTTCTCGTTCGGCATGGCGATGGCGTCACGCGGCCCCAAGAACATGTTCGAGCCGTCGCGGGGCGACACCGTACCGATCGACGTCGCGGTGACCGTGACGTTCCGCCTCGACGGCAAGAAATGACGTAGAGCGCCGCCGGAGGTCCACCCCCGGCGTCGTTCTAATCTTTGTCGCCGGAGAAGAAAGCCGCGAGACTGGCGAAGAAACCGCGTTTGCGTGGCGTCGGCTCGGGCTTCGCTGCCGCGGGTGCTGGCGTGGGCGCGGGTGCTGGCACAGGGTTTGCGGCTACCGAAATAGCGGGGACGGCGTCTTTTGGCTTAACCGCTTGCTGGGGGACAGGTGTCGGCTTGGCGGCCGCCTTTGCTTTCGTCGCTGGCGTCGCCGTTGCCTTCGGCTTAGCGCGCGCTTTGGGCTTCGCAGCTGGCTTGGGCCGGGCAACCGCCTTCGGCACCGCGGACTTGGCGACAGCGGACTTGGCGGCTGCCTTCGCCTTGGGCTCAGCTTTAGGTTTGGGCGTGGTCGTCGCGGCAGCGCCGGCGGTTTTCGCGACCGGCTTCGTGGCGGCTTTCGGCTTGGCGGGCGTCTTGGTTGCTGGCTTCGGCGTTGCGGCGGACTTGGCCGTCCCAGCTTTGGGTGCGGTCTTGGGCTTGGGGGGCGTCGTTGCCGCGGCTGCAGGCTTTGCCGCAGCGTCAGCTTTGGCAGCGGCAGGCTTCGCGGCCGCGGTTTTGGGTTTGGTCGTGCCGGTCTTCTTCGGAGTCGTGGCCATCGATGTTTCCCTGTTGTGCGTCCCGATTCTCGACACATAACAGATCGTTCCGTTGCCGTGATAGCCCCTGTGACCTCATCGGAACGGTGGCTCGTTGAACGCGCGGAGTTTGCGGCTGTGCAATTTGGCGCCTTCCAGCCGCAGTTCCTCGCACGTCTGGATGCCGATCCGCATGTGCTCGGCGATCGCGCGCTCATAGAAACGGTTGGCCTGGCCGGGCAGCTTGAGTTCGCCGTGCAGCGGCTTGTCCGACACGCACAGCAAAGTGCCGTAGGGCACGCGGAAGCGGTAACCCTGCGCCGCGATCGTCGCTGACTCCATGTCGATCCCGACCGCGCGGCTGAGCGAGAAGCGCAGCGCCGATTGGGTGTAGCGCAATTCCCAGTTGCGGTCGTCGGTGGTCACGATCGTGCCGGTGCGCAGACGCCGCTTGAGGTCCTCACCGGACTGGCCGCTGATGATCTCCGCAGCACGCGCCATCGCCACCTGGACCTCCGCGATCGCCGGGACCGGGATTTCGGGGGGCAGCACGTCGTCGAGGACGTGGTCGTCGCGCAGATAGGCGTGCGCGAGAACGTAATCGCCGATCCGCTGGCTGGGACGCAGCCCGCCGCAATGGCCGATCATCAGCCACGCTTCGGGCCGTAGCACCGCGAGGTGATCGCAGATCGTCTTGGCGTTCGAGGGGCCGACACCGATATTGACCAGGGTGATCCCGGTATGGTCGTCGGCCATCAAATGATACGCGGGCATCTGATGTCGCCGCCACGCGCTCGTATCGGCCATCGCTGCCTCTATGTCGTCACCCGCGCGGAGCAATATTCCACCGGCGCCCGACAAAGCAGTAAACCGACTGCCGTCGCCCAGCTGATCGAACGCCCAGCGCACGAACTCGTCAACATAGCGGTGATAGTTGGTGAACAGCACGTAACGCTGGACGTGCTCGGGCGGCGTGCCGGTGTAATGCCGCAACCGCGCCAGGCTGAAGTCGGTGCGCAGGCCGTCGAACAACGCCAGCGGGCGGGCCTCGTTCGGCGTGGGTAAGCCGTCGGCAATCTCATCGCCGATATGCGCGAGCTCAGTTGCCGGGAACCAGCGCGCCAGTTCGAGCGCAGACACTTCGTCCAGGCTCATCGCGTGGCCGGGATCGAGCACGTAGGGAAAGGGGATTTCCTGCCGCCCCGGCACGGCCTCGACCGTGACGTCGTAATCCTCGATCAGCAGCGTCAGCTGTTCGGTCAAGTAATCGGCAAAGATCGCCGGCTTGGTCACGCTGATGCGATAATCGCCCGGCTCGCTCAGCCTGCCGAACGACCGCAGTGGCGCGGGGCGGTCGCCGTCGCCGCGATAGGTCAGCCGGATCTCGGGATACGCAAACGACCCGTCTGCCCGCGAGGCGGGAGCGGGCGTCGTGCCGGAGGAGAGGTAGATGGTCAGCGCCTGCTGGAGGCGCTTGACCGAGGCGGTGTAGAGCCGGTCGAGTTCGGCGACGATATCGGAAGCCTGCGTCATCTCCTGCGGCTAAAGCACAGGGATGACGCTGGCAAGTCGCAGGCGTTACGACTTCTTGGCGGACGCGGGCTTGCGCGCCGCGGGCTTGCGGGCGGCGGGTTTGGGCGCCGACGCGGTCTTGGGCTTGGCGGCGGATTTGCTTCCCGACTTCAGCTTGGAGGCGGCATATGCCCCACCGGCGATGGTCGCCGCAGCGCCCGCCGCGATACCGGCCGCAATCTTGGGGTTGTCCTTGGCCGCCTTTACGGTCTTGCCGACGCCGTCGCTGATCGCATCCTGAGCACGGCCGAGCAGAGCGGCAGCTTCCTTCTGCGCGCGCTCCAGCAGGGCAGTCGCTTCCTTTTGCGCACGCTCGAGCAAACCGCTTGCCTCGAGCCAGCTTTTGTTCTCCGACGATTGCGGGGCGCCGCCGGAATCGGTTCCGGTTGGCGTGGTCGGCGTATTGGGGGCGGCCATCTCAAATCTCCGATAGTGAAACGATTACGGCCACGAGAACGCGAGGATCAACCCAAGCGTTCCAGTGGCCGGGCCATTTTGTTTCGGATGCGCGACGAATCAGAGCTGTTCAAGCAGGTGCTCGGCAGAGCTAACCTTGAATTCTCCTGGAGCCTCGACATTGAGCTCCGTCACGACCCCGTCTTCGACGATCATCGAATAACGCTGGCTGCGCTCGCCCATGCCGAACTTGCTGCCGTCCATCGTCAGTCCGACCGCCTTGGCGAACTCGCCGTTGCCGTCGGCCAGCATCGTGACCTTGTCGCCTGCATCGTTGACTTTGCCCCACGCGCCCATCACGAACGCGTCGTTGACCGAGGTAAAAGCGATCTCGTCGATGCCCTTCGCCCTGATCTCCTCGGCCTTGTCCAAGAACCCGGGCAAGTGCCGCGCTGAACAGGTCGGCGTGAACGCGCCGGGCACCGCGATCAGCGCGACCTTGCGGCCGGCGAAGAATTCGTCGGAGCTGACCGCTTCGGGCCCGTTTTCGGTTGCTTTGACGATGGTGGTCGAGGGCAGCTTGTCGCCGACGGAAACGCTCATGTCATGTTCTCCCATGGTGTCGCAGCGCAATTGGCGTTCCGGCAGTTAATTTCAAGCGGTGACGAATAGGTGACGGTCCGCCTATTATGCCGTGATGGAGTCGGCGCGCTTCCTGGTTGGACAATTTCTGCTTGCGATGCCGGGAATTGGCGACCCGCGCTTCGAGCAGGCGGTAATCGCGATGTGCGGGCACGATGAAGAGGGCGCGATTGGCATCGGGATCGGCGTCCAACTCGAAGGACTGGGCCTACACGACGTGCTCGACCAGTTCGAGATCGACCATGGCGCCGCGCCGAACGCGCCGGTCCATTTCGGTGGGCCGGTCGAGCCCCGGCGCGGGTTCGTGATCCATTCGACCGACTGGGGCGGGCAGGATACGATTGATGTCGCCGGGCGCTGGGCGCTGTCAGGGACGATCGACGTGTTGCGCGCGATCGCCGAAGGGAAGGGGCCGAGCCGCTGGATCGTCGCTCTGGGCTACGCCGGGTGGGGCGCAGGACAGCTCGACGGCGAGATGCTGCGCCACGGGTGGTTCAACGTGACGGCGAACAACGGCCTGATCTACGACACCGCTGCGGACGATCGCTGGGCAGCAGGGTATGCCAGCGCGGGCATCGACCCGCGCCTGCTCGTGCCGGAGACGGGGACGGCGTGAACCACCCGCTCGATCGTCCGGTCTGGGGCAGCCTGACGACAGGTTGGGCGAGCCTGGCGGAAGGGAATGATCGGGCGCTGCGGCTCGACCGCAGGCACGGCGTATTCGGCGCGGCGGTGGACCGATCGGCGGAGAGTCTCGCAGTGCTAGGCGCACTGGTGCCGCCCGACGGCGCGCTATGGCTTGTCGAGTGCGACGCATGGCAAGCACCGCCCGGGACGCGCATCGAGCGTGTGGCTGATTTGGTGCAGATGGTCTGCGACGTGCCCGTGTCGCCGCCGACGCCCGCGTTCGAGATCGTCGATCTCACCGACTCCGACGCGCCAGAGATGCTCGCGCTGGCGACGCTGACCAAGCCCGGCCCGTTCGTCCGCCACACCAACCGGCTAGGGCATTTCGTCGGTGTCCGCGTCCACGGCGATCTCGTTGCGATGGCGGGCGAGAGAATGAAGCTGCCGGGCTGGAGCGAGGTCAGCGGGGTCTGCACGCATCCCGATCATCGCGGGCGCGGCTATGCTGCCGGTCTGATGCGCACCGTCGCGGCGCGGATGACCGCACGCGGGGAGACGCCTTGGCTGACCTCATATAAGAGCAATGCTGGTGCCATCGCATTGTATGAGACCCTCGGATTTCGCCATCGGGCCGACATGATCGCGATCGTCCTGGTTAGCGACATATAAAGAAATCTTTATATCCCGGTTGCAATCGCCCGCGCGAGCCTGTAGGGCGCGCGGCATCAATCCATTTTCGGAGAATTTTGACGTGGCCACCGTGCTCGATCGCAACGATTATGTCGTCAAGGACATCAGCCTTTCGGATTTCGGCCGCGCCGAGATCAACATTGCCGAGACCGAGATGCCGGGCCTTATGGCGCTTCGCTCCGAATTCGGTGCGTCGCAGCCGCTCAAGGGCGCGCGCATCACCGGTTCGCTCCACATGACGATCCAGACCGCGGTGCTGATCGAGACGCTGACCGCGCTCGGCGCCACGGTGCGCTGGGCGACGTGCAACATCTATTCGACGCAGGACCATGCCGCCGCCGCGATCGCCGCGACCGGCGTGCCGGTGTTTGCGATCAAGGGTGAAAGCCTGGCTGAGTATTGGGATTATGTCGGCTCGATCTTCGATTGGGGCGACGAGACCTGCAACATGATCCTCGACGACGGCGGCGACGCGACGGCGTTCGCGCTGTGGGGTGCCAAGCTCGAGGCCGGCCATTCGTTCGCCGAGCCGGAAAACGAGGAAGAGGTCGAGATGCAGCGCGCGGTGAAGGAATTCATCAAGCGCAAGCCCGGCTACCTCACCGAGACCGTCAAGAACATCAAGGGCGTGTCGGAAGAGACCACCACCGGCGTCCACCGCCTGTACGCGATCGCCAAGAAGGGCGAGCTGCCGTTCCCGGCGATCAACGTCAACGACAGCGTGACCAAGTCGAAGTTCGACAACCTTTACGGCTGCAAGGAGTCGCTGGTGGACGCGATCCGTCGCGGGACCGACGTGATGCTCGCCGGCAAGGTGGCTTGCGTTGCCGGCTTCGGCGACGTCGGCAAGGGCTCGGCGCAGTCGCTCCGCAACGGCGGCGCGCGCGTGATGGTGACCGAAGTCGATCCGATCTGCGCGCTGCAGGCTGCGATGGAGGGCTTCGAAGTCGTGACCATGGAAGAGGCCGTGACTCGCGCCGACATCTTCTGCACCGCGACCGGCAACGCCGACGTGATCACCGCCGAGCATATGGCCGGCATGAAGAACATGGCGATCGTCTGCAACATCGGTCACTTCGACAGCGAAATCCAGATTTCGGGCCTGTCGAACTACAAGTGGACCGAAGTGAAGCCGCAGGTCGATCTGGTCGAGTTCCCCGATGGCAAGCAGATCATCATCCTGTCGCGTGGCCGTCTCGTGAACCTGGGCAACGCGACGGGCCATCCGTCGTTCGTGATGTCGGCGTCGTTCACCAACCAGACGCTGGCGCAGATCGAGCTGTTCACCAACCCGGGGCAGTACAACAACGACGTGTACGTCCTGCCCAAGCATCTTGACGAGAAGGTCGCCGAGCTTCACCTCGCGAAGCTGGGCGTGAAGTTGACCAAGCTGTCGCAGAAGCAGGCCGACTATATCGGTGTGCCGGTCGAAGGGCCGTTCAAGCCCGATCACTACCGCTACTGATCGCGCGCCGCGCAATCGTTAAAAGCCGCGTCCGGTCACCGGGCGCGGCTTTTTAGTGCCTGGCGCTCACGCAGCGTACAGGTTGCAGGTTGCGCGCGTCGCGGTCGGCGACGGGTTGTAGATCTGCACGAAGTCGCGATTGTCGCGGACCACGAACGACGCGATGTAATGGATGCGAGCGGCCCCGAACAACCACTGACCCACGACTGGTTTATAGTCGTAGTTGATCTCGACGAAGATCACGCCGCCGTTTACGGGGGCGCTGACCTGATCACCGGGGTCGCCCATGCCGGCTGGCGCCAGCGTACCGGCATTCGCGGGCGTGGCGTCGGTCCCCGCCGTCGTCGTCGTAGTACCATAGCTCGAATCGTAGTTGGTGCCCGATTTCGTGCCGATACAGCGCTGCCAATGGATGCGCTGCGTGCCCGAGGCATTCCTTTCCAGGCTCGACATGGTGATGCGGCCACGCGTGGTCAGGTTGATGCTCGCGCCTTGATTGCGGGCGGCTTGGAGCACGTCGTTCAAGTCGATTTCGCGCAATTGTTCGATATTCGCGTTGCTGATCAACCCGACGCGCGATCCGTTGTCGGCGAGGTTGAGTGCGATCTGGCTGACCTTCAGGTTGATCAGCGCCTGATTGGCGGTCTCGATGCCGTATAGGCCGATCATCAGCACGATCGGCGCGGAGAAGGCGAATTCGAGCATCGCGAGACCGCTGGTGTCGCGCGAAAGTCGCCGCTTGGTGCGCGTCAGGCTCGAAAGCGTTGAGCGAATAGTCGTCATCATGTGCACACCGTGGCGGGCGTCACCGTGGTTTGCGACGCGTAGGGCTGATTCTTGAGCAGGGTCGACGCGGTGATCGTCTGCGTGGATGGCCAGCCGAACAGGCCGGTGACTGGGAACAGGTGGGGATAGGTGACGGTCGCGGTGTACACCGTGACGTCGTTGGCGCCGCCCTGACCGTTCTCGCCCGGATCGGCGTCCCACTGATTGTTGGCATTGATGTCGGTGTAACACTCGCCGGTATTGCGCACGCCGTTGCCGTTTGTATCGACGAAGGGCTCGGGCTTGATCACGCTGAACGAATCGTAATTCTTCCGCGTGAAACTGATCGTCGCGTTCTTGGCGATGTTTCTGACCATAGCCGAAACCTTGCCGTCGATTATCGCGGTCGCGTTGGCACCGCCCTGGATCGCGGAGTCGCGAGCAGCCTTTTGCATGGCGCCGTTGAGGATCGACTGGGCGTACACCTGATACCCCATATCGCCGAGGCCCATCATCATCAGGATCATGACGGGGGACACAAGCGCGAATTCGACGATCGTCGCGCCTCGCGTGTCGCGACGGAGGGAGCGAAGCGCAGCCATCACTGCGAAATCCGGAGCAGCGCGACCTGCTTGGCGATGTCCTGCAACGCTTGGTTCAGCGCCGCATTGTCGCTGGCGTAATAGGCCTTGCCGGGCGAGGCGCATTGCGTCAGCTCGGTCGTCAGCGTCTGGCCGAACCCGATCACGAACACCTTGATGTTACGCGCCTTCGCCGCGGCGCATTCCGCCAGGAAGCGTGCGTTGTGATAGGCAGTGTCTTGCCCGGTTCCCGCCGACCCGGTCACGCGCTTGTCGTAATATTCCATACCATACATGCCGTAGATGTTGAAGTTCGGTGCCATGTCGCCGTCCGTCATGAAGACGATGTAGCGGTTCGGCGTGTTACGACCGGGCCAGGCAGCAGTGTCCGACGAGAAGATGCCGGTCGGCGAGATCATCCGCGTGCCCCAGATCATGCCGGTGTCGTGATAAGTCCCGCCCTGGGGCACGAAGTCGCTGGCATTGACGAAATTGCTGACATCGGATCGCGACATTACGGCCAGCCGCAAGACGGGTTTGCCGCACGACACGTAGCCAGCCGACAGATAGGCTGGCGTCCCGACCGAAACCGGATTGCTGCCATCGTCGCGGTCGCCATAGATATACGGCGCCGTTGGAGCGGATGTTTGCAGGGTCTTGTTGCCCGAATAGTCGTACGTCGAGTTGTTGCCGCGGTAATAGACCACATCCGGCCACATCGGGCGCCATTTGGTGCTATCGCTGGTCGCCGGCAGGTCGGGATCGAGGTCGGGCGGCAGATTATTGACGTCGAAGGTTGCCGTTGCCGTCGTGTCGCGCTCTTCGACACAGCCCTGCCACTTGCTGGTTGAGCCGTCGAGTTTGCTCGGGTCGTCCACTGTCGCGCCCGTCTTGTACTGGCTCGTGTCAAAGGTGACCGGCTGATAGCGCCAGGTCGGCTTCAACGGCTGGTTTGTGATCCTGCAGACGCCGCTGTTGGCGGAGGGCAGCTTATTGACAGTATATTGTGTCGCCTGTCCGGTGGCCGTGAAGCCGGCACTGGGCGAGCGGCCCGCCAAAGCGGTGCATTGAGCGTCAGTCTTGCTGGCATAGTCCGTCGTAGAGGACGTGCCGTTATTGGCGTCCGCAAGTACCGAGCGGGACTGGTAGCTCCAGCTGTCCACGATCGCACTCGACGGCAACGCATAGCCGGCATTGACCGTCGACGTGTACGTCACGAACCCGTAGCGAACGTGTGTCGTCGGATCGATGTTCGCTGCAATCGTGTCGTAGAAGTTGAGTACCGCGGTGCGCAGCCCCGAAATTTTCGACCCCGACGCTTCGCGGGCGTGATAACCGGTCGTTCCGTCGGGTCGGGTATAGCTGTCGACCGCACCCGTGCAGGTGCCCCCCGTCGTGCACGCCATCGAGCCAGTCGTGTCGAGGACGAACATCAGGTCAGTGTCGGCGACATCGTAGCGCGCCTCGCACGTGACGTTCAGCGTCACGTCGGGCGCGGCGAACATTTTCATGATGCTCATCGGCACGTTTGCGGATGCGACGCCGCTGACTTGCTGGTCGGTGGTCTTGGACGGCGTGAAGCTAACCGTGTCGGTTTTCATCCAGCCGGATTTGAAGTTGTTGGTGAACGAACTCGTGGCCTGCGTCGCAGCGTTGCTGTCGAGCGTGGTTGAGGCCGACGAGATCATCGCCTTCCGCCCGGCGAGCACGCCGGCGTCGCAAGCCTGTTGCAACCTGACCTTGACGACATACAGTCGGGCGGTGTCGATGCCCGATCCCACCATCGCCGAAATCGGGATTAGGGCGATCGCCATCATCGCAAGCGTATTGCCGCGCACGTCGTGGCGCAGCCGCCCCATCGTTGACGACCCGCGTGTCGGCTTGCGACTATTTGGTCCGTTCATCTGCCCCGTTCCGCCTGATAAAGTCCCACAAGCGTGCGCTATGGCGTCCGCAGGGATAACGGCCGCTAAAGACGAATGGTTAATGTTACGGTGACGGCGATTGAGGATCCGGAGCGGGCACTGGCGCTGAGTTACGCGCCGCCCGACCGGCGCGCTGCGCTCAACGCGTTGTTCGCGCTAGACGCTGCGCTGGGGCAAGTGCTCCGGACGACGCGCGAACCCATGGTCGGGCAGATGCGGCTGGCATGGTGGCGCGAAGCGCTGGCGCGGCTCGACAGCGCCCCGCCGCCGGCGGAGCCCGTGCTGCAGGCGCTGGCGATGGCGGTGATGCCGCTCGGACCCACGGGGCAGGCGCTGGCCGCCATGGCGGATGGCTGGGAGGTGTTGCTCGGTACGATCGACGAGGGGACGATCGCCGATCATGGGCGGCTGCGGGGCGAAAGCCTGTTCGAGCAGGCAGGAGTCGTGCTCGGCGCCGGTACAGACCCGCTAGCCGTGGCCGGGCAGGGATGGGCATTGGCCGACCTCGCAGCGCATCTCAGCGAACCTGCATCGGCCGCCCGCGCACGCGACGCCGCGATCCCGTTGCTCGATAGTGCGACCCGCCACCGCTGGAGCCGCGCGGGACGAGCGCTGGGGGCGTTGACGCACATCGCGCGGCTGAACCTCGCCGGACCGCCAACGCCGTCGCGCGTCGTTCGGCTCGCATGGCATCGGCTGAGCGGGCGCTAGCCTTTACCATATAAAATTACGCGATAATCTGCTGCGCTTCGACACTTAGGGGGGCAGCACGATGTGGCGGTATCTGGCAGGGGCGGGGGCGGGCGCATTGTTGGTGGCCGCGGGGATGATGCTCCAGGCGATACGGCCCGCGGCCGTCGCGCCGCTTGCCGCGATGCCGGCGGCGAGCGCTGCGACGAGCGAGGGTCGGAGCGCCGCCGATCCGGCCGTGCCCGAAGCCACCGCCAAGACGCGCGAGGAAAAGCGGTTCAACCGCTACGACAAGGACCGCAACGGCGCGATCACGCGTGACGAATATCTGGCTTCGCGCAAGAAAGCCTATGGCAAGCTCGACAAGGACGGCAACGGCATCCTCTCGTTCGACGAATGGGCGGTGAAGGCCGAAACCAAATTCGCCACCGCCGACGCCGACAAATCGGGCGTGATGAACGCAGCCGAATTCGCCACCACGGCGGTCAAGCGCAAGCCGCAGGCTAAGATCAATTGCCCGGATAAACCGGCGCCCGCCGACGACAATCGCGACGATGATTCCTAAGCGGCCATCCATTCGGCCAACGCGGCGCGAGCGCGGTCGGTGTACATCTTCTTGCGGTCGGCTTTCTTGGTGCGCCCGGGGATCGGCGGCATCAACCCGAAATTGACGTTCATCGGCTGATAGGTCGCAGCCTCGGCCGCGCCGGTGATGTGGTGGAGCAGCGCGCCGAACGCGGTCTCGACCGGCGGCGGTGTCATGACGTCACCGCGCAGTTCGGCGGCGGCAAACCTGCCCGCGAGCAACCCGATCGCGGCGCTTTCGACATAACCCTCGCACCCGGTGATCTGGCCGGCGAAGCGGATGTTGGGGCGCGACTTGAGCCGCAGCGTGGGGTCGAGCAGTTCGGGCGAGCGGATGAACGTATTGCGGTGCAGCCCGCCCAGCCGCGCGAATTCTGCATTCTCGAGCCCCGGGATCGTGCGGAACAGCCGAACCTGCTCGGCATGTTTCAGCTTCGTCTGGAACCCGACGATGTTCCACAACGTCCCGCTGGCGTTATCCTGGCGCAGCTGGACGCACGCGTAGGGCCAGCGCCCGGTGCGCGGATCGTCGAGCCCGACGCCCTTCATCGGCCCGAAGCGAAGCGTCTCCGGCCCGCGCTCGGCCATCACCTCGATCGGCATGCAGCCCTCGAAGTAGGGCGTATCTTTCTCCCACTCGCGAAACTCGCCCTTTTCGCCGTCATTCAGCCCCTGGACGAACGCGTGGTACTGATCCTTGTCGAGGGGGCAGTTGATGTAATCGTCGCCCCCCTTGTTCCACCGCGCCTGGCGCCACGCGATGCTCATATCGATGCTGTCGTGATGCACGATGGGGGCGATCGCATCGAAGAAAGCGAGGGCATCGCTGCCGGTTGCGGCGCCGATGCTGGCGGCCAATCCCGCAGCGGTAAGGGGACCTGTGGCAATGATCGCGGGGCCATCGGGCAGTGTATCGACGCGTTCGCGGACGATCTCGATATTGGGATGCGCCGCCAGCCGCGCGGTGACGGCCGCCGAAAAACCATCGCGGTCAACGGCAAGCGCTGACCCGGCCGGCACCTTGTGTCGATCGCCCTCCGCCATAATGATCGACCCGAACGCGCGCATCTCCGCGTGGAGCAGCCCGACCGCGTTATGCTCGGCGTCGTCGGAGCGAAAACTGTTCGAGCAAACCAGTTCGGCCAGGCTGTCGGTCTGGTGCGCCGGCGTCATGTCGCCGCTCCCGCGCATTTCGGACAGCCTCACGCGGACGCCGGCCTCGGCGAGCTGCCAGGCGGCTTCGGAACCGGCCAGACCGCCGCCGATGATGTGAATGTCGTGGGTCATCTAGCTCCGGTAATCGGCGTTGATCGAGATATAGCCGTGAGTGAGGTCGCACGTCCAAACCGTCGCGCGGCCGTCGCCCAGGCCGAGATCGACGCCGATGTCGATCTCCTGTCCTTTGAGATGCGCGGCCACCGGGGCTTCATCATAGCCTTCGACCGCCAGCCCGTCCTTCGCCACTTGCGTCTCGCCGAAGCGGATCGCGAGCTTGTCGCGTTCGGCTGGCTCGCCAGCCTTGCCGACCGCCATTACCACGCGGCCCCAATTGGCATCCTCGCCCGCGATCGCGGTCTTCACGAGCGGTGAATTGGCGATGCTCATGCCGATGCGGTGTGCGCTGGCATGGCTCTCCGCGCCGGTCACGTCGATACGGATGAACTTGGACGCGCCTTCGCCATCGCGGACGACGAGATGCGCGAGCTGCAGGCAGAGATCATCGAGCGCGGCGCGAAAGGCGTCGGTGCCGTGGTCGTCGTCATCCGCGATCGCGACATTGCCCGCCGCACCCGTCGCGAAAGCGAGCACGGTGTCGCTCGTCGAGGTGTCGCTATCGACCGTGATGCAGGAAAAGCTCTTGGTGTTGGCAGCCGACAGTGCCGATTGCAGCCACGCCGGGTCGACCGCCGCATCCGTGAACACGAAGCCGAGCATCGTCGCCATGTCGGGCATGATCATCCCCGACCCCTTGATCATCCCCACCAGACTCACCGTCCGATCGCCGATCACTGCGCGCGTCACCGCGACCTTGGCGAATGTGTCGGTGGTCATGATTGTCTCGGCCGCCGTGATCCAGTCGCACGGCTCGGCGGTGAAGGCGGCGGCCAGCCCGGCCTCCGCCTTGTCGAGCGGCAATGGCACGCCGATCACGCCGGTCGAGGCGACGAACACGTCGGACGGCTGGCATCCCATATGCTGCGCTACGCGCGCGACCAGCCCCTCGACGGCATGACGCCCACGATCACCGGTAAAGGCGTTGGAATTGCCGGCGTTCACCACCAGCGCGCGGGCGCGTCCGAGCACCAATGCCGCACGGCACCAATCCACCTCGGGCGACGCGCACTTGCTCTTGGTCAGCACCCCGGCGACCGTCGTTCCCGGCGTCAGTTCGACGTAGGTCAAGTCGCACCGGTCCCACGTCTTGTATCGCGCCCGCGCGACGCGGCGCGTGACGCCGGCGATCTCGGGCAGATCGGGCAAGGATGTCGGCGCGAGGGGCGAGCGATCGGTCATCCGTGCATTCCATAAAGATCGCGGGTGGTGACGCAATGCGCCGGATCGGCTAGCCATCTTCGCCGACAGGAGGGCGTCGTGCGTATCTCGATCGGTTCAGCCGCTATGGCGGCAATGATAGTTGCAACGCCGGCATTCGCGCAGGACGAGCCGCTGCCGCGCGCGACCCCGATCGGCAATCCGGGCAACTGGATACCGCCCAACGCCTATCCACCCGGCGCGAAGGCATCAGCGGAAGAGGGGCGTGTCGCGTTCACACTCATGATCGACGAGACCGGCGCGGTGTCGGACTGCAAGGTCAACGCGACGTCCGAATCGCCGCTGCTCGACGAGACCACATGCATGTTGATGAGCGCCAACGGCCGCTTCACCCCGCCGCGCGACAAGAAGAACAAGCCGACCGCGAGCCAGTGGAGTTCGTCGGTGCGGTGGAAGCTAGAGACCCCGCCGCCGGCGCCGACACCACCTCCCTCCTCGACAGGTAATCCGCCAACGAGTTCGCCGAAATGATGGGAGTTGCTCGGTTGATCGCCCTTGCGTTCGTCATGCCTTCGACGGCGCCGCAGGCGGCAAACTCTCCACTTGTGCCCGAGCCTGCCGCCGAGTTGGTTCCGCTCAGTTCCTGGGCACGCGGCGCAAAGCTAGTGGTCCGATCCAACAACGAAGAGAGTTCATGCTCCGTCAGGATCGGCGGGGGCGGTGGCGGACTTCCGGGAGACGCCGGACGTTGCGCGTTCCTTCGCTCGGTGCCGACTGTCGAACTAAGCCGGCTACGCGGATCGCACCGGGGACGAATCGCTTTCGATTTTCTCGAAATCCAGAAGGTCGAGGACGTCTTTCTGCCCGCCATCGAAATCATGGCCGATCCGCCAATCTATTACCGTGAGACGCGTTTCTTGGTCGATGAACACGGCAAGGTGAGCGACTGCAATGTGATCGAGGAGCGCGGCACGGATATCCTGCACATTGCCCCGTTGAACTGCGCGCCGCGGCAACGATATGCGGACACAGGGTCGAACAAGATGCGCAAGGTCACGATAGTTGTAGCGCTCTCGCTGTGGGACAGGAGAGCCAAGGCAAAGGAAATCGATCTGGAATCGGCGCTGCGATGATCTGTTAGCGCAAATAATTAGACCTTTAACGCCTCCGCCCCTATGTCACGTTGCACGTCCAACCAGCGAAGTAGCCGCTTGAACCTGATCCTGCTCCTGTCTGCCCTCTTGTCCGCGCTGAGCGGCACAACGGGCGTGCGCGCGCCGGTGACGCCGGCGGCGCTGAGCAGCAGCGTGGCGAGCGCCGTGAAGGCGACAGCGGCGGCCCGGCTTCAGGTCGCGACCCGGCCGGTGCAGATAATCGGAGGGCCGGCGACGAGCGTCGTCCTGGCCCTGAACGCCTTCTTGCTGGCCGACATCGTTCCCGCCTTTGCGAGCCGCCGGCGCGAATAAGCCGCGGTCGTCCGGCGACGCGCCGGACCCCTCACATCGCTAATTTTCCGTGCGGCGCCGACGGTGCCACGCGCACTCCATTCAACGGGAATACCATCATGCTCGGCGGACTCGCCAAATCCATCTTCGGTTCGTCCAACGACCGATACGTCAAGTCGCTCGGCGCCATCGTCAACAAGGTCAACGCGTTCGAGCCCACGCTCAAGGCGATGGAAGACGCGACGCTCGCTAACCAGACCGTCAAATTCCGCGAGCGGCTGGCGAATGGCGAAAAGCTCGACGATCTGCTGCCCGAAGCCTTCGCGACCGTCCGCGAGGCGTCTGTGCGCGTGCTAGGAATGCGCCACTTCGACGTCCAGATGGTCGGCGGCATCGTGCTCCACCGCGGCGAAATCGCCGAGATGCGGACGGGGGAGGGGAAGACGCTGGTCGCGACGCTGGCGGTCTACTTGAACGCACTCCCCGAAAAGGGCGTCCACGTCATCACCGTGAACGATTACCTCGCGGCGCGCGATGCCGAGTGGGTGGGCCGGATCTACAAGTTTCTTGGGATGACGGTGGGCGTCATCATCCCGAACCTGACCGATCATCAGCGCAAGGAAGCGTACGGGTCGGACATCACCTACGGCACGAACAACGAATTCGGCTTCGACTATTTGCGCGACAACATGAAATACGAGCGCGAGACGATGGTCCAGCGCCCGTTTTCGATGGCGATCGTCGACGAGGTCGATTCGGTGCTGATCGACGAAGCGCGCACGCCGCTGATCATCTCGGGCCCGACCGACGACAAGTCCGAGCTGTACAAGCAGGTCGACGCGATCGTGAAGCAGCTCGCGGCCGACACCTACGAGAAGGACGAGAAGCAGAAGTCGATCATACTGACCGAGGACGGCACCGAGACGGTCGAGCGATTGCTCGAGACCGCCGGGCTGCTCCAGGGCACCAACCTCTACGATTTCGAGAACACGCAGGTCGTCCACCACCTCAACCAGTCGTTGCGCGCCAACATGATGTTCAAGCGCGACATCGATTACATCGTGAAAGACGGCAAGGTCATCATCATCGATGAATTCACCGGCCGCATGATGGACGGCCGGCGATGGTCGGACGGCCTGCACCAGGCGGTCGAGGCGAAGGAAGACGTCGATATCGAGCCCGAGAACCAGACGATGGCCTCGATCACCTTCCAGAACTATTTCCGCATGTATCCCAAACTAGCGGGCATGACCGGCACTGCCGCGACCGAGGCGGCCGAATTCTACGACATCTACAAGATGAACGTTGTGTCGATCCCGACCAACGTGCCGGTCGCGCGGGTCGATGAGGAAGACACGTTCTACAAAGACATCGAGGACAAGTTCCGGGGCATCGCGAAGACGATCAAGGAGCATTCGGACCGGGGCCAGCCGATGTTGGTGGGAACCGTCTCGATCGAGAAATCCGAAATGCTAGCCGAATTTCTCGTCCAGGAAGGTGTGCCGCACAAGGTGCTGAATGCGCGCTATCACGAGATGGAAGCGCACATCGTCGCGCAGGCAGGGCGCAAGGGCGCTGTCACGATCGCGACCAACATGGCGGGTCGCGGCACCGACATCCAGCTAGGCGGAAACCTTGATTTCCGCATCGAGGACGAGCTCGCTGATCTGCCGGAAGGGCCCGATCGCGACAAGGCGATCGAGCGGATCAAGGAAGAGATCGCGGCTGAGAAGGCTGAAGTGCTCGCAGCTGGCGGCCTGTTCGTGCTCGGCACCGAGCGTCACGAAAGCCGCCGTATCGACAACCAGTTGCGCGGCCGTTCGGGGCGTCAGGGCGATCCCGGCCTATCGCGCTTCTACCTCAGCCTCGACGACGATTTGCTGCGCATCTTCGGCCCCAACACATTGTTCGCCAAGATGATGCGCTCGAGCCTGGAAGATGGCGAGGCGCTGCCGCCGTCGCGCTGGATGTCGAAGGCGATCGAGACCGCGCAGAAGAAGGTGGAGGCGCGCAACTATGACATCCGCAAGCAGGTCGTCGAGTATGACGACGTGATGAACGACCAACGCAAGGTGGTTTACGAGCAGCGCGCCGACATCATGGACGCCGATGCGGTCGGCGACGTGGTCGAGGACATGCGCGCCGAGTCGGTCAATTCGATCGTCGGCGATTCTTGCCCCCCGGGATCGTATCCCGAGCAGTGGGACGTCGAGGGGATGAAGACCAAGGCGACCGAACTGCTCGGCATTACCCCGCCGATCGACGACTGGCTGACTGAAGAAGCGGTCGATGTGGAAATGGTCGAGGAGCGGCTGCGCGAAGCCGCCGATGCGTTGGTGACCGCCAAGAGCGCCGACATCGATACGGAGACTTGGACCAGCATCGAGAAATCCATCCTGCTCCAGAACCTCGATCACCACTGGAAGGAGCATCTCGCGACGCTCGACGCGTTGCGCCAGGTGATCCACCTGCGCGCTTATGCGCAGAAGACGCCGATCAACGAATACAAGCAGGAGGCGTTCGCGCTGTTCGAGCGCATGCTGAGCCTGATCCGCGAGGATGTGACGCGCACATTGGCGCACGCGGAGTTTCGTTTCCAGGGCGCGCCGGAACTGCCTGAGCTGCCCGATTTCATCACCCAGCATTTCGATCCGTTCTCGGGCGACGACGATACGCGCGATCTCGACGGCGGAGCGCTGGGGAATGTCACGACGACGCTGCCGCCCTTGTCCTACGTCCGCCCCGAAGAGCCCGATCTCGGTACCGATCCTAAGGAATGGGAAGGCAAGGTCAGCCGCAACGCGCCGTGCCCGTGCGGGTCGGGGCTGAAATACAAGCATTGCCACGGCCAAGTAGCGTAAAACGAAAAGGCCGGGGATCACTCCCCGGCCTTTTCATTTCTGGCTGAGCGGTGCGCCGCTTACTTCGGCAGCACCACCGTCGGCCCGATATTCGCCATCACCGCGCGCGCATCGAACGCGCGGACGTTGCCGGCGGGTTTCGAACCCTTGCCCATCACGATCTCGGCGGTCGCTTCGTATTTCTCGACCGTATTGATATCGACCGTGCGGTCGAAGAAGGGGTCGCCCCAGAACGGGTCCCATGAGCGCCAGCCGAAACCGCGCCCGTAATAGCGCCAGCGCGGACCCCAGCCGCCATAGCCGAAGCCATAGCCGCTGTTGAAGCTGGGCGTCGCATACGTACGCTCTTTCTTGTCGGTATCGCGATCGGCCATGACGAAATAGTCATAGCCATTCTGAGTCGTCACCTCCGCCGCGCGGAACAGCAGATACCGCTCGACGGTATCGCGGCTCGTTACCGTGTTGCCGGCGAAGCTGACGATGAAGCGGTTCGCCTCAATTTGTCGCTCACTGAACCCTTCGCGCGCGAAGCCGTTGCCGGTCGCAGGGCGATAGGTGGTTTCGGTCATACAGCCGGCCAATGCCAGCGAGGAAGCCGCGATCAGCCCGAGGGCCGAGGCACGGCGGAATGAATACGCCATCACATGTCTCCGTTCACCGATAGTATTAAACGATCCGTCCTATCGCGAACAGGTGGAACGCAGGATGAACGGGTTTTGCTCCAAAACCCTTTTTTTCATCCGGGTTTCGGCATCGATTTCAGCGATTTATGCGATAGCGACGCTGGCTCCCTGAGTAGGATTCGAACCTACGGCCATTCGATTAACAGTCGAATGCTCTACCGCTGAGCTATCAGGGAACAGCGCGAAGGGCGCTCTATAACCGCCCGACTTGCCGATGCAACCCCCGGAGTCCGCGCGAACGCTCAGGAAGCGAACTGCTCCATCGTGATGCGATCATCGAGCGCGTGTTCGGGATCGAACAACAAGGTCAGCTCGCGGGTGCGGTCGATGGCGATGTCCACTTGCGCCACGTCGCGGACTTCCCGCTGGTCGGCGACGGCGGAGACCGGACGCTTGTCCGGTTCGAGCACGGTCAGCCCGATCCGCGCCTTTTCGGGCAGGATCGCCCCGCGCCACCGCCGTGGGCGGAACGCCGAGATGGGGGTCAGCGCGATCATCCCCGATCCGAGCGGCAGGATCGGGCCGTTGGCAGACAGGTTGTACGCTGTCGATCCGGCGGGCGTTGCTGCGAGGATCCCGTCGCAGGCCAGTTCGGGCAACACCACGCGATCGTTGACGGTCACCTCCAGCTTGGCAGTCTGGCGCGTTTCGCGGAGTAGCGAGACTTCGTTGATCGCCGGCAGGACGAAGCTTTCACCGGACACCGTCCGCGCAGTCATCTGCAGCGGCGTGACCTTGAACGGCTTGGTGCGCCCTAGCCGAGCATCGAGCCCGTCGCGATGCCAGTCGTTCATCAGGAATCCGACCGTCCCCAGGTTCATCCCGAATACCGGCACTGGATCATCCCGCCGTTCGAGCAGCGTGTGAAGCGTTTGGAGCATATAACCATCGCCGCCCAGGGCAACGATCAGTTCGGCCTCCTCGACCGGTACCCAGTCGTAGGTATCGCGAAGCTCCCGCTCGGCATCCTGGGCTGCTTCGGTCGGCGATGCGACCAGCGCGCGTTTGGTCATCCGCCGGTAACGCTCATGTGCCGCTGAACGGCGGGCGCCGCGCCCGCGGCGATGCGGAAATCGTGCCGTGCCGGCTTGATCGCGATGGCCTCGTCGATGGCCGCGTCGAGCCCGGCGATACCGTCGGCACGCAATGCTGCCTTCAGATCGACCTGATCGTCATGGCCAAGGCACGAATAGAGCCGGCCTTCGGTCGTGAGCCGCACGCGGTTGCAGCCGTCGCAGAAATTGGCGGTGAGCGGTGAGATAAGTCCGAGCCGCGTGGCGCTCGCGCCAACCCGCCAATAGCGCGCAGGGCCGCCGCTAGTATGTGGGTCACGGGTCAGGTCGAAGGCTTCGGCCAATTCGGCGAACACGCCGGTTAGCGGTAAGAAGCGGTCGGCGCGGTCCTCGTCGATCGCACCCAGCGGCATCGTTTCGATCAGGCTGAGATCGAGACCTTGCTCGACGCACCAGGCCAGCATCGGTGCGATCTCGTCGGCATTGAAGCCCTTGAGCGCGACCATGTTGATTTTGACCGCGAGCCCGACTGCCTTGGCCGCGGCGATGCCGTCGAGCACCTGCGCCACGTCGCCATGCCGGGTGATGTAGCGGAATCGCTCGGGATCGCGGCTGTCGAGGCTGACGTTGATACGCCGGATGCCGGCGTCGTGCAGTGCCTCTGAGTGCCCGGCGAGCCGCGTGCCGTTCGTCGTCATGGTGAGCTCAATGAGCCCATGCCCTATATGCCGCCCCAGCCGCCGGGCGAGATCGATCACGTCGTGACGCACCAGCGGCTCGCCACCGCTCAGCCGAATCTTGGTCACACCTCGCGCGATAAAGCGTTCGGCGATGACCGCGATTTCCTCCAGCGCGAGCAGCGCGCTCTTAGGCAGAAACGTCATCTGCTCGGCCATGCAGTAACGGCATCGCAGATCGCAGCGATCGGTCACCGACACGCGCAGATAGCTGATCGTGCGGCCATGACGGTCGATCAGGGCGGGTGAGGTCGCCATCGTGAGGTGAGAGCTAGGGTTTCCGGCACCATGCCGCAAGCGCGATTGCGGGATGGCGATGTTAACCTGGCGTCGCTTATGGGACGGTCGAGATGAATGCGCCCCACCTTTCCACCGACGAAGCCGTGTTCGTGTTGTCGTTTCGTCAGGGCGTAGCGCTGACTGCGGTTGCCCGGGCAGCGGGATGGCGCGTGACGGCGCGGCAGAGCGGCGCCGAGGGGATCGCGGTGCTCGATGCTCGCGAGGCCCTGGAGGAAGGGTTAGCTGCGGTCGGGGCGCTTGGCGACGCCGCGCGGCATCGTGGCGACGCGCTGTTGGTGCTGGTGTCGCGGGAGGACGTCGCGGCGCTGGAGGATTTCTACGCGGCCGGGGCGACGCATTTCCTCGTCAGCCCTTTCACCGACATCGAGTTCGCCCAAGCGCTCCGTTTTACTTCCCGATACGTCGAACGCGGTTCGGGCGAATCCCATGCGGTGTCCGATCGCGATGGTCCCATCGAAGGATCGGTGGATGGCGCGACGGCGCGAGCCTGGCTGGAACAACGCCTCGTATGCGGCGAGCAACCGAGCGCGATCCTGATCGCCCTCAGCCGGTTCGACCTGGTCAATTCGGGCTACGGTCGCGATGCGGGCGACGCGCTGATCCGTGCGGCGGGCCGCCGGGTCGCGACCGAGTCACTGGGCGATCAGCACATTATCGCCCGGCTGAAGGGCCCCGAATTCATGGTGGCGATCGGCGGCAGCGCCGATGCCGAACCCATTGCCGCCGCTCTGTCGGCGACGTTGGCGCGGCCCTTCGCGATCGATGGCACCCTCGTGTCGGTCGGCGCCCGTATCGGCGTTGCGACTGCGCGGATTGGCGACAGCGTGGATGCCCTTTTGCGCCGGGCCGGGGATGCGCTCGACGATGCGCGCGTATCGGACAGCGTCACGATCCGCGTCGCGGACCAGCCCGCCATCGCCAACGCATTGTCGGTCGACCTTCGTCGCGCAATCGATGGCGGTGAAATCGCCGTGCTGTTCCAACCGCAAGTCGCGATCGCCACCGGGCGGATCACCGGTGTCGAAGCGCTGGCGCGGTGGGAACACCCGACGTTTGGCGCCGTGGGCGCGGATCAGCTGTTCGCCGCCGCCGACCGCGCGGATCTGGGACTCGCGCTATCCGACCACATTCAGCGGCTGGCGCTAGAAACTGCCGCGGCGTGGCCCAAGCCGCTCGCCGATCTACGCGTGTCGATCAACCTGACTGCCGCCGACATTGCTCGGCCGGGGTTCGTCGACATCTTGCTCGACCGCGTCGATGCGGCGCGGTTTGCGCGCAGCCGACTGACGGTCGAGATCACCGAGAGCGGCCTGATCGACGATCTCGGCGCCGCCGCGCAGTTGTTGGCGACGTTGCGCCACGCCGGGTGCCGCGTCGCGATCGACGATTTCGGCACCGGCTATTCGAGCCTCGCGTATCTCAAGGCATTGCCGCTCGATTATCTCAAGATCGACAAGAAGCTAGCTCAGGACATCACCGGGAGCGCCCGGGATCGTGTGGTCGTGCGCGGCGTGATCGAAATGGCCCGCTCGCTCGGGCTGACGGTGATCGCCGAAGGGGTGGAGACAGAAGAACAGCTCGACTTGCTGGCGAAGGAAGGGTGCCAATATTACCAGGGGTTCCTGTGTTCCGAACCCTTGACCAGCGCGGCATTGTCGGCGCTGGTCGCGGGTTAGGACGCCAGCCTGGACCCAAGGCGTTCGTCGGCGATCCGCTCGAGCTGCGCGCTCGCCCCTTTGGCCAGCATGTCGAGTAACGCCAGCGCATCCTCGTCGATCGGCGCAGTAGACCGCCAATAGGCGCCGATCGCGGCGACCGGGTCGCCATGGCCGATCGGCGCCATCGCCATGCTGGCGACGAAGGTAGAGAGATAAGCGGTGAGCGGCACGCGTGGATCGAGGCGGATATCCGGGACGACGATCATCCGGCGTTCGAGCATCGCGATGCCCGAAATGCATGTCGCGATTGGAAAGGTCTGACCCGACCATAATGGCGCGATCGCGTCCTCGCCGACGTAATGGACTTGGTCGTTCTCGCGGCGGACCACGGCGACACCGTCGCACTGCAGGGTCGCTCGCGCGCTGATTCGCATGATTTCGAGCACACCGTCGAGCGTTCCCGCTTCGGCCAACCGGCGCGTCGCCGCGCTCATCAGCCGCCAGCGTTTGAATCGGACCGTTGCGCTCATCGCCTCTCCCCAACACCGGTATAAAGCGGCGGGGTAAACGATCGTTTACGACAAATCATACCGGATCAGACGGTTGTCTGTCGATCAAGCCGCCGCCTTGGCCAGTCCCTTCGACAGTTGCAGCGCACCGTTGAGCCGCGCTTGGGGGTCGTTCCACTCGCGCGCGATGACCAACTTGCTATCGGGCCGCAGCTTGGCGACGCCCTGGAGTCGCGCGACATAGGCGAGCAGGCCATCGATGTTCGGCGGCTTGTCGTCGTGGAACGCGACCAACGCCCCCCTTGGACCGACGTCGATCTTCGCGACGCAGGCGCGCTTGGCGTGGAGCTTGATCTCGATGATCTTGATCAGGTTCGCGGTCGCTTCGGGAAGCGGTCCGAACCGGTCGATCATCTCGGCGGCGAATGCTTCGATCCCGTCTTGTTCGTCGATATCGTTGAGGCGGCGATACAGCCCCATGCGCAGGTCGAGGTCGGGGACGTACTCCTCCGGGATCATGATCGGCGCATCGACCGTGATCTGCGGCGAGAAATCGCGCGGGCGGGATGCCATACCGCCGGCCTTGGCGTCCATGATCGCCTCTTCGAGCATCGACTGGTATAGTTCGTAGCCGACCTCGCGGATATGCCCCGATTGTTCGTCGCCGAGCAGATTCCCCGCGCCGCGAATGTCGAGGTCGTAGCTCGCGAGCTGGAACCCTGCGCCGATCGTGTCGAGGTCGCTCAGCACCTTCAACCGTTTGTCGGCGGTTTCGGTGACGATGCGGTTCGGCAGGGTGGTCATGTACGCATAGGCGCGCGTCTTCGATCGTCCCACGCGACCGCGAAGCTGGTAAAGTTGCGCCAGTCCGAAGCGGTCGGCGCGGTGGACGATCATCGTGTTCGCGCTGGGGATGTCTAGCCCGCTTTCGACGATCGTGGTGGAGACCAGCACTTCGAACTTCTTGTCGTAAAAGGCCGACATGCGTTCTTCGACCTCGCCCGCGCCCATCTGGCCGTGCGCGACGACGTAGCGGACTTCGGGCACGTTCTCGCGCAGGAAGTCCTCGATCTCGGACAAATCCTTGATCCGCGGAGTGACGAAAAAGCTCTGCCCGCCGCGATAATGCTCGCGCAGCAACGCCTCGCGCAGCACGACTGGGTCCCACGGCATGACATAGGTGCGCACCGCAAGCCGATCGACCGGCGGCGTCTGGATCACCGACAAGTCGCGAATGCCCGACATCGCCATCTGCAAAGTGCGCGGAATCGGCGTCGCGGTCAGCGTGAGGACGTGGACGTCGGCGCGCAGCGTCTTGAGCCGCTCCTTGTGCGTCACGCCGAAGCGCTGTTCTTCGTCGACCACGACCAGCCCGAGCCGCTTGAACTCGATCGACTTGGCCAGGATCGCGTGCGTGCCGACGACCAGGTCGACCGTGCCGTCGGTCAGTCCCTCGCGCGTCGCCTTGGCTTCGGCGGTGCCGACCAGCCTCGACAGGCGGCCGATCTTGATCGGGAAGCCTTCGAAGCGCGTGACGAAATTGTTGTAATGCTGGCGCGCGAGCAATGTCGTCGGACACACGACCGCGACTTGCTTGCCCGCCATTGCGGCGGCGAACGCGGCACGCAGCGCGACCTCGGTCTTGCCGAACCCGACATCGCCGACGACCAGCCGGTCCATCGGCTTGCCCGCTGCAAGGTCGCTCATCACGTCATCGATGGCGCGGTCCTGGTCGTCGGTTTCCTCGTAAGGGAAGCGATCGACGAACGCCGGATAGCCGCTCTCGTCAGGCTCGATCACGTCGCCGGGATGGAGCGCGCGTTCGGCGGCGGTCGCGATGAGCTCGCCCGCGATCTCGCGGATGCGCTCCTTCATGCGCGACTTGCGCCGCTGCCACGCCTCGCCGCCTAGCCGGTCGAGCGTGCCGCCCTCTTCGGAGCCGTAGCGGCTCAGGACTTCGAGATTTTCTACCGGAACGTAGAGCTTGTCGCCGCCGGCGTAGGTCAGCGCGACGCAGTCGTGCGGTGCTTTCTGCACCGGGATTTGCGTCAGCCCTTCATAGCGCCCGATACCGTGATCGGCATGGACTACGAGATCGCCAGGCGACAACGTGGCTAGTTCGGCTAGGAAGGCGTCGGCCGACTTCTTGCGCCGATTGCGCCGCACCAGCCGGTCGCCGAGCATGTCCTGCTCGGTCAGCAGCGCGATGCCGGGCGCTGTGAAGCCGTGGTCGAGCGGCAGGATTGTGAGCGCGACGCCGCGGTCCGCCACGCCGAGTGCTTCCTGCCAGCTATCGACCAGCACCGCGCCAGTCAGATCGTGATCGCGCAACAGCCCCGCGAGCCGCTCACGCGACCCCGTGGAGTAGCTGGCGAGGATCGGTTTCTTCTTGTCCTTCCGCAGCTTGTCGAGGTGTTCGACGACCGCGTCATAGATATTGACCCCGCTCGACCTTTCGGGTGCGAAGTCGCGGGGCCCATCGACGTTGAAGTCGATGACGGTCGCGCTTGCGGGCTCGTGGAACGGCGTGGTCAGATGCGCCTTGGCCGTCGCCAGCTTGGCCGCCCATTCGTCGGCGGTGAGATAGAGCGCTTTCGCCGGAAGTGGGCGGTACGAGCCGGGATCTCCCGACTGCGCCCTGACGCGATTAGCGTGATAGTCCGTAATCGCCTCGAGCCGTTGCTCTGCCGCGGCGGGCACGCCGGCTTCGCGCACCACCAAGGCGTCGGCGCCGATATGGTCGAACAACGTCTCCAGGCGGTCCTCGAATAGCGGCAGCCAATGTTCCATGCCCGCCAGCCGCCGGCCTTCGCTGATCGCCTGGTACAGCGGATCGCCGGTCGCGGTCGCACCGAACGTCTCGCGATACCGCGCGCGGAACCGTTTGATCGACTCCTCGTCGAGCAACGCTTCGGAAGCCGGGAGCAACGTGAAGCCATCGACTCGCCCGGTGGTCCGCTGGTCGTTCGGGTCGAACGTGCGCACGCTCTCGATCTCGTCGCCGAAGAAATCGAGCCGAAGCGCCTGTTCCTCGCCGCTCGGAAACAGATCGACCAAGCCACCACGCACCGCGAACTCGCCCTGGTCGTGGACCGTATCGGTCCGGACATAGCCGTTGGCCGCAAGCAACGCTGCAACCTTGTCGCGCCCGATCCGCTCGCCGGGTGCGAGCCGCGCGACCAATTGCCGCACGCGGAACGGCGTCAGGGTGCGCTGGATAACGGCGTTAGCGGTGGTGACGAGAAGCTGGGGACCCTTGGGCGTGGCCTGCAACCGATGCAGCGCGGCGAGCCGTTCGGCCATGATCCGCAAGGTCGGGCTGGCGCGGTCGTATGGCAGGCAGTCCCATGCCGGATAGGCGATCACCTCGATCTCGGGCGCGAAATAGCCGATCGTCGCCGCGACGCTGCGCATCTCGGCGTCGTCGGGGGCGATCAGCACCGTCCGCGCCGGTGCCGCGCGTGCCAGATCGGCAAGCAATACCGGCAAGAACCCTGCCGGTACGCCGGCAAGGGTCAGCGGCGATTTGGCCGAGATGATCTTGGTCGGGTTGGTCATTCTGGCTTCGCGGCTGCCACCGGCACAAAATCGAGAGCGCGCATCGTCGTCATCATCGGACCGTCCCAACGCGGGGGACAGGGAAGGGTGCCGATCGCCCACGCCATGATGTCGACGTCCTGCTCCTCGAGCAATTCCTCGAACCAGTCGAGCTGCGCCGCGTCCCAGCTGTCGCCGTGACGGTTGAAGAACCCGCCGATCATCAGATCGGCTTCCTTGGTGCCGCGGTGCCACGCGCGGAAGCGCAGGCGTTTGAGGCGAATGTCGCGGTCCATCTGGGGCGTTTGCTTTCTGGCCAACGGCAATTGGCCGGCGGCGCTTTTCGGCGCAGTCGGCTGGGGCTAGTGTGCTTCGCAGATAGCCATGCGTCCCGATATCCTCAACCCGCTGTTTGCCGAAGTCACCGCGCTGAAGGGCGTGGGGCCTGGCTTAGCCAAGCCGCTCGACAAGCTCGGGCTGCACCGCGTGGTAGATGTCGCGTTCCACTTGCCGACCGGCTTCATCGATCGGGTGCCGCGCGACGAGCTCGACATGGCGGATGCCGGACGGACGATCGCGATCACGCTGACCCCGGTCGACTACAAGACCAGCGCCAGCCCGTGCGGTCCCACGCGCGTCCACGCGATCGACGCCAAGGGAAATTACGTCAGCCTGATCTATTTCGGCGGATCGTCGGGCTGGGTGAAGAAGCTGTTGCCGCTAAACGAGCCTAAACGCGTGTCGGGCAAGCTGGAGATGTACGGGCAGGAGCTCCAGATTATCCATCCCGACCTGGGCGACGGCGATGAAGGGTTTCGCGAGCGCGAGGCGATCTATCCGCTGTCCGAAGGGCTGACCTCACGCCGCCTCGGTCAGTTCGCGCACGAAGCGGTCGAACGCTCGCCCGATCTGCCCGAATGGATCGAGCCGGGGCTGAAGGCGAAGCACGAGTGGCCGGACTGGCGCGAGGCACTGGCGCGCGCGCATGCCGATCCGGCCGATGCCAAGGCGCGCGAGCGGCTCGCCTATGACGAGCTGTTCGCCAACCAGCTCGCCTTCATGCTGGTCCGCGCGTCGTCGCGGGCGCGGCGGGGCAGGGCGCTGGCGGGGGACGGGCGGCTGCGCGACATGCTCAAGCTGCCCTATGCGCCGACCGGGGCGCAGGCGCGGACGATCGGCGAGATCGAGGGCGACTTGGCGCAGACCGCGCCGATGCTGCGATTGCTCCAAGGGGATGTCGGGTCGGGCAAGACGCTGGTCGCGACGATGGCGCTGCTGATCGCAGTCGAGGCCAGCGCGCAGGGAGCGTTCCTGGCGCCGACCGAAATCCTCGCGCGCCAGCATTTCGACACCTTGCAGCGCATGCTGGCGGGGCTGCCCGTCACCGTCGCGGTGCTGACCGGGCGCGACAAGGGTCGCGTGCGCGAATCGACGCTGATGGGGCTCGCCGATGGGTCGATCGATATCCTGATCGGCACGCACGCGATCTTTCAGGAAGCGGTCGGCTACAAGGACCTCGGCCTGGTCGTGGTCGACGAACAGCATCGCTTCGGGGTCGCGCAGCGGCTATTGTTGCAGGGGAAGGGCAACGCGCCGCACCTGCTGGCGATGACCGCGACGCCGATCCCGCGCACGCTGACCTTGGCGCAATATGGGGAGATGGACGTCAGCCGGCTCGACGAAATGCCGCCGGGGCGCCAACCGATCCAAACGAATGTCGTCTCGGAGGATCGGCTGGGCGAAGTAGTGGAAGGACTCGGCCGGCATCTCGGTGCGGGTGGCCAAGCCTACTGGGTATGCCCCTTGGTAGAGGAGAGTGAGAAGTCCGATCTCGCTGCTGCCGAAGCGCGCGCCGCCGCGTTGCAGGTCCGCTTCAGCGACCGTGTCGGTCTGGTTCACGGCCGCATGAAGCCCGCCGAAAAGGATGTAGTCATGGCCGCCTTCGCGAGCGGAAAGCTCGGCGTGCTGGTCGCAACAACCGTCATCGAAGTCGGCGTAGATGTGCCCAACGCTACGCTTATTGTCATCGAACATGCCGACCGTTTCGGGCTTGCCCAGCTTCACCAATTACGCGGGCGCGTGGGTCGGGGCACCGGCAAGTCGATTTGTCTCCTGATCCGCGGAACGGAACTCTCGGAGACGTCTCGCGAACGGCTCATCACGATTCGCGATTCAAACGACGGCTTTTACATCGCGGAACGCGACCTTGAACTGCGCAAAGCGGGCGAGATGCTCGGCACCCGTCAATCCGGAGATCAAGGCTATCGGCTGGCTAATCCCGAACATTTCGCTGCACTCCAACAGACGGCGCACGACGATGCCCGCTTGCTGATCGACCGCGACGGCGGCCTCGACGGGCCGCGCGGCCAAGCAGCTCGCACAGCACTTTATCTGTTCGAGCGCGATGCTGGCGTTCAGCTTCTGCGGTCGGGCTAGCGTAATCCCTTGAGCAACGCCGCGAGCAACTCGTAATATTCTGCCATACTGATCGGCCGGTCGAGTTCGCAGCCGATCCGCCCGCCGAGTGACCATCGCACCTCCGCAGTGACGACGCCGACCACGGGCAGGGTGATCTTCAACCGCTCGCCGACCGGGCGGTCGCCGACGACTCGCGCCATCAGCCCCTGCGCCGACATGTTGACGACCTGAAGCCCCACCGGCTGCGCGTCGCCGCCGTAGGCGCGCGCGCGATAATCGACCTCGTCGCGCGGTATCTCGCGCTTCTCGGTATAGGCCAGAGCGGTCGCCCCCATAGTGCCTGATGTTCCCTGTTCCACCGCGACGCTAGGGGCCCGCATGTGAAGAGCTTGAAAAGGAACGTATTTAACGAGCGTTAGCGATAAATTATGATGAGGTCAGCAGCCCGTGATGCTTCTTGCCGGCCGACACGCGCACCGGATTTCCGCGCATGTCGATGGTAAGTGTTTCGTCCACCACCTTTTCGCCATCGACGCGCGCGCCGCCGCCGGCGATCAATCGCCGTGCCTCGCCCTTCGATGTGCAGAAGCCCAAGCCGATCAGCGCATCTACGATTCCCACCGAACCGCTCACCGCGAAGGTCGGCAATGCGTCGCCTCCCGAGCCCTCTTCGAAAGTCTTGCGCGCGGTTTCGGCCGCCAGTTCCGCCGCCGCCGGTCCACGGCACATTGCAGTCGCCGCGTTTGCCAGCGCGATCTTCGCCTGGTTGATCTCGGCGCCCTCGAACTTCTCCAGCCGCTCGATCTCGTCGAGCGGCAGGTCGGTGAAGATCCGCAGCCGGTTGCCGACGTCGCGATCGTCGGTGTTCCGCCAGAATTGCCAGTAGTCATAATGCGGCAACTGATCCTCGTGCAGCCACACCGCGCCCGACACGGTCTTGCCCATCTTCGACCCGTCGGCGTTGGTGATCAGCGGTGTCGTCACCGCGAACACCTCGGTCTGGTCGGCGCGACGCGCGAGGTCGACGCCGTTCACGATATTTCCCCATTGGTCCGACCCGCCCATCTGCAGCCGGCAACCGACGCGCCGCGACAGCTCGAGAAAGTCGTAGCCCTGCAGGATCATGTAATTGAATTCGAGGAACGACAGCGACTGCTCGCGGTCGAGCCGCAGCTTGACAGAATCGAACCCCAGCATCCGGTTGACCGAGAAATATTGCCCGATGTCGCGCAGGAACGGCAGATATTCGAGCTTGTCGAGCCAGTCGGCGTTGTCGACCATCACCGCATCGGTCGGCCCGTCACCGAACGTCAGGAAGCGTTCGAAAATCCGCCGGATCGACGCGATATTGTTGTCGATCGTCTCCTCGGCGAGCAACTTGCGCGCTTCATCTTTGAAGCTCGGGTCACCGACCTTGCTCGTCCCGCCGCCCATCAGCACGATCGGCTTGTGCCCGGCCTGCTGCATCCGGCGCAGCAGCATGATCGAGACGAGGTTGCCGACATGCAGCGACGGCGCGGTCGCGTCGAACCCGACATAGCCCGGCACGACCTGCTTGCCCGCCAGCGCGTCGAGGCCTGCCGCGTCGGTCATCTGATGGATGTAGCCGCGCTCGTCGAGCAGGCGCAGCAGGTCGGACTGGTATGCGGTCATGGTGCGCGCGCCGGTAGCACGAGGAGTGCCGAGGGCAAAGTTGTCGAAGTTTCCCCTGTTCGCGGTCATTCGCCCTGTACAGGCCGGTGAGGGCGGATCGCTTTCGAATAACTGAGCGCGGCGATGAGGAGGCGGCTGTCGAACCGGTGCACGGTGCCGACAAGCTTGCCGCGATAGTAATGCGGCTGCTCGACGCCGTTGACTGCGAGTTCAAAGGCACGTTCCAACGCCAGCGCCTGCCCCTCGGCCAGCGCGCGATCCCACGCTGCGGCGAAATCGCCGGCATCGGGACGCCCGCGCAGCCGATAGGCGGATTGCGCCGTGCACCCGACAGCCTTCGCCGCCGCCGCGACGACGCCCATCGCACGAAGGAGCAGAATGAAATGGCGTTGCCGGTCCGGCGTCCAGCCGTCGTGACGGAGCTTTGTCGCGACCGCGGCGAAGGTGAGAGCATAGTCGTCGGTGGGCAGATCGGCGAAAGGAGAGGGCGGCTGGTCGGTCATCCGCCAGTCTATTTCAGACGAAATCCTACATTGGAAGGGCTAAGATCGCGGAGAATGTACGACGGCTAACGACCCACTAGCCGCCGTTGGTGACGCTGCGTCAAAGCTAGGGGCTGAAACGGCTCAAAAGATGAAACGGGTCAGGAAGGAATAGCGAACCAACCCGACCCGGCAGGTCTTTGGGAGAAGCCCGGCAACATAACTTAGACAGAAATGAGCAATACCGCACTAAGTAATGCCCCATCCAGGTCGCTGCGAAAAATCTCCGTCCTGCGATGGGACATAGCCCGCTTCCACGCATTGACGGCAGCTGAGAAAAGATTAACGTCACATTAAGGGAGCATCGACTCTCACCCGGGTTGCACAAATCTGCAAAGCTAAATTTCGTGCAACGGGGATTCTTCAAAATGACTATATTCAAATCAATTGTGGTGACTGTCGCGAGTGGGTTGGCGGTTGCCGCAATCCCGGCTTACGCCCAGACTACCGTCTCATACACATCAGGGCCGGGCTCAGCTGGCGCGCTGAATACGGCGCCAGCCGGCACACAGGCCGCGCCCTGGACACTAAGCGAAAGCATCACTGGGATTGCGCCGCTGGTAATCAGCTTCAACAATCCGCAGACCGAACCGGTAGGTCCGACGAATAGCGCGGGCGGCAGCTTCGCTTATGGCAAGTGGATTGCACTGACGATCACCAACAACAGCGGCTTCGCTTGGAATGCGTTCGACCTAGAGCTGCAATCGGTCCTTGGCACCGCTTCAACCGACGGTGACGGCCTGAGTTTTGCTCAAGGCCAGAACTTTCCGTTTACGAGCAACCGCTTTTCGAGTCTGCACAGGACCGAGGACGTTCGCGACTTTCTTAACTTCGACGGAGGTTCGGTCGCGATCGGCCAGTCGGTGACGTTCAACTTCGCCATCACCGATAACGTGCTGCGAAATCAGTTCTGGCTGTCGCAAACGCCCAACCGCGTTGTCGGCGGCGTACCCGAACCGACAACCTGGGCAATGATGCTCCTGGGCTTCGGCGGAATGGGCGTTGCCCTGCGTCGCCGCCCGAAGGTTGCGGCTCGCATCCGCTTCGCCTGAACTCACTCTGAGATCACGAAGAGCCGTCGGTTTAAAACCGGCGGCTCTTTTGATTCCTTGAGCGGCAGCTAACCACCCAATAGCAGACAAAAGGCGTTTCGACCTACCGCGTCGGCAACTTGCTCAATGGATCGACCGGCGTCCGCCCCTTCCGCAATTCGAAATGCAGCTCGGGCCGATCCGCCAGGCCGGTGTCGCCCGACAGCGCGAGCGACTGGCCGCGTTTCACCGCCTGGCCCCGCTGGACCAGGATGCGACTGGCGTGGCCGTAGACGCTGGTCCAGCCGTCCCCGTGCTTGACCATCACCAGCCCGCCGAGCCCGGGAACGCCCGTCGCGGTGTAGATCACCACGCCGTCGGCGACCGCCTTGATCGACGTCCCGATCGGGACCGCGATATTGATACCGTCGTTACGCTCGCCGCTTGCGCCCGCGCCGAAGCGCTTAACGACGTTGCCGGTCGATACGGGCCAAAAGAACGGGCCGTTCAGCGTGCCGGGCGCGGCGATGGGAACCGTTGAGGGGAGGGGCGCGCGCACCATCGTCGCGGCGCGCGGCGCGCGGTCGCCCTCGCGAATCGCCGGCTCGCCGCCGCCGGTTGCAATGTCGCCCAAGTCGATCTTGAACGCCGCGGCGCGCTCGGCGAGCGTTTGCGGTCGCGTGCCGCCGGGGATCAGAATGCGGCGGCCCGACCGGAGCACATAGGGCTCTGCCAGGCCGTTGGCGGCGACGATGTCGGCCCATTTGACGCCATAGGCACGCGCGATCGCGATGCCCGACTGGCCGGGGCGGACGAAGTGATAGCGACCGCCGGGGACAATGAGCCGCTGGCCGGGACGGATCGTGAAGGGCGCCGTGAGGTCATTGGCCTCGGCAATATTCTCCGACCCCGCGCCGAGGTGTTCGGCGACGCCGCGCAGCGTGTCGCCGGGTTGTACGATATAGGTAGAACTCGGGATCGTGCGAGCGTCGGGCGTGACCGGCTGCGCGACCCACGCCGGCGGCGCGGAAGGGGGGGCGGGGACATCTTCATCCGTGCGCTGCGGTTCGTAGCGGTCGCGCGGCGGCGCGGGATAATCGATCTGCGGACCGCCGGCATCGGAAGGGCCGTAATCCGCACCGACCGGAATACATCCGGATACGCCCAGTCCGATCATAATCAGTGTCGCTGTCTCCCGCATCCCGCTCCTTTCGACGATAATCGCGACCAACGTAGCGAATAAGAAAACACGCGTCAGGTTCTACGTATTTGTCCGTCTGCATCGAATTTGATAGGTGTCGCGGCCAGCCGTCGTCGAAACATCAGCAAAGGACGAAGTCCGTGCGCAACCCCCGCCTTGGGATGGCCACCATGTTGGCTGTTACATTGATCGCCGCCGCTTCTGCGGGCCATGCTCAAACCGACCGCCGTACTCATATGAACCTGGCTTGGTCGCCGGACGGCAAGAGGATCGCGTTTTCGGCCTACATCAACTTTAAGCCGCGTTTTTCCTGATCGACGCTGCAGGAGGCGCGGCACGCGCGCTCGATACCACGCCCGAAAAGGCGAACAACCCCGCCCGGTCGACCGATGGCAAGAGGATCCTGTTCAACGCCCCGGTCGATGATCAGGCCGAGCTGTTTTCGATGCGACCAGATGGAAAGGACGTGCGCCGCCTCAGTCACACCGCAGTGTCGGAATCGGGAGCAGCGTGGTGGCGCACGCGCGTGGCTTTTACGGCCAAGGTAAATGGCAAGCGAGCGTTGTGGATCGCCAATGCCGCGGACGGGTCGAACGCAAAGCCGATCGCTTCGGACCCTCAATGGGATTTTTATAATCCGTCTTGGTCGGCGGACGGTACCCGCTTGACGTTCTACTCCGACGCTGGCGACCACAAGGATCAGATCTGGACCGTGAACCCGGACGGGACCAACCTACGTCGGGTCACAGACGGGCGGTTCCACAATACGTTCCCGTCGTGGTCGCCGAAAGGCAACAGGCTGTTGTATACTCAAGAGACCGAAGCGTCGGAAAAACGCACCGGGCAACTGATCTCGATCGCGGCCGATGGCTCGGATGCTCAGGTGCTGGCCACCGATTCGGTGTTTCTCGGCATATGGTCGCCGAAGGGGAATCGTATCGCCTATACCCGTTTTGACAGCACGAATGTAGGCGCCGGATTCCAGACAGAGCTGGTCATCGTCGACGCCGACGGAAAGAATCGTCGCGTTATTCATCACTGAGGCAACGAAGCGTCGTTTGAAGGATCCCGTGCCCCAAGCGCGATGTAGCGAGAGCCTTGGTTAGATTATGCCGTCGGCTCCAGCCGGTTGAGCCCGCGTAGATACGGCTGCAGGGCGTCGGGGATCGCGACCGATCCGTCTTCCTGCTGATAATTCTCCAGGATCGCGACGAGCATCCGCCCGACCACCAGCCCCGATCCGTTGAGCGTATGGACGAACGCCGGCTTGCCGTCCCCGCCGCGATACCGCGCGTTCATCCGCCGCGCCTGGAAATCGGTGCAGGTGGAGCAGCTCGAAATCTCCCGATAGCGGCCCTGGCCGGGGAGCCACACTTCGAGATCGTACGTGCGCGCCGCGGAGAAGCCCATGTCGCCGGTGCACAGCTTCATTCGGCGGAAGGGCAGGCCGAGCCGGGTCAGCACATCCTCGGCCGCCGCGGTCATGCGTTCGTGTTCGGCCTCCGACTGATCTGGCGTCACGATCGAGACCATCTCCGCCTTTTCGAACTGGTGCTGGCGGATGAACCCGCGCGTGTCGCGCCCCGCGGCGCCGGCTTCGGAGCGGAAGCACGGGGTCAGCGCGGTGAAACGCAGCGGCAGCTCGTCCGCGCTCAGGATCTTCTCGCGGACGATATTGGTCAGACTGACTTCGCTCGTCGGAATCAGCCAGCGGCCGTCGGTGGTCTGGAAAAGATCCTCGGCAAACTTGGGGAGCTGCCCAGTACCGAACATCGCCTCATCACGCACCATCAGCGGCGGGATGACCTCTTCATAACCGTGGTCGCGGGTCAGCACGTCGAGGCCGAACTGGCCAAGCGCTCGGTTGAGCCGTGCCGCGGCGCCACGGAGCAAGGTGAAGCGCGCGCCGGCGAGCGCGACGCCGGTCTCGAAATCCAGCCCGAGCGGCGGGCCGATCACGTCATGCTCCTTGATCGCGAAGGCGAAATCAGGGCGCGTGCCGCATTCGTGGACGAGTTCGTTGTCATCCTCGTTAGCGCCTTCGGGCACGTCGGCGAGCGCCAGGTTGGGAATCGCGGCGAGCTGACCGCTGAGCTGCGTTCCGTATTCTTTCTCTTCCGCCTCGACGACCGGCATTTGTTCTTTGATCGTCGCGACTTCGGCCATCAACTCAGAGGCGCGACCTTCGTTCTTCGATGCTTTGGCGGCGCCGATCTCCTTCGATGCTTCATTCCGCCGCATCTGGAGAGACTGAAGGGTGGTAGTCCGGGCGCGCACCATCTCGTCGAGAGCTAACAGGCCGCTGGCACGAGCGGCGAGACCTCGGCGGGCGAGCCCTTTGTCAAAAGCTTCGGGGTTTTCGCGGATCAGGCGGATGTCGTGCATAGCGACGCGGCTATGGCGGGGCGAGGCAGGGTGCGCAACCCGGTGCGCCGGCCAAGACGTTGGGCGAGTGCGCATTACCACATCGAGGTCGAAAACAGATTGGCCGGCGAAATCCCGAAGGACCTCACCGGCCATGCCCTGCCCGAAATCGAGAAGGCGCTTAGCGCTGCTTAGGCGGTAACGGTCGTCCGCTTGGCGAAGCGCTTGCGGGCGACCAGCGCCGCGGCCGCGCCGCCGAACAGGAAGATCATCGGCGGTGCCGGGACCGGCGCGGGCGGGCCGCCCGACGAGCCGGTCGAGCCGCTGCTGCCGTGCCAGCCGCTCGAACCCCAGCTGCTCGACGAGCTCCAGCCCTTCGACGACGAACCGTAGCTCGACGAAGAGGTCGAGCCCGAGCTCGAGGTTGATCCCGAACTGGCCGACGAGTTCGAGGAGCTGGTGCTACCGGATGTCGACGACGTGCTCGACTGATTCTGATTCTGGTGCTGATTTTGATTTTGGTTCTGATTTTGCGATTGGTTGTTGTTGTTGGTCTGATCGTTATTGTTAGTTTGATTGTTATTTTGGTTGTTCGTCTGGTTGTTGTTGTTCGAATTGTTGGCGCTGTTGTCGTTGCTGTTGTTGTTGTTGTTGTTGATGTCGACGTTGGCGCCGCCGGTCGAAGACGAGGTCGACGACCCGCCCGACGAGGTCGAACTGCTGGTCGATCCGCCGCTGGTCGACGAGGTCGACGACACGACGATTCCGCCGCCCGACGACCCGCCACCGCTGCCGCCGAAGAACCCGCCGGTCATGAAACCGCCACCACCGAAGCCGCCGCCCGAACCGCCAACCATGACTGCGCCGCCATCACCGCTCGATCCCGTGAAGGGTGGCGGAACGGGAAGCGGCGGGCCGCCGGCGACGCTAACGACCGCGGGCGGGCAGGCCGTCGTGGTCGTGGTCACAACCTTACGAACGCGAGCGGCGCGAGCCGAAGCCGTGCGCGTGGTCCGAACGACGCGCTTCTTATACGTCGTCATGGCGTAACCGGCGCGCGGGCTCGCGGCTTCGGAAACCTTGACGGCTCCCCCACCGATGATCGCGCCACCGCAAGCGCAGGCGCAAAGTTTTGCCATGGCCATCCGAACAGACATCGCGTCACTCTCTTCGTTAACCGTGCTGCCCCCATGCAAGACGGCGATGCTTCATCACGGCTGTTGAGCCGCTAGTGCCATAGTGCGAAACAAAACATTAAGTGCAATCGGGTTAACCAAGAATAGCTGTGTCACTGCGGTAATAAATGTTCGGCGTGCGACGCAGCTATAGTTAACGTTTCATTGTGACACGCCCATGCGACATACTCGCCAGCGCGCAGCGTGCTGTCGCGGAGATGAAGGCGCGGTTCACGGCTGTGAAAGTCCGCATGCCCTAGCGCATCCCGGCGGGCGACCGCGCCGATCGAAACGGCCTGTCGTCAATCGCTTGTGGAGCCGCTTCCGCCTCGCTATAGGCCCGCCCCAAGGGGACTGTCCGGGGTAGCGACACAAGTCGGCACCACGGACCAGTTGGGAGAGTGGGGATGGCAACGGCTTTGAATCGCGTGGAAGATTCCAGTTTCGAGCTGCCGGCGAACGACGCCGAGGACGATTATCGTCCGAGCGCCGACGAAGCGTTCATGAGCCCGCGCCAACAGGCGTATTTCCGCACCAAGCTGTTGCGCTGGAAAGACGCGATCCTGAAGGAAGCCGTGACCACGCTGTCGCAGCTCCAGGTCGAGCCGCTGCGCGAGGCCGATCTGACCGACCGCGCGTCGAGCGAGACCGACTGGTCGATCGAACTGCGCACCCGCGATCGCCAGCGCAAGTTGATCTCGAAGATCGACGCGGCACTGCGCCGGATCGAGGAAGGCGAATACGGCTATTGCGAAGTGACCGGCGAACCGATTTCGCTCGGTCGGCTCGAAGCCCGACCGATCGCAACAATGACGGTCGAGGCGCAGGAACGCCACGAGCGCAACGAAAAGGTCTCGCGCGAGGATTAGTCCTGCCGCGGTCTTAACCGTTTCGACAATATTTCAAGTTTATGCGTGCGTCAGCGAGACGTTTTTCCGTTTCGGGCAGGATGCATGAACGACTCTTCACCAAATGCTTTTCCACCGATCAGCGGTGAGTCGGCGAAGCGAGCGAAAGCGCGCGACAGCCTGTTTCTGGTTGCCGGCCTTGATATCGACGGCCGCCCAGGCACGTTGCACGTGCGCGTTCGCAACCTGTCCCCGGGCGGGCTGATGGCGGAATATCCGCATCCGATCGAAATCGGCCGCCCGGTCGAGGTCGAATTGCGCGGCATCGGCAAGGTAGCGGGGCAGGTCGCGTGGACTGCGGCGGGGCGTATCGGCGTTGCGTTCGACAGCCAGATCGATCCGCTTCAGGCCCGCAAGCCAGTCGTCTCGCAAAAGGCGCCTACCAAAGATAGGCCGATCAAGACGATATTGTAATCAGGCGCCCCGGCCGAAACCGGGGCTGCCCCTCCTGCGTGTCAGAGTGCGGCGATTGCTTCCTTCACCCGCAGCTTCTGCTTCTTGAGATCGGCCAGGATCCGCGAGTCGGGCGCGGGGCGATGGCTTTCGGCAACGATTTGCCGATCCAGCACATTATGCTTCGTCTCGAGAGCCGAGAGATGCGCGTTCTGCATGGGAGCAACCTCCTTCGTTCAGGTGGGGGGAATGAATAGAACACGAAACTTGTTAAAAGTCGCCATCGATTTCGCTTGCGAATCGACACGCCGCATCGTTTTGCCGATGATCGGAAAAATGCCTTCACGGCGGGGAGTTGATGGACGAGGCCCAGATCATCCAACGTGTCGGCACACTCCGGACCGAGCATCGCGACCTCGACTCCGCTATCGATGCGTTGCGTTTGCTGGGATCGAGCGATCAGCTCCAGATTGCGCGGCTCAAGAAACGCAAGCTCGCGCTCAGGGATGAGATCGCCATGCTCGAGGATCAACTCATCCCGGATATCATCGCCTGATCGAATTTGGGACGCAGGCGGCGATGAGTCCGCTTGCGACGGCGGCCAATTCGCGCGACGCTGACCGGATGGCTGACGTTACCAACGCGCGAGTCCATCGCCGGATGATCGATACGCTCTATGTCGATGCGATGCTGCTCGCCGATGAGGCGCGCGGATATTTCGACCAGGGCGCGCGGATCGAACGCGATGCGCTCGACCCGCTCGGCCGCGTCACGTTTTCGTGCGAGTCGCTGAAGGTGACGACGCGGCTGATGCACATTATCGCGTGGCTGCTGACCCAGCGTGCGGTGGATTCGGGCGAACTGAGCCCTCGGGACGCGCTCCACCCCGCGCGACGGCTGGGCGATGCGCCAGTCACCGAGGACGCCGTGCTGGCGCAGATGCCGGAAGATGCTCGCGCGCTGATCGCCGCCAGCATCGACCTCCACCGCCGTGTCGCTCGGCTCGACGACGCGCAGATAGAGGCGCAACCCTCGGACAGCCCGGTGCAGCATATGCAGGCCCGGCTGGCGATGGCGTTCTAGGCTTCCTGCCAAGATTTAGCGGCAGCTAAATCGTGCAAAACAGGAAGCCCGGCCGGCCTCGCGCAGCGAGGACCGACGACGCGAATTCACTTCGCGTCGCTGCCTATCAATAAACCGACATTGCGAGCGCAGCGAAGCAATGCAC
>JBDSED010000029.1:0-9262 GCA_039920225.1 Sphingomonas sp.
TAAGAGTCCGAGCGGCTGTCGCTACGCGTGGTAGCGGAGGAGGGACTTGAACCCCCGACCCCAGGATTATGATTCCCGTGCTCTAACCAACTGAGCTACTCCGCCCAGCCGCGTCGGAAGCGGGGCCTATAGGAGCGGGCGCCGCGCCGGGTCAAGCGCACATATGGCGCGACAGAGGTTCCCACGGCCCGCCGCGATACCACCAGGTTGCGTAGCCCATGATGGCGAGCGAGCGCGGGCGGAAATCGGTGTCGAGTTTGGTCAGGAGCGCGCGGGCGTTGGCAGGATCGACCTTGTTCTGGATCGTCACGTGCGGACGCCAGCCCGCGCGGTCCTGCGGGGTCAGGACCGGTTGCCAGATATCGGCGAGATGAGCGCGAACCGCTTCCAGATCGGCGCTGTCGATCCGATACGCGACACCGCGGCCGAGTGAGATCAACCCGGCGATCCGCGCGGTCGGCGGCCCTTCCCGCGCCGCCTCGCCCAACCGGTGCCGCACCTCCGCCTCGAGCGACGGCGGGAGGTGGTGAAACATCGTCAGGTGTGCGCTCAGGAAATTGCGCTCGGGCGGAAAATGGGCTCGCCGCTGCCGATCGAACCACGCCTGATCGGTCGCGCCGAGCATCGCGGTGACGATGATCGGCGCAGATCCGGTCAAATCTCGACCTGGCTCCCCAGCTCGACCACGCGGTTGGTCGGCAGGCGGAAGAATTCCATCGCGCTTTCGGCGTTCCTGAGCATCCACGCGAACAGCTTTTCGCGCCAAATCGCCATCCCGGGCCTCGACGACGGCAACAGCGTCTGCCGCGCCAGGAAGAAGCTGGTGTCCATCATCTTGAACCTGTCGCCACACCCGCCGACAAGGTTGAGTGCCGCGGGAACATCGGCTTCCTCCATAAAGCCGTATTTGAGCACGACACGGTGGAAGCCGTCCCCGAGATGTTCGAGATACACCCGCTCGCCGAGCGGATGATAGGGCACGTCGGCGATTTTCACGGTCAGCAGGATGATGCGTTCGTGGAGCACCTTATTGTGCTTCAAATTGTGGAGCAGCGCATGCGGCACGCCGTCGGCGGTGGATGTCATGAACACCGCGGTGCCGGGCACACGCGAGGCGTGACTGGCCGCGGACTGGATGAAAACCTTGATCGGCATCGCCGCTTCGCGCAGCCGCGCCATCATCAACTGGCGCCCCTTCGCCCAGGTTGTCAGGATCGTGAACACGATCACTCCGACCAACAGCGGGAACCAGCCGCCGTCCGGGACTTTGGTGAGATTGGCCGCCAGATATGCGCCGTCGACCAGGAACAACACCGCGAGCAGCGGGATCGCGGCCCATTTCGGCCATTTCCACAGCCGGAACAGCACCACCGCGAGCAAGCAAGTGTCGATCGTCATCGCGCCCGTCACCGCGATGCCATAGGCGCTGGTCAGGTTGGACGAGGTGCGGAAGAACAGCACCAGCAGGATCACCATCGCCAACAGCATCCAGTTTATCAGCGGGATGTAGATCTGTCCTGCCGTCGACGCGCTGGTGTGCTCGATGCGCAGTCGGGGTACGAAGCCGAGCTGGATCGCCTGTTGCGTGACGGAGAACGCGCCCGAGATGACAGCCTGCGAAGCGATCACCGCAGCGGCGGTAGCGAGCAGCACGAGCGGGAGCTGGAGATAGTCGGGGGCCAAGAGGTAGAACGGGCTGGCGAGCGCCGCCTGCCCATCGCGCGTCAACAGCGCAGCCTGGCCCATATAGTTGAGGATCAACGCGGGCAGCACGAAGACCAGCCACGACACCCCAATCGGCTTGCGCCCGAAATGCCCCATATCGGCATAGAGAGCCTCGGCACCGGTCACCGCGAGCACGACCGACCCGAGCGCAAGGAATGCGCGACCTGGGTCGAGCAAGAAGAACTCGACCGCATAATGCGGCGAAACCGCCCACAGCACGCTCGGCGTCGCCGCGATGCTGATCACCCCCAGCGTCGCGATCACGCCGAAATAGAGCAGCATGATCGGCCCGAAGAATAACCCGACCTTCGCCGTCCCGTTTTTCTGGATGAAGAACAGGAAAATGATGATCCCGATCACGATCGGCAACACGAAATGCGCCATGCCCGGCTGCGCAACCGCCAGGCCTTCGACAGCGGAAAGTACCGAGACCGCCGGGGTGATCATCGAGTCCCCATAGAATAGCGATGTCGCGAACACCCCGAGCAGGATGATCCCCGCGGTCCACTTTTTGTTGCCCGCGCTGCGCGAAATCAGCGCAAGCAACGCCAGACTGCCGCCTTCACCCTTATTGTCGGCGCGCATGATGATCGCGACATATTTGATCGTCACGACGATCATCATCGACCAGAACATCAGGCTGGTGACGCCCATGATGTGCGCGGTATCGAGGCTCAGCTTGTGATGCCCCGCGAACGTTTCGCGGAACGCGTAAAGCGGGCTGGTCCCGATATCGCCGAACACGATGCCGATCGCACCGACCGCCAGCTTGACGATGCCGTCATTGCCATGGCCATGCGCATGCGCCCCGAGCGCGATGTCCTCGCGTCCGTTGGGTTCTGTAGCGGCAGGTGAAGTCGCTTCGCTCACGCGAATGCACGATGGGTCATGATGACCGTTGATAGCCCCTGTTCACGGTGGCGGCGCGGTAGCATTGCGGTGGAACGTCCGCAACGGCCCATTGGATGCATGGTTACGGCCGCCGAATCACTTCGCGGATAACGAAGTGCGACGCCAGACGCGTCACGCCGGGCAACCGGGATAACGTCTCACGATGGATACGCTCGAAACTGTCGTCGCGCGTCACCTCGACGTGGAGCATATAATCAGCCTCGCCGCTCATCAGGAAACAGTCGCGCACCTGCGGACATTCCGCGATTTCCTTCTCGAACTCGGCCATCGTTTCCTGGCGTTGATCGCGCAACGTCACATTGACCATCACCACGCTGGGATGCCCCCGCGCCTCGCGCGACAGTACCGCGCGAAACCCCGCGATCAGCCCCCGCTCGCGCAGCGCACCCACGCGGCGATGCGCCGCGCTGCCCGACAGGCCGACGCGGTCGCCCAGTTCTGCGCTGGTCAGGTCCGAATTGGTCAGGAGCTGCCCAAGAATCTTGCGATCGAGCTGATCGAGCACTTTTCCTCACCTTTACATTAATCGCGCACGGATTTCCCGCTAACGAGGTCCCATACGGATAATTTTGCGAACCTCTCCCGCCCTTCTGGCTGTATTCCCGCTGTAATCAAGAGGAGACATTTCATGCGAGTCGGTGTCCCCAAGGAAATCAAGAACCACGAATATCGCGTCGGCCTGACCCCCGCCTCGGTCGCCGAGCTGATCCATGCCGGGCACGAGGTGATCGTCGAGACCAACGCCGGGATGGGAATCGATTTCGAGGACAAGGCCTATACCGACGCCGGCGCGCGCATCGTCGGCACGGCGGCTGAGGTGTTCGACCAGGCCGAGATGATCGTGAAGGTCAAGGAGCCGCAGCAGGGCGAGATCGCGATGCTGAAACCGCATCACTTGCTCTTCACCTACCTTCACCTCGCGGCCGACAAGCCCCAGGCCGAAGGCCTGATGAAATCGGGCGCGACCTGCATCGCCTATGAAACGGTGACGGATCGCAAGGGCGGCCTCCCCCTCCTCAAGCCGATGTCCGAAGTCGCCGGCCGCATGTCGGTCCAGGTCGGCGCGCACTATCTCGAAAAGGAACAGGGCGGCCGCGGCGTACTTCTCGGCGGCGTTCCCGGCGTAGCGCCGGCCAAGGTTGCGATCCTCGGCGGCGGCATCTCCGGCGTCAACGCCGCGCAAATGGCGGTCGGGATGCGCGCCGACGTGACGATATATGATATTTCGAACGACCGTTTGGCCGAACTGGACATGTTCTTCTCGTCGCAGATCAAGACCGAATTCGCGTCGAAAACGGCGATCGCCGAGGCAGTCAAGCATGCCAACCTCGTGATCGGCGCGGTGCTCGTCCCCGGTGCGGCGGCACCCAAGCTGGTCACCCGCGAAATGATCAAGACGATGCAGCGCGGTTCGGTGCTGGTCGACATCGCGATCGACCAGGGCGGCTGCTTCGAGACCAGCCACGCGACGACGCACGAGGACCCGGTGTTTGAGGTCGACGGCGTCATTCACTATTGCGTCGCCAACATGCCCGGCGCGGTCGCCCGCACCTCGGCATTCGCGCTCAACAACGCGACGCTGCCGTTCGCGCTCAGGCTCGCGAACATGGGCGCCGAGGCCGCGATGACGGCAGATCCGCACCTCGCCGCCGGCCTGAACGTCTACAAAGGCAAGATCGCGTTCAAGGCGGTCGCCGACGATCTCGACCTGCCGTACGAGGCCTGGAACGGCTGACCTTCGCCCCCCGGCTAAGGCTTAGCCTCAGCGAGATAAGCGTCGAGTAGCGCCAACCGCTTGGCGACGTCGAAACGATACTCGGCCTTGGGCGGCGCCAGCGCCAGCGCGCGTGCCCAATACGGGCGCGCCGCTGCCAACTGGCCGGCGCGGACATAGGCCCAGCCGAGGAAGAAGGGCGGCCCCGGATGATCGGGTGCGACACGCATCGCCTGTTGGTAGGCAAAGAGCGACGCGGGCGAGACCAGGTTGTGATCGTGCAGTGCGATGACGTTGCCGAGTTCGGTCCACAAGGCGGCGTTCTTCGGCGCATAATCGACCCCGCCGGTCATGACGCGCGCAGCGAACTCGGTCTTGCCGCTTGCGAGCGCGACGTCCGAAATGCCGAAATACATAGCCTCGCCGCCGAACCGCCCGAAGAACGCGTCGCGCAGCTTCTTGTAGGTCGGGTCAACCGGCAGTTTGGTCGTCTGCGCCGCCACCGGGTGCCCCGCCAGCGTCGGCTGCCCCTGCCAGGCATAGCCCGCCGCGCCGAGCATCAGTACCGACCCGACCAGCGACCAGAGCAATCGCGGGACGCGCAGAACCACGAGCAACGCCGCGGTGGTCGCCGCGATCAAAGCGAGCGTCGCCCAGCCCATCAGCGGCGCCTCTTGCCAAAACTCGACCGCGCGATGGCGATACCTGCGATCAGCAGCACGATCGGCGCCGCCCATAATGGCCACGTCACCGCGCCGAGCGGCGGGTCGTAGGTAATGTAGTCGCCATAGCGTTCGATGAGCCACGCGCGCACCTGCGCCGGTGTCTCCCCGCCAGCGATGCGCTCCCGAATGATCGCACGCATGCTGCCGGCGATTTGCGCGTCGCTGTCGGCGACCGACTGGCCCTGACACTCGACGCAGCGGATCGTCGCCATCAGCGCCCTGGCCTGCGCTTCCTTCGCCGGATCGCGGAGCTGGATGTTGGCGAGCGACGTCCCCTGCCCCAAGGCCGGCGCCGCGATCAGCGCGAGAGCGAGCAACATGCCCCTCATTTCGCCGCCCGCCATGCCGAGACAATGCCGTCGACCTCATCGGCGCGGATATCGCCGACATGCTGCAGCACGATCCGCCCGCGCCCGTCGATCAGGAAGGTTTCGGGCACGCCCGATGACCCCAAGGCGATCTGCACCTTGCTTTGCCGATCGTCGCCGATCCGCTGATAGGGGTCGCCATAGCGCGCCAGGAAGTCGCGCATCGCCTCGGGCGTGTCGTTGGTGGCGACCGCGTCGATCGGGACGCCCATCGCCTTCAGCTTCATCAGCTGCGGCGCCTCGGCCTTGCACGGCAGGCACCAGCTTGCGAACACGTTGAGCAGCCGCGGCTGGCCGCCGCCATAGCCGGTGCGAGAAACGCCCGGCTTGCCCGGCAGCAGCGCCGGTAGCGTGAAGTCCGGTAAAGGCTTGTCGGTCAGCGCCGATCGCACCGTGCGGTCGCCGGGCTTGAGCAAGCCGATCCCGACCAGCGCGAACAGCCCGGCGAACAGCAGCAACGGCAGCCAGATCAACGCGCGCCTCATGCGTAATAATCCTCGTCGGCAATCGCTCGCACGCGGCCGCGCCTCACCCGGCCGATCAGCGACAGCAAGCCGCCGAGCGCGACCATCGCGCCACCCAGCCAGATGAACGTCACGAACGGCTTCCACCACAATCGCAACTGGTACCCGCCGCTCGGGTCGGGTTCGCCGAGTACGGTGTACAGTTGACCGTCTAGCCGGGTCGCGATCGCGGATTCGTTTGTGCTGGTCGGCGGGTCGGAAAAGTAGCGCGCTTGCGGCGACAAAGTGATCGGCGCGCCGTTTTGGCCACGGGTGACGCTTAAATCGGCGGCGATCGCCGACCAGTTCGGCCCAATCACCGGCCGCAACCCCTTCAGTCGCACCCAATACGGCCCGACCGCGTGCGGCTCGCCGATCTTGGCTACGACCAAAGTCTCTTTCGTGAACGCGCTGTCGCTCGCCATCCCGGCCAGGCTAACCGCGATGCCCAGATGTGCGATCACCATGCCCCAGGTGAACAGCGGCGTGCGGCGCAGGTTGCGCCCCCACAACGGCGCGACGCTGGCCACCGCCAGCCCCGCCGCCAGCGCCAGCCCGAGCAACGGCAGCGCACCAATCCCCCAAAAGAACGGCACCAGCACGATCAACGCGGCACCGAACCCCGCCACCGGCCAGGTCAGTCGCTTGAAGAGCGCACTCGCCTCGTCCCGCCGCCAGCGCAGCAATGGGCCGGCGGCCATGAACGCCACCAGCGCGAGCGCAATCGGCCCGGTCGTCTTGTCGAAGAACGGCTTGCCGACCGACAGTTGCACGCCAAACGCGGCGGCGACGATCGGATAGAGCGTGCCGATCAGCACGATGCCGAGGATCACCGACAGCAGGAGGTTGTTGACCACCAGCGCGCCCTCTCGGCTGAGCGGGGCAAATACGTTGCCTTGCCTTACTGTCCCGATCCTGAGCGCGAACAGCGCCAGCGCGCCGCCGATATAGATCGCCAGCAGCGCCAGGATGAAGGCCCCGCGCTCGGGATCGACGGCGAAGGCATGGACGCTGGTCAGGATTCCCGAGCGCACCAGGAATGTGCCGATCATGCTCATGCTGAACGCGACGACCGCCAGCATGATCGTCCACGCGCGTAACCCATCGCGCGTCGCCAGCACGCTGACCGAATGGAGCAACGCGGTCGCCGCCAGCCACGGCATCAGGCTGGCATTCTCGACCGGGTCCCAGAACCACCAGCCGCCCCAACCGAGCTCGTAATAGGCCCAATAAGACCCCGCGGTGATACCGAGCGTCAGGAACACCCACGCCCCCAGCACCCAGGGCCGCATCGCCCGCGCGAACGCCGGCCCGACGTCGCGCGTCACCAGCGCGCCGACCGCGAAAGAAAACGCGACCGAAATGCCGACATAGCCGATGTAGAGCGTCGGCGGATGGAACGCCAAGCCCGGGTCCTGCAGTAGCGGGTTGAGCCCGTTGCCGTCGGCTGGCGCCGGGAAGACGCGCGCGAACGGGTTGGAAGCGTAAAGCAGGAACGCGTAGAACCCGATCGCGATCAACGCCTGCGCCCCGATCGTCGCGCTCAGGGTGCGCTGGTCGAACCGCCGCTCGAACACCGCCACCGCGGCGCCCGCCAGCCCCAGGATCGTGACCCACAGCAGCATCGAGCCTTCGTGGTTCCCCCACGCGCCCGCCAGCTTGTAGATCATCGGCTTGGCCGAATGGCTGTTGTCCACCACCAGCAACACCGACATGTCGGAGCGCGCGAAGACGAGGATCAGACACAGCATCGCCAGCGCGACGAGCATGCCCTGCGCGATCGCGACCGGACGGATGGCAGCCGACATTTGTGCGGTTACGCTATCCCGTTCCCCCGCGAAGGCGTGGATCCAGGAATCGCGGGCGATGCGCTCAGGGCCCTGGACTCCCGCCTGCGCGGGAGAACCAGGAATAAGCCGCGACCGCCAAACCACGTTCGCCGCCAACAGCAACTGCAACGCCGCCATCGCCGCCGCCAGCCACAGCGCGGCAAGTCCCGCCTCGGCGATCATTGCTTCAGCGACTTGGTTTCGTGGAGCTTCCCGGCCATCTCGGGCGGCTGGTACTTCTCGTCATGCTTGGCGAGCAAATTGGTCGCGACGAAGCTGCCGTCGGGCTGGAACTGCCCTTCCGCCACAACCCCCGAATTCTCGCGGAACAGATCGGGCGCGATGCCCTTGAACGTCACCGGCGTCGTCGCGACGCCGTCCGTGACGACGAAGCGGAGCGTGACGCCGTCCGTCGCCTTCTGGACTGACCCCCCTTGCACCATCCCGCCCAGCCGCACCGCGCGGCCCAGCGGCAATCCCTGTTTCTTCACATCGCCGGGCGCGTAGAAGAACGCTGCCTGATCCTTGAGCGCCGACAAAGCGAGCCCGCTCGCGCCCACCACCGCGAGCACCGCCAGTCCCGCAAGCCACATCCGTTGATGCTTGGGCTTCACTGGCCCTCGCGCTCCGCCGCACACATCGCGCGCCAGCTCGCCAGCAGCAAGCCCGCCGTCGCCGCCAGGGTTAGCGTATAGGCCGCGGCCACGAACGCCCAATGGTTCATGCCGCCATCCGCCGCATCCGCGCCTCGCGCTTCTCGCGCGCCAGCATCGCCCGCATGCGCATCAGGACAATGCCGGCGAAGATGAAGGTGAACCCGCTCAGCGTGAACCACAACGGCCATAGCATCGACGGCGCGATGGTCGAGCTGGTCAGCCCGATCGACTGCCCTTGGTGCAGCGTGTTCCACCACACCACCGAATAGCGGATGATCGGCAGCAACACCGTGCCCGCGACGCCGTAGATCGCCGGAACACGCCCATCCCCGCCCTGCTCGGCGTCGGCGCGGGCTAAGGCGATATAGGCGAGATAGACGAAGAAGAGCAGCAGCATCGACGTCAGCCGCCCGTCCCATTGCCACCACGTCCCCCAAGTCGGCCGTCCCCAAATCGATCCGGTCGCGAGGCACAGGAACGCGAACAGCGCCCCCGGCAGCGCGATACTTCGCGCCGCGACGCGCGCCAGTGGGTGACGCCAGACGAGATAGATGATCGACGACACCGCGATCCCGCTCCACCCCGCCATGCCGAGCCAAGCGGTCGGCACGTGAATATAGAGGATTCGCACCGTCTCGCCTTGCAAGTAATCGGGCGGTGTCAGCGTGAGGCCGGCCCAGCACCCGAACAAGGTGAGCGCGACCCCCGGCCACAGCAGCGCCGGCGTCAACGGCTTGGCGAGCCGCAGGAAACGGGCGGGATTGGCAAGGGCGTGGAGGCTGGGCACGGTCAAGTCGTGATAGGCGAGGTTTCGCGCGGCGTCATCACCG
>JBDSED010000030.1:0-10390 GCA_039920225.1 Sphingomonas sp.
CCGCGGTGGTGATCGCCAACGTGCTGCGCGGCAAGCACAAGACCAGCTTCACCCCGCACGTCGATTGCGGTGACAATGTCATCGTCATCAACGCGGACAAGATCAAGTTCACCGGCAAGAAGCTGACGGACAAAATCTATTACAAGCACACCGGCTATGCCGGCGGCATCAAGGAAATCACCGCGGGCAAGGTGCTCGAGGGGCGTTTCCCGGAGCGCGTGCTGGAAAAGGCCGTCGAGCGCATGATTCCGCGGGGGCCTTTGGGCCGTCAGCAGATGCGCAACCTGCGCATCTTCGCCGGGACCGAGCATCCGCACGAAGCGCAGAACCCCGAAGTTTTGGACATCGCGGCGATGAGCCGCAAGAATAAGGTGGGCGCATAATGGCTGACGCCAACAATTCCGACGGGCGCCAGTCCCTCGCCGATCTCGGCGCGATTGCCGCCGGCCAGACTCCGGATTCCGTGGTTGCGGCGCCCGAGAACAACAGCGGTCCGAAGCCCGAGCCGATGCCGCTGCGCGAGCAGATCATCGACGCGCAGGGCCGCGCCTATGCGACCGGCCGCCGCAAGGATGCCGTCGCGCGCGTCTGGATCAAGCCGGGCACCGGCAAGATCACGGTCAACGGCCGCGACCAGGAAGTCTATTTCGCGCGTCCGACGCTGCGCCTCGTCATTAACCAGGTGTTCGGCGTTGCCGAGCGCGACGGTCAGTATGACGTCGTCTGCACCGTCAAGGGCGGCGGCCTTTCGGGCCAGGCCGGCGCGGTCAAGCACGGCATCGCTCAGGCGATCACCAAATACGAGCCGATCCTGCGCGCGCCGGTCAAGGCCGCCGGGTTCCTGACCCGCGACAGCCGCACCGTCGAGCGCAAGAAGTACGGCCGCGCCAAGGCGCGTAAGAGCTTCCAGTTCTCCAAGCGTTAAGCGAGCTTGGAATAGCGCGAGCTATTCCAGGACTCGTAGCGCCGGCCGACGGAGCGGCTCGCCCGCTCCGTTCGACGTCATGGATTTACTCCATGACGGCGTTCTAGAAATCGAAAAGGGCGGTCCGGCAACGGGCCGCCCTTTTTCGTCCAACCATCGCTAGCCAAGTCCGCCCCGATCACGCACAGCGGCGGGCATGCGCCTTCGCGACTTCATCCTGCTGGTCGCCGTTTGCCTGACCTGGGGGTTCAGCAACGTGCTGAGCAAGATGGTGGTCGGCACGTGGCATATCCCGCCGTTGTTCTTTGCTGCGGTGCGCTTCGGTGTCGTCTTCGCTGTGACATTCCCCTGGCTGTTCCCGATGCCGCGGCCGACCTGGCGCATCCTGCTGGTCGGCGCGCTAATGGGCGGCGGCAATTTCGCGCTGCTGTTCATCGGCCTGCAGACCGCGTCGCCGTCGATGGCGGCGGTGGTCATTCAGGCGGGGGTGCCGATCACGACGTTGCTGTCGGTGCTGATCCTGCGCGAGCGAATCCACTGGCGGCGGGGTGTGGGGATCGCTTTGACGCTGGCCGGCGTGCTGCTGGTGATGTGGCGGCCCGGATTTGCGATGTCGTCGGGGCTTCTGTTCGTGCTCGGCGCGGCCGCCGCTGGATCGCTCGGCGCGATCCTGATGAAGCAGATGGAGGACATCGCGCCGCTCCGATTTCAGGCGTGGGTCGCGATCACCGGTTTCGTGCCGCTGGGATTGGCCTCCGCTTTGTTCGAGCAGGGGCAGTGGTCGGCGTCGATTGAGATCGGCTGGCCTTTCGTCGGTGCGGTCCTGTTTTCGGCGCTCGTCGTCTCGGTGTGCGCGCACAGCGCCTATTATTGGTTGATCGCACGATACGAGGCCAATCTGCTGTCGCCGCTCACCTTGATGACGCCGTTGTCGACCATCGTGCTGGGCGTCGCGATCACCGGCGACCGTTTGGACAGCCGGATGATCATCGGTTCGGCGCTGGCACTGCTCGGCGTGCTGGTGGTCGCGCTGCGCCGGAGCGTGGCGCCGATCGTTGCAGCGCAAGAGCGCGGCTGAGATAACTGGATCAATCGACAGGCGTTTGCGGCTGAGGTAAGGCGATCCGATGGCCGATCTTCCCCCGACGCCGCTGCTCGATACCGTTTCGACGCCCGCCGACCTCCGCAAGCTAGATCCGAAGCAGCTACGCCAGCTCGCCGACGAGCTGCGCGCGGAGACTATTTCCGCGGTCGGCACGACGGGCGGGCACCTTGGTTCGGGCCTCGGCGTGGTCGAGCTGACCACCGCGATTCATTACGTGTTCAACACCCCCCACGACCGGCTGATCTGGGACGTCGGGCACCAATGTTATCCGCACAAGATCCTGACGGGGCGTCGCCATCGCATTCGCACCTTGCGGCAGGGCGGGGGTCTCAGCGGCTTCACCAAGCGCAGCGAGAGCGAATACGATCCGTTCGGCGCGGCGCATTCGTCGACGTCGATCTCGGCGGCGTTGGGCTTCGCGATCGCCAACAAGCTGTCGGGCAAGCCCGGCAAGGCGATCGCGGTGATCGGCGACGGCGCGATGTCGGCGGGCATGGCCTATGAAGCGATGAACAACGCCGAGGGCGCCGGCAACCGGCTGGTCGTCATCCTCAACGACAACGACATGTCGATCGCGCCGCCGGTCGGCGGGCTGTCGGCGTATCTCGCGCGAATGGTAAGTTCGAGCCCGTATCTGGGGTTCCGCAACTTCGCCAAGAAGATCACGGCCAAGCTGTCGCGCCGCGTCCACAACGCCGCACAAAAGGCCGAGGAATTCACGCGCGGCATGGTGACCGGCGGCACGTTGTTCGAGGAGCTCGGCTTTTATTACGTCGGCCCGATCGACGGACACAACCTCGATCACCTGATCCCGGTGCTGGAGAATGTCCGCGACAGCGAACAGGGCCCGATCCTGGTCCATGTCGTCACCAAGAAAGGCAAGGGCTACGGTCCCGCCGAGGCGTCGGCCGACAAATATCACGGCGTCCAGAAGTTCGACGTCATCACCGGCGCGCAGGCCAAGGCCCCGCCGGGGCCGCCGGCGTATCAGAACGTCTTCGCCGACCAGTTGATCAAGGAAGCCGATGGCGACCCGAGGATCGTCGCGATCACCGCGGCGATGCCCGGCGGCACGGGACTCGACCGCTTCGCCAAGGCGCATCCCGACCGTACCTTCGACGTCGGCATTGCCGAACAGCACGCGGTGACCTTCGCCGCGGGATTGGCGGCGCAGGGGATGCGCCCGTTCTGCGCGATCTATTCGACCTTCCTGCAGCGCGCTTACGACCAGGTCGTGCACGATGTTGCGATCCAGAATTTACCCGTGAGGTTCGCGATCGACCGCGCGGGACTCGTCGGCGCCGATGGCGCGACGCATGCCGGCAGCTTCGACGTTACCTACCTCGCGACGCTCCCCAATTTTATCGTGATGGCCGCCGCCGACGAAGCCGAGCTAGTGCACATGACGCACACCGCGGCGCTCCACGACGCCGGGCCGATCGCGGTGCGCTATCCGCGCGGCAACGGCACCGGCGTCGCCTTGCCCGAGGTCGCGCAACAGCTTCCGATCGGCAAGGGCCGGATCGTCCGCGAGGGTAAAAAGGTCGCGATCCTGTCGCTCGGTACGCGCCTGGCCGAAGCGCTCAAGGCGGCGGACGCGCTCGATGCGCGGGGCCTGTCGACGACGGTCGCCGACCTCCGTTTCGCCAAGCCGCTCGACGAGGAGTTGATCCGCAAGCTGCTTACGACCCACGAAGTCGCGGTGACGATCGAGGAAGGCTCGATCGGCGGCCTCGGCGCGCACGTCCTGACGATGGCCAGCGACACCGGCCTGATCGACGCCGGCCTCAAACTCCGCACGTTGCGCCTGCCGGACACCTTCCAGGACCAGGACAAGCCGGAAGTGCAGTACGCCCAGGCCGGCCTGGACGCGGATGCGATCGTCGAAACGGTGCTGAAGGCATTGCGGCACAACCACGCCCGGGTGGTCGAGGGCGCGCGGGCTTGAGTTAACTTATACTGCGCTTCGCTGCGGCCTTGTATACCGCATTGCGCTCGCGTTTACCGACCGCGACCACCACGACCGTTAGTCGCTGTTCTTCTACTCGATAAACGAGCCGATAGCCCGCTGCGCGCAGCTTGATCTTGTAACAATTGGGCAAACCAGAAAGTACGTCAGCATGCGGTTCGCTCAGCCGCTCGGCGAGTTTTTTCTTGAACTGGTCGCGCACGGTTGCGCCCAGCTTGTGCCATTCCTTCAGCGCACTTGGCAGGAACGCGAGGTCATAGCTCATCGATCGTTATCGAAATCGCGGTTTCGCCAGCGCGAGCGCGAACCAGCGCGCCGAGTTCGATATCTTCAAGGCGATCAACCAATTCCTCCCACGCCTTGGCCGGCACCAGATACGCCGATGGCTTGTTGCGATTGAGGATGGCGATCGGAAACCCCTCCGCTGCCGCGATCGCTGCGGAGGGGTTCTTCTTGAAGTCGCTAATACTGATACTGGCGTCCGCCAAAAGCTGATCGACCATGACATTCCTGACCTGTTAGAAGACCTATATATAGGTCATGTCGTAACAGATCAAGGTTGTTGGTCGTCGTCAGCTCAGCGCCCCAGGTAATGCTCCTGCGCGGCGTCGGTCGCGTTGATCGCCAGCACGCTGCGCGCCTCGCTCGGGCTGAGAGCGTGGCCCGATCGATCGCCAGACGCCGCGATCACGCGGTCGAGCAACGCGCGGCCTTCCTCCCACCAGCCGATCCCGCTGGCGGCGTTGAGGTGTCCCTGCGGGCCAGCGTCGATGAAATGGCTGCCCCAGAACGACGCCATGCTGCGCGCGCGGCCGATGTCGATCCACGGGTCGTCGCTCGACGCCACGAGAATCGACGGGAAGGGGAGAGACTTTCGCGGCGTGGGAGCAAACCCCTTCAGTTCGGTCGCGCAGTCGGGCCGATCGGAGTCGGCGGGCGCGACGAGCAGAGCGCCGGCGACCGGCCAGCCATAGGCTGCGGGCTCATTTCCGCCCACCACGCGACCCCCAGGCAGCCCAGCGAGTGCGCGGCGAGAATCACCGGCGCCTGCGCCTGACGCACCGCCTGGTCGATCTTGGTCACCCAGGTATTGCGGTGCGGCGCGTCCCATAGCCCGAGCTCGACTCGGTGCGTGTCGGGCCGCGCCTTCTCCCACAAGCTTTGCCAATGGCTTGGCCCCGATCCGCCAAGGCCAGGCACCGTGAGAATCGTCGAGAGCGTGCCGTCGGGATGCGTGAACTGACCCATTTCGTGTCTCCACCAGCATGGTGGGAAGAAGGCGGCGAGGGCGCTCTAGGGGACGACCGCGTAGCTGACTTCGCCTTCTTCCCAATGCCAAATCTAATTCCTAGTTCCTCGATGGGAATAGACTCTGCGACGAAGCGAATGCCGATTGCGCCAGTCGGATTTCGCGGCCACATCGCCCTATGGCAAAGCTACGCGCCGACCAGTTGATCGCCGACCGCGGGCTGGCCGAGAGCCGCACGCGGGCGCAGGCGCTGATCATGGCCGGCCTCGCGTTCGTCGGCGACCGCAAGATCGACAAGCCGGGGCAAATGCTGGCCGAGGATGCGGTCGTGGCGATCAGGGGCCGCGACCATCCCTGGGTATCGCGCGGCGGGATCAAGCTGGCGCACGGGCTCGACCAGTTCGGTTGGGATGTGGCGGGTGCGGTAGCGATCGACGTGGGGTCATCGACCGGGGGCTTCACCGACGTGTTGCTCAGCAATGGCGCATCTAGGGTCTATGCGGTCGATAGTGGGACTAACCAGCTGGCGTGGAGGCTGCGCCAGGACGACCGCGTGATCGTCCACGAACAGACCAGTGCGCGCGTGCTGACCGACGCGCACATCCCGGAGCCCGTCGACCTGCTCGTGTGTGACGCGAGCTTCATCGGCCTCGCCAAGGTGCTCGAGGTGCCGCTGCGCTTCGCCAAACCGGGCACGCGGCTGCTGGCCCTGATCAAGCCGCAGTTCGAGGCGGGGCGCGACGAAGTCGGCAAAGGCGGGGTGGTCCGCGACTCCGCAGTCCACGAGCGCGTCTGCCGCGAGGTCGCCGACTGGCTTACCGACACCGGCTGGACAGTCATCTGCGTGACGCAGAGCCCAATTACCGGCCCCGAGGGCAATATCGAGTTCCTAATCGGGGCAACGTTAACCGCCTAGGGCGCTTGCGTTCGCCAGCGCGCATCGCGAAAAGGGAAATCATGGAAATTGCGACCAAGGGACAATTGCGCTGGGCCTTCCTGCGCTGGGCGATGGTGACCGTACCGTTGATCATCTTGCTAGGCTTCGCGTCGAGCCAAGTGGTGCCCGCCGGCGAGCAAAACCTCTGGTATGCCGCGCTGGCCAAGCCCGCGCTCAATCCGCCCGGCTGGGTGTTCCCGATCGCGTGGACCGCGCTCTACGTCATGATGGGGCTGGCGCTGGCGATGATCCTCAACGCACGGGGGTCGCGCAATCGTGGCCTCGCGATCGCTCTGTTCGCGGTCCAGATGCTGCTCAACCTCGCCTGGACGCCGGTTTTCTTCGGCGCGCATCTGGTGTTCGCGGCGCTGTTGATCCTCGTTGCGATGTTCGTCGTCGCGCTGATCACGACGCTCGTGTTCGGGCGGATCCGTACCGCGGCGGCGTGGCTGATGGTGCCGTATCTCGCCTGGCTGTGCTTCGCGGGTGCGCTCAATTTCGGGATCCTGCAGCTCAACCCCGATGCCGAGGCGCTTGTGCCGTCGTCGTCGGATGCCCAAATGACGATCTGACATTTTTTCGAGGGAAGCCGAGATGCAGTCCGAAAACCGTATTTTCGATGACGTGGTCAAGTTCGTGAACGGGGCCGCCGGCACGCTGGCCGGCATGGGCCGCGAGGCCGAGGCCGCGACGCGGGAGCGTGCGCGCGAATGGATAGGCGGGCTCGATTTCGTCAGCCGCGAAGAGTTCGAGGCGGTCAAGGCGATGGCGGCGGCGGCGCGCGACGAGAATGAAGCGCTCAAGGCACGGCTCGACAAGCTCGAAGCCAAGCCGAAGCCCACAAAGGCCTAACCGATTTTCCACAGCTTTCTCCACGCCCGTTGTTGCGCGGGTTCGCTGCGGCGCGCAAAATCGGCCGCGATGAACGGCGAGGCTGACCATGCTCGATGAAAATGATCTGTCGCGCGAGGACGCGGCGCCGATCGACATGATCGAGAATTACTATGCCGCGCACGGCTGGGACCACCAGCGCCACGACGATGAAGTCGTCGCGACGGTCAAGGGCAGCTGGACGCAATACGAACTCCGCGCGCTGTGGCGCGAGGAAGACAGCGTGCTGCAATTCCTCGCCTTCCCCGACATCCGCGTCACCGACGACGAGCGCCGCGGCGCGATCTACGAAGCGATCGGGCTGATCAACGAGCAGCTTTGGATCGGCCATTTCGAATTGTGGTCGTCGAGCGGGATCGTACTCTACCGCCACGCCGCGATGATCGACGGCACCGACGGCGGCACGCTCAGCCTCGAAAGTGCCGAATTGCTGATCGAATCGGCGATCGACGAGTGCGAGCGATTCTATCCGGTGTTTCAGTTCGTCTTGTGGGGCGGCAAGAGCCCGAAGGAAGCACTCGCCGCGTCGATGACGGAGACGCAGGGCGAGGCGTGAGCGGCGCAGTTCCCAAGCGACTGTGGCTGATCGGCTGCGGCAACATGGCGGGCGCCATGCTTGAGCGCTGGATCGCGAGCGGCACGATTGCCGCCGATTTGGTCGACGTGGTCAATCGGCATGACCGCGCCTTGCCCGGCAATGTCCGTCAGGCGCGCACGCTTCCCGATGGTCCACCACCCGATATGGTAATGCTCGGCATGAAGCCGCAGCAACTCGACGAGATCGTCGCGACGCATGGCGCGGCCATCGGCAAGGCGCCGCTTCTGGTGTCGATCCTGGCCGGGGTCGAGGAAGCGACGCTGGCCGAGCGGCTCCCCGGCCCGACGATCGTGCGCGCCATGCCCAATCTGCCCGTCGCGCTCGGCAAGGGCGTGGTCGTGCTGCACGCTAAGGCCGCGCCGCAGCCTGCCAAGGACGCGGTCGCCGCGCTGATGACGCCGCTCGGCTTGGTCGAGTGGACCGACGACGAGGCGATGTACGGCGCGATGGGCACGCTAGAGGGATGCGGGCCTGCCTTCCTGTTCCGCTTCATCGGCGCGCTGGCGAAGGCGGGGGAAGCTTTAGGAATTCCCGCTGAGCAGGCTGCACGGCTCGCGCTCGCGACGGTCGATGGCGCGGCGGCGATGGCGGCGAGCGCCGGCGTATCGCCAGCAACGCTGGCCGATCGCGTCGCCAGTGCGGGTGGATCGACGCGGCAGGGACTGAACGTGCTCGATCGCGAGGATGTTTTGATAAAGCTGCTGACCGACACCGTCGCCGCCGCCGAACGTCGCGGCCGCGAAATGGCGGCGGAGGCGAAGCGCTAGCCGCGTTCCCCCGGCGGCACCGAATTTTCGCGCCACGTGTGGACCCGTGCCCGCTCGCTATCGGGGATCAGGCCTTCGAGCACCGCCCAGAATCCGCTTACCGCCTGCTGCCCGGCTTGCGCATAAGCGTTCGCCATGATGTCGCGGCTGGCGTTGAACAGCTCCATGTCGAGCGCTCGACCCTCCGCGGTCAGGCGCAACAGCCGCTGACGCCGGTCGCGGTCGCCGACCCGCGCCTCAACCAACCCGCGCTCTTCGAGTTCGGTTAGCACGCGGCCGAGCGACTGTTTGGTCACGCTCAGGATCGCGAGCAACTCGCTCACCGAAATGTCGGGATGACGACCGATGAAATAGAGCGAACGGTGGTGCGCGCGGCCGATACTGTTGGCGCCGAGCCGCTCGTCGACCGCCCGCGTCATGCGGCTATAAGCGAAGAACAGCAACTCGCTGCCGCGGCGAATTTCGGGCTCGCGAAGGAATTGGGCCGAAGCGGCTGGTGTTGGGGCAGTCATATTGACCCGATTTGCCACCGTAACAACATCACCGCAAGCCTTGGACGCACGGAATTTCCCACGCTATGGGACAGCGTCATGACCAATCCCGCCGCCTTCGCGCTCAACCTGACGACCAGCCCGATACCCGCCGAGGTTCGCGCCCAGCGCATGGTCGATCCCGGCTTCGGCCGCGTCTTCACCGATCATATGGCGATTGCCCATTACAATCCGGCTGATGGTTGGCACGACCTCGCCATCGTGCCGCGTGCCCCACTGACGGTCGATCCCGCCTGCGCGGTGCTGCATTACGCGCAGGAGATTTTCGAGGGGCTGAAAGCTTACCGCAGCGCCGGTGGCGGGACGGCGCTGTTCCGTCCTGATGCCAATGCCCGGCGATTCCAAGCGTCGGCGCGGCGGCTGGCGATGCCCGAACTGCCCGTCGAGCTGTTCGTCGAATCGTGCCGTGCGCTGGTAAGAAGCGAGATCGACTGGATCCCCGACGTCGACAGTGGGGCCCTCTACCTGCGTCCATTCATGATCGCCAGCGAGACATTCCTGGGGGTCAAGCCGTCGTCGGACTATATCTACATGGTCCTCGCCTCCACGGCCGGCGCCTATTTCAAGGTCGGGTCCCAGGCGATGACGCTCTGGGCATCGGAGAATTACACACGTGCAGCGCCGGGCGGCACCGGCGCGGCGAAGTGCGGGGGTAATTATGCGGCGAGCCTCGCCGCGCAGGCCGAGGGCATCGCCAAAGGATGCGACCAAGTCGTTTTCCTCGATGCGATCGAGCGCCGCTACATCGAAGAACTTGGCGGCATGAACATATTCTTCGTATTCGACGACGGATCGATTTCGACCCCGCCGCTCAGCGACACGATCCTGGCCGGTATTACGCGCGAGTCGCTGATCGCGCTGGCGCGCGACCGGGGCATAACGGTGCGCGAGGAACGCTATTCGCTCGATCAGTGGCGCGCGGATGCGGCCAGCGGACGCCTGACCGAGTCGTTCGCCTGCGGCACCGCCGCGGTGGTGACGCCGATCGGGACGGTTAAGGCAGCGTCGGGCGACTTCACGATCGGGTCGGGCGGGCCGGGGCAGCTCAGCACGTCGTTACGTGCGGCGTTGGTCGCGGTGCAGACCGGCGCAGCGCCCGATCCGCATAACTGGCTCGACCGGCTCGACTATGGGTTGGCAGGCGAAGCGTCGTCGCTATAAGCGCGCGCTCTGCCGGAACGTCCCGATGCGAAAAGGCTCGCCGGGGCGCACGTTTTGGGGCGTAGCCAAGTGGTAAGGCAGCGGCTTTTGATGCCGCGTACCGCAGGTTCGAATCCTGCCGCCCCAGCCAAGCCGCACGGCGCCAGCGCAAGTCTCGCTTACGCTGAGTCGCCGCAGGCCGGCGGGTCGACCCGACCGACGAGGCCGACTTCGCTTCCGCCTCCGCCAGCCGCTTCG
>JBDSED010000031.1:0-5226 GCA_039920225.1 Sphingomonas sp.
CGGCTACCCCTCGCCCTTCGATGCGGCGGTCGCGGGCCGCTGGTATCGGCGCCTGTCCCCGGCATGCGGGCTGAGCGCATTCGGCGCCAGCCATGTCGTGCTCAAGCCCGGCGCCTGGTCGTCGCAGCGCCACTGGCACGAAGGCGAGGATGAAGCGGTAATCATGCTGGCGGGCGAGGCCGTGCTGGTCGACAATGACGGCGAGCATGTCATGCGCCCCGGCGACATCGCGGCGTTCCCCAAGAACGACGGCAACGGCCATGTGCTACAGAACCGGTCGGACGCCGACTGCGTGTTCGTCGCGATCGGCGGGACGGGCACCAGCGACTGCCACTATCCCGATATCGACATGCACCTCTACGCCAGCGTCGGCGAACAGCGCCGCAAGGACGGCAGCAAGTTTTAAGCTCGCGCTAGCTGGCTAAAGCCGTGCTCCGGCGGAGGCCGGAGCGTGGGCGATCGCAACCGATTCCGGCCAAGGCTCCGGCCTTCGCCGGAGAACAAGCTAGGGACAGCAAATCCTACGCGCCGGCGGGCTGCTCGAACTTCTCGATCACCCATTCCTCTTCCTGCGCGGCGGCGATCCAGTCCTGCATGAAAGGATGGTTGAGCACCGCCTCGACATAGGGCACCGCGAAGCGCGCGACGGGGAGCTGATAGGTCACGATCCGCGTACAAACCGGTGCGAACATCATGTCGGCCGCGCCGAAATCGCCGAACAGGAAATCCTTGTCGCCGCCGAACCGCGCGCGCGCCTGCGCCCAGATTTCCATCAGCCGGGTGAGTTCCTCGAGCACGTCGTCGTCGGGCTTCTTCGCGGGATGGACCTGGCGGATATTCATCCCGCACTTGGCGCGCAGGTTCTGGAAGCCCGAATGCATTTCCGCCGCCATCGACCGCGCCATCGCGCGCGCGGCCTCGTCGGTCGGCCAGAATTTGGTGTTGCCGGTCCGCTCGTTGAGGAAATCGATGATCGCAAGACTATCCCACACGACGATGTCGCCGTCCCACAGGATCGGCACCTTGCCCGACGACGGCGCGAACTCGTCGCCCTGGCGGCGCTTGTCCCAATCGTCGTCGTAGAGCGGCACCACGACTTCCTCGAACGGCAGCCCCGATTGCTTGCACGCGAGCCAGCCGCGCAGCGACCAGGACGAATAGGCTTTGTTGCCGATGATGAGCTTGAGCATGGCCGCGGGGATAGTCAGCGGGGCAGGGCGCGGCAAGCGATTGACTTCGCGGCGCACGCGTGATGGCTTTGCGGGCATGAGGATGATTGTAGCTGCCGCCCTGGCCGCGTTACTCGCGCCGGTTGCTTCGCTCGCAGAGACGCTGCCGCCGCGCGATGAGTGTGCCGCGGACTCGTCGTTCGCCGCGTTCCGTACGAACCTGCAGGGTATCGTCAAGCGCAAGGACGCCAAGGCGCTGCTGGCGATCACGGCAACCGACGTGCAATGGTCGCTCGACGCCGACAAGCCGGGCCGCGCTGGCTTCACCACCGAATGGTCGCTCGACAAGCCGGGCAAGGCCACGATCTGGCCCGAATTCGAGGCAGCGCTGGCGCTGGGTTGCGCGCTCGATCCCGGTAAGGCGAGCATTCCCTACATGTACGGCCGCTTGCCCGAATCGCGCGACGTGTTCGCGACGACCATGCCCAACCGGCCGCGCGTCAATTTGCGCGCCGGGCCATCGACCGACAGCGCGGTCGTCGCCTTGCTCGATTGGGATATCCTGACGATCGTTGACGAGAACAATACGTCATGGACGCAGGTGCAGACCGATGACGGCAAGGAAGGCTATGTCCGAGTCGATTTCCTGCGCACTGCGCTCGCCTATCGGGCGGTGTTCGAAAAGCGCGCGGGCAAGTGGATCATGACCGTCTTCATCGCCGGCGACTGATCCTCAGGCGGGCTTGCGCGGTTCCTTGCGGCGATCCTTTACGCGCCGTTCCGGTCCTGGGTAATCTGGGTCGTCTTCTTGCCGGCGATCCGCGCCATCACGGTGGTCGGCTTGCTTGTTCGGGTCCTGGTCCATGACGGTTTCCCCACGATGCAGCTTGCATCATGGCATAAAAATCAACCGCTTGCATTGGTCAAATCCGACAGCGCGCCGGCGCGTCAGAGCGAGGGATTGATCAGGTATTTCTCCCCCGTCGCCTTGCGCTGCCAGCCGCGGATTGTTTCGGGCTGGATTGCTTCGGTCAGCGAGATTTCGGAGGTGTAGCCGCTGGCGAATGTCGTCAGGATCTCATCGGCGACGCGCTGGCGCAACCGGGCGGCCGTTTCCGCCCCCGCTTTCATCAGGAACGGCGTGAGCAGGAACCCGCCGACGCTCCAAGCGAACCCCATATTGGGCGCGAGCGTGGTCGGCGACAGGTCGAGCCGGCCGTAGATATAGACCTGCTTGTGCACCGGCGAGCCATAGCCACCGACCGGCGGCGTCTTGCGGACCAACGCCGCTTCCATCGCGCCCAGGATATGCCCGGCGAGCGGCCCGCCGCCGATGGCGTCGAACGCGATCGTCGCGCCGGTTTCGAACAGCGCTTCGGTCAGGGCGTTGCGGAAATCGGGCTTCGACGAATCGACCACATATTTCGCGCCGATATCGGTCAGGATCTTCGCCTGCTCGTCGTTGCGGACGATGTTCACCAGCGTCACGCCGTCGGCGATGCAGACCTTGTTGAGCATCTGGCCGAGGTTCGAGGCGGCGGCGGTGTGGACGAGGGCGGTATGCCCTTCCATCTTCATCGTCTCGACCATGCCGAGCGCGGTCAAGGGATTGACGAACGCGGACGCGCCCTGCGCCGGCGTGACGCCGTCGGCATAGACCAGCACCGCGGCCACTGGCACCTTGCGGTACTGGGTATACATCCCGCCGCCGAGCACGGCGACGGTCTTGCCGACCAGATGTTCGGCGCCATCGCCCGCCGCGACCACCACGCCCGCGCCTTCGTTACCGGCGGGGAGCGACTTGCCGAGCCGAGCGGCGACCATGCCGGCCATCGCTTCGGGAATGACGGCGGTGGTGGTGGTGCCGTCGCTCGCCAGCGTCGACAGATCGGCTGGGCCGAGCAGGAGGGGCTGGTCGGAAGGGTTGATCGGTGCTGCTTCGATTCGGACCACGACTTCACCGGGGCCAGGAGGCGAAACATCGACGTCCTGGAGCGAGAGTTCGAGTTTGCCGTCGGTAATCAGCGATCGCAGCTCGCGCGCTTTGGCCGGTAACGTCATCGTATCTCTCCCGATCGATTGCTTGTTGCAACCTATCTAGCGGGGAAGCGATGAACCGGCAATCCGCGTCAGGCGCCCCAGAGCGACTTGCTACTGCCCCGGATCGCGTCGCCGAATGCGCTCAGTCCGTGCCCGAATCCGCGCGTATATTCGCCGTTGTTGAACGTCAGATCGCCAATCACGGCAGCGACCAGCCCGAATAGGATGAAGAACTTCATGTCGTTAACCCCGCACATACGTGTGCCCTAAGGTAAACTTAAACGACTTTGGTTGCTGAAGGGTAAACGGCTCAGCCGATCGCTTCGATGACGGCGGCGCGCAGTTCGGGGATGCCGAAACCGGTCTCGCTCGACGTGGCGATGACGTCGGGGTGCGCGGCGGGCCGTGTCCTTGCCTCGGTAGCGGTCGCGGCGGCGACCTCGGCGAGCTCGGTCGGCTTGATCTTGTCGGCCTTGGTCAAGACGAGGCGATAGCTGACCGCCGCCTTGTCGAGCATCTCCATGATATCGCGGTCGACATCCTTCAGACCATGCCGCGCGTCGACCAGCACCAGGGTACGTTTGAGCACGTCGCGCCCCCGCAGGAAGTCGTTGATCAGGAAGCGCCACTTCTTGACGACATCCTTCGGCGCCTTGGCAAAGCCGTAGCCGGGCATGTCGACCAACCGAAACGCGAGCGGCTCGCCGACGTCGAAGAAGTTGAGTTCCTGCGTCCGCCCCGGGGTGTTCGAAGTGCGCGCCAGGCTGTTACGGTTGGTCAGCGCATTGAGCAGCGACGATTTGCCGACGTTCGACCGGCCGGCGAAAGCCACTTCCGGCACATCGGCCGCGGGCAGATGTTCGAGCTTCGGCGCGGATTTGAGGAACGCGATCGGGCCCGCGAAGGTCTTGCGCGCCGCCTCGATCGCGTCCTCGTCGAAATCGCTCACCTACTTGACCACCGCTTCCTTGAGCGCCGGGTGCCGCGCGTACAGCACCTTCTGCTGGAGGACGGTGAGCAGGTTGCTGGTGATCCAGTAGACTTGAAGCCCGACCGCGAACGGCGCCATCACGAACATCAGCACCCATGGCATCAGCGCGAAGACCTGCTTTTGCGTCTCGTCCATCGGCGCGGGGTTCATGCGGAACTGGAGCCACATCGAAATGCCCAGCAGGATCGGCACCACGCCGATCGCGATGAAGTGCGGCGGCGCGAAGTCGAGCAAGCCGAACAGGTTGATCGGCGTCAGCGGGTCGGGCGCGGACAAATCCTTGATCCAGGCGACGAACGGCTGGTGCCGCATTTCGATCGTCAGCATCAGCACCTTGTAGAGCGAATACATGATCGGGATCTGGATCAACGTCGGCAGGCAGCCTGCCAGCGGATTGACCTTCTCCTCCTTGTACAGTTTCATGACCTCCTGCTGCTGGCGCGCCTTGTCGTCCTTGTAGCGTTCTTGCAGCGCCTTCATCTTCGGCTGGATAGCGCGCATCGACGCCATCGAGGCGAACTGGCGCTGCGCGATCGGGAAGATCAGCCCGCGGATCGTGACCGTCAGCAACATGATCGCGACGCCGAAATTGCCGACCATGCGGAACAGCCAGTCGAGATAATAGAAAATCGGCTTCTCGATGATGCGGAACCAGCCCCAATCGATCGCATAGTCGAGCATCGGTGCGACGCGAGTGTCGGTGTAGCGGTCAATCAGCCGCACTTCCTTTGCCCCAGCGAAGAAATGGCTGGTCTGGGTCAGCGCCTTGCCCGGGGCGACCGACGTCTTGGCGCGGGCATAATCCGCCGCGTAGCCGTTCCCGCCGGGCGCCGTGAACTGGCCGGCGAAGCTCGATGCCTGATCGGGGATCAGCGCGGTCAGCCAATATTTGTCGGTGAAGCCCAGCCAGCCGCCGGTCGAAGTGAACGGTTGAGACGCTCCGACCTTGTCGTAGTTTAGATCGTAATTGGCTTTGCCGTCATGCACCGACATCGGGCCGATCTGGATCGTCCAGCTGTCCGGATC
>JBDSED010000032.1:0-11233 GCA_039920225.1 Sphingomonas sp.
ACAGACAAGTCGCCGGGTGCACCGTCGGTACCGGGGAAATAATGACCCTCGCGGCTCAGCGCCCCAAAGGTCGGCTTATGTCCCCACACACCGTTGAACGCGGCGGGAACGCGGATCGATCCGCCGATGTCGCTGCCCAGTTCGAGCGGCACCATGCCGGCTGCCAATGCCGCCGCCGCGCCGCCCGACGATCCGCCGGCGACCCGGTCATGATTGTGCGGGTTGTTGGTGCGGCCATAGATCGGGTTGTTCGATTGCAGGTCGGCGAGGAGGGGCGGGACGTTGGTCTTGCCCAGGATTACCGCGCCGGCGGCCTTCAGCCGCTTGACCGACACCGCGTCGTCCTTGGGCACGAAATCGCGTGCTGCTTCCAGCCCCCAGGTGGTCGGCAGGCCGGCGACATCGAAGCTCTCCTTGACCGTCATCGGCACGCCGAGCAGCGGCCCGGTCTCGCCTGCCGCTAGCCGCCGGTCGGCCTCGCGCGCCTGATGCCGCGCGCGGTCGAAATCGCGCACCACCACCGCGTTGATCGGCCCGTCGCGCGCCTCGATCCGCGCGATCGCCGCTTCGCATTCGAGCAGCGCATTGGTCTCGCCGGAACGGATCGCCGCGGCGGTTTCGATCGCAGAACGTTCGGTCACCGTCACAAAATCCTCCCCGGGACGGGGAGGGGGACCATCGCGCAGCGATGGTGGAGGGGGCAGGCCCCAAACGGGTCGCCTGCGGCCCGCCCCCTCCGTCGCGCTCCGCGCGCCACCTCCCCGTGAACGGGGAGGATTGAAGCAACCCCCCGGTCCATCAGAACTTCTCGCCCGCCTCGGCCTTGCGCTTGAGCAACGGTGCGACCCCGACGCCGTTCTTCTCAAGCCCGGCGACGACCTTGTCCAACCCGACGGTGTTGGCCCAGAACATCGGTCCGCCGCGATAGACCGGCCAGCCGTAGCCATAGATCCACACGACATCCACGTCCGACGCGCGCTGTGCCATGCCCTCGTCGAGAATCTTCGCGCCTTCGTTGACCATCGGGTAGAGCAGCGCCCCAATGATCTCCTCGTCGGTGTAATCGCGCCGCGCCTGGTTCGATTTCGACCGGAACTCCTCGATGATCTCGGCGACTTCGGGCGAGGGCGACGGGTTGCGGTTCTCGTCGTAATCGTACCAGCCCTTGCCGGTTTTTTGCCCCCAGCGCCCCTTGGCGGCGAGCGCGTCGCGGATGCTTTCGATCCGCGTCGGGTCGCGGTGCCAGCCGATATCGACGCCGGCGAGATCGCTCATCTGGTACACGCCCATCGGCATCCCGAAATCGGTCAGCGCCTTGTCGATCCGCTCGGGCGCGACGCCCTGCATCAGCATCGTGTTGGCCGGGCCGCCGCGCTGCGACAGCATGCGGTTGCCGATGAAGCCGGGGCACACGCCCGAGACGACCGCGACCTTGCCGATCGGCTTGGCCAGCGCCATCACTGTCGCCAGCACGGCGGGCGCGGTCTTGGCGCCGCGCACGACTTCGAGCAGCTTCATGACGTTGGCCGGCGAGAAGAAGTGCATGCCGATCACGTCGCCGGGGCGGCTAGTGACGTCGGCCATCTCGTCGATGTTGAGGTAGGAGGTGTTGGACGCCAGGATCGCGCCGGGCTTGGCGATCGCGTCGAGCTTGCCGAACAGCTCCTTCTTCACATCCATATTCTCGTAGATCGCCTCGATGATGAGGTCGCAATCCTTGAGGTCGTCGAGGTCGAGCGTCGGGGTGAGTATCCCCATCATCGCCTCGACCTTGTCCTGTGTGAAGCGGCCCTTCTTGGCGGAATTCTCGTAATTCCTGCGGATCACGCCGACCCCGCGGTCGAGCGCTTCCTGCGCGGTCTCGACGATCGTCACCGGGATGCCGGCGCTGAGGAAGTTCATACTGATCCCGCCGCCCATCGTGCCAGCGCCGACGACGCCGACCTTGGCGATCTTGCGCATCTCGGTGCCTGCCGGGATGTCGTCGACCTTGGCGGCCTGGCGTTCGGCGAAGAACATGTAGCGCTGGGCAGCGGACTGCGTGCCCATCATCAGCTTCATGAATTCCTCGCGCTCGGTCGCGATTCCTTCCGCGAAAGTGCCGGTCGTCGAAGCTTCGACGCAGCGGATGTTGGCGGCGGGCGCGTCGAAGCCGCGGAACTTGCGCGCGTTGGCCTTCTTGAAGTCCTCGACCGCCGCCGGGTCTGCGGTCGCCGTCTTTTCCGACGCGCGGGGCAGGGGCCGCGTGTCGGCGACCTCGCGTGCGAAGGCGATGGCGTCCGCCTCGAGCGAATCCTCGCCGACGATCCTGTCGATCAGTCCGGCCCCGTGCGCCGCCTTGGCCGAAATCGGATCGCCGACCGCGGTCATCTGGAGCGCCAGCTTGATGCCCGCGATGCGCGGGATTCGCTGCGTACCGCCGGCGCCCGGGAGCAAGCCGAGCTTGACCTCGGGCGTGCCGATTTTCGCCGAGGGTACCGCGACGCGGTAGTGGCAGCCGAGCGTCACCTCGCACCCGCCGCCCAGCGCGGTGCCGTGGATCGCCGCGACCACCGGCTTGTCCGACGCCTCGATCATGTCGATGACGGTGCCGAGGCCCGGCCCCTGCATCGGCTTGCCGAATTCGGTGATGTCGGCCCCCGCGAAGAACGTGCGCCCGTCGCAACGGATCACCATCGCCTTGATGCCGGCGTCGGCAAGGCCCTGCTTGATCCCGGCCTCCAGCCCCATGCGCACCGCCGCGCCGAGCGCGTTGACCGGCGGATTGTCGGAGATGATGACGAGCACGTCGTCGTGGCGTTCGGTGCGGATCGGGCTGGTCATTCTTCTCTCCAATGTTCCCCCGCGAAGGCGGGGGGCCAGGGCCATGTGCGTCGGCGCCTGAGATTCTGGACCCCCGCCTGCGCGGGGGAACGGCTTAGGTAAGCGAACTGTAGATCAGCGTCTTCAGCTCGCGGCGGATCGGATAGACGCTCGACGGGCTCATCTGCGTCATGAACACCATGCTGAGCTTCTCGACGGGATCGATGAAGAACGCGGTGGAGAACATCCCGCCCCAATAATATTCGCCGACCGACCCCTGCACCATGCCGGGCGCCAGATCCTTCATGACGGCGAAGCCGAGCCCGAAGCCGGTGCCTGCCAGCGCCGCCTCGCTGAACAGCGAGCGCGACATCGTCGCGAGGTCCGAATCGCCAGGCAAGTGGTTGATCGTCATCAGCTCGATCGTCTTGCGCCCGACCACCCGCACGCCATCCAGCTCGCCGCCGTTCAGGCACATCTGGCAGAAACGATTATAGTCGAGCGCGGTCGAGACGAGCCCGCCGCCGCCCGACAGGAATTTGGGCTTCTTGCCCCACGCGCTCTCTGCGCCGCGATCATACATTATGCGGCCCTTGCCCGCCACGAACGTGTAGCAATCGGTCAGCCGGTCGGTCTTGTCCGCCGGGACCTCGAAAAACGTGTCGTCCATCTTGAGCGGCTTGAAGATCTTCTCCGCGAAGAACTGGTCGAGCGGCATGCCGGACACGCGCTGCACCACCGCGCCAAGCACATCGGTGGATACCGAATAATTCCATGCCTCGCCCGGCGAGAATTCGAGTGGGATCCCGGCGAGCGCGGCGACGAACGAGTCGAGGTCGTGCCCGCCGTGCCAATTCTCCAGCTTGCCCGCGCGATACGCCGCATCGACGTTGCTGCGATGCTGAAAGCCGTACGTCAGGCCCGACGTGTGGCGGAGCAGGTCGACCATCCGCATCGGCTGGGATGTCGGCTTGGTCTGGAACGGCACCGGGCCGCCGCCCGCCTCGAACACGCCGAGCCCCTTGAATTCGGGCAGGACGTGATGAACCGGCGTATCGACCGCGACCAACCCCTGTTCGACCAGCATCATGAACGCGATCGAGGTGATCGGCTTGGTCATGCTGGCGATGCGAAACAGCGAGCTTTCGTCGATCGCCTGGTCGCTGCCCTCGCGCGCCGCGCCCTGGCTGGAGAAATGAACGATCTCGCCGTCGCGCGCGACCAGCAACTGAACGTGCGGCAGCTTGCCCGAATCGAGGTACCGTTGTTTCAGGAACGCATCGATCGACTGTAGCCGCTCGGCGTCGAAGCCATGGCTCTGGGGCGCTTTCATCAACATCGCTCTTCCATACCCTCGTTTCTAATTGTGATCCTCTATTGCCTTGAGCGGCGCGCGAATCAACACTAACGTTACGGCAAATCCAGCGGGCTGAAACCGCGGAACAGATAGACGGAGAGCATGTGTCGACCGAACCCGTAATCGCGCTGGACCCCAACTGGCCGAAAGTGTCCCTGAAGGACGCGACCGAGCAGCTCACGGCGCCGGGATCGAAATTCGAAATGGAAACCATCACGATCCGCGGCGTGCCGACGCGCGTGTGGAAGAACGCGCCGAACGATCTCGGCCAATTGTTCGACCTGTCTCGCACGCATGGCGACCGCACCTTCACGATCCTCGACGACGAGCGCGTGACGTTCGAGGCGAATTACCGCGCCGCCGCTACGCTAGCGCGGGCGTTGCAGGAGATGGGAGTGGAGCGGGGCGACCGCGTGGCGTTCGCGATGCGCAACTTGCCCGAATGGCCCGTCGTGTTCTTTGCGATTACGACGATCGGCGCGATCGCGGTACCGCTCAACGCGTGGTGGACCGGTGCCGAGCTCGAATACGGGATCAACGATTCGGGTGCCAAGGTGCTGATCGTCGATGCCGAACGCTATGCGCGCATCGGAGAGCATTTGCCGCGGCTGTCCAACATCGCTCGCGTGATCGTCGCGCGGTCGCCAACACCGATCGATGGCGTGACGGCGCTGGAAGACCTGATCGGCGCGCCCACGGCCTGGGCCGATCTCCCCGACATCGACCGCCCGCGCGTCGAGATCGAAAGCGATGACGATGCAACGATCTTCTACACCAGCGGCACCACCGGCAATCCGAAAGGCGCGCTGGGGACGCACCGAAATCTGATGACAAACATCATGTCGTCGGGCTTTTCGTCGGCGCGCAGTTTTCTGCGCCGCGGCGAAGCGATCCCCGATCCGACGCCGCGCACGGCGCTGACCGTGATTCCGATGTTCCACGTCACCGCCTGTTCGGCCGGGCTGATGGGAACGATGGCGAGCGGCGGCACCTCGATCTTCATGCGCAAGTGGGAGCCGATCCCGGCGATGGAGATCATCCAGCGCGAGAAAGTCCACTTTACCGGCGGCGTGCCGACGATTGCGTGGCAATTGATCGAGCATCCCGAGCGCGGCAACTACGACCTCTCTTCGATCGAGGCGATCGCCTATGGCGGCGCGCCGTCGGCGCCGGAGCTGGTCAAGAAGATCTACGAGGAGTTCGGCGCTTTGCCCGGCAACGGCTGGGGCATGACCGAGACGATGGCGACGGTAACGCATCATTCTTCGGAGGATTATCTCAACCGCCCGACCAGCGCCGGTCCACCGGTCGCAGTCGCCGATCTCGAAATCCGCGCCGACGACGGCGTCACTCTCTTGCCCGTCGGCGAGGTCGGCGAACTGTGGGCGCGCGGGCCGATGATCGTGAAGGGCTATTGGAACAAGCCCGAGGCGAGCGCCGAGACGTTCGTCGACGGCTGGGTCCGCACCGGCGACCTGGCTCGGCTCGACGAGGAAGGGTTCGTCTATATCGTCGACCGCGCCAAGGACATGGTGATCCGCGGCGGCGAGAACATCTATTCGTCCGAGGTGGAGAACGCGCTCTACGAGCATCCCGCGGTGACCGACTGCGCGGTGATCGGCCTGCCGCATCGCACGCTGGGGGAGGAACCGGCGGCGGTGGTCCATCTCGCGCCGGGCATGACCGCGAGCGAGGGCGAACTCCAGGCCTGGGTGCGTGAGCGGTTGGCCGCGTTCAAGGCGCCGGTCGCGGTGCGTTTCGTCCTCGAAACACTGCCCCGGAACGCCAACGGCAAGATCATGAAGAAGGATTTGAAAGAACTGTTCGCGGACCGCAGCGAGCGAGCGGCCTGACCCGGTAACCATTCTTCGCCGGAACCGTCGCCCAAGGTCATCGTTGTGCTTGCGCAACGGAGGACTTGTACCATGGCCGATCTCAACACCGACGAGCGTACCGTCGTCGAGCGCAGCAGCTTCAACGTGGCGAATGTGATTATCGCCATCGCGATCCTGTTGGCCGTGCTCGGCGTCCTGAAATATTTCGGCGCTTCGCCTTTCTAGACCGGAACTAGTGTGGTCTTCGCCGGCGCGGTTTCGCGGGCGAAGGCCATCGCCGCCACCCCGAGCAGCGCCGCGCCGAACATATACCATGCCGGCGCTAGCGGATTGCCGGTTAACCCGGTCAGCCAGGCGATGACGAACTGAGTCGATCCCCCGAAGATCGAGATCGCGACGGCGTAGACGATCGATAAAGTGCCGGAGCGGACGCGGGCAGGGAGCAATTCGGTAATCGCGATGAAGGCGCTGGTCGCCGCGATCGACAAGGTAAGCCGGAGCAAGAAGCTGACTGCGTAGAGCGTGGCCGCGGACGGAAAGCTGGTCAGCAGCCAGAATCCGGGCATCACGCTGATCGCGCCGATCGTCATCGGCCAGATCATCCAGGGCCGTCTTCCGTGGCGGTCGGCCAGCACGCCGCCCATCAGCGACCCGATCAAATTCCCCAACCCGACCGCGACCGTCGCACCGAGCGACACGCCGGAAGACATGCCCAAAGTCACCTTCGCGAACGTCGTCATATAGTTGAGCACGTAAGTCGCGATCGTGGCCGACAACATCGTGATAAAGCCGAAGGCCGCAACGCTCGCATAGTTCCTGAAGGGCGGGGCTTCTGTCGCCGACACGTCCGGGTGCAGTGTTTCGGGCAGCGTCCGGCGCAGCGCCAGGCCGACCGGAACGGTTGCTGCGCCGACCGCCATCGCGACGCGCCAGCCCCAGCTGGCAAGCGCGGCATCGCTCATCGCCGCAGCCAGCGAGACGCCGATCAGTCCGGCAAGCAGCGTCGAAGCACCTTGCCCGGCAAATTGCAGCGAAATGTAGCGTCCTCGCTTTGCCTCGGGCGCGGCCTCGGCGAGGAACGCGGTACTGGTTCCTACCTCACCGCCGAGTGCGAAGCCTTGCACCAGCCGGCACAGGATGACGATGACAGGGGCGGCAAGGCCGATCGCCGCGTAGGACGGCGTGATCGCGACCCCCAGCGTCGATAGCCCGATCATCGCGAACGACAGGAGCATCATCGGACGTCGCCCGATCCGGTCGCCGAGTCCGCCGATTACCACCGCGCCGATCGGCCGCGTCAGAAACCCCGCGCCGAACGTCGCCAGCGCGAGCAACAGGCTCGATTGCGGGTTGGTCGCGGGAAAAAAACACTGCCCGATCTGTACCGCGAAAAAGCTGAAGACGAGGAAGTCGTAGAATTCGAGCGCATTGCCCAGCGTGACGCCGAATATCTGTCCGCGCGTAATCGCCGGCGGCGCGTTTTCCCCTGTTATCATCGCGCGTCCCCCCGGATGTCGACCGCGACGTTACGGCCTGCTTTCGACGGCGTGTCAAATCGATCGGCGCTGGTGTTGCGCGAAGTGGCGTGTCACCGTCGAGCGATGACGCCGATCATCCGCGACGCCGTGACCGCCGACGCCGTCGGCATCCTGCCGATGTACAATTACGCCGTGCGCGAGACGACCGCGATCTTCGATACGACGCCATCCGATCTCGCCGGGCGCGAGGCGTGGCTGGCAAAGCGGCAGGGCGACGGTTTTCCCGTCGTGGTCGCCGAGATCGACGGCGCGATCGCCGGGTTCGCGTCGTTCGGCGAATTCCGCGCGTGGGACGGCTATCGCTTCACCGTCGAACATTCGATCTATGTCGATACGGCGCGGCACCGCGAGGGGATTGGCCGGGCGCTGCTCGCGGCGTTGATCGAGCGAGCGCGGGCAGCGGGCAAGCATGCGATGATGGCGGGCATCGCGGCCGAGAATGCGGGGTCGATCGCGTTGCACGAGGCGCTCGGTTTTCGCGAGGTAGGGCGGATACCGCAGGTTGCCGAGAAGTTCGGCCGCTGGCTCGATCTGGTGTTCCTGCAACTATTGCTCGACGATCGCGATCGGCCCTGACCCATGTCATTGCCATTCGATACACTCCGGACCTAAGTGTCGCCGATGCTCAGTGAATATTTCCTCAAGAACCGCCGCCAACAGGAATTGAGCGACGAGGAGCGCGCTGGGCTGGAGAGCATCCTGACGGCACCCGTCACGTTGCCCAAGCGCAAGGTCGTGACCAGCCGCGGCGACGTGGTGTCGCGCAGCACGTTCCTGATCTCGGGCTTCATGTCCCGCTACATGGATGGATCGGACGGTCATCGGCAGCTGGTCAGCATCCAGACGCCGGGGGATTTCGTCGATCTGCACGGCTATCCGCTGCAACGGCTCGACCATGATATCGCGACGATCAGCGAGTGTCAGGTTGCCTATGCCCCACACGACAAGTTAACCGAGCTGATCGAGCGGCTGCCGCATCTGGGCCGCGTGCTGTGGTTCTCGACCTTGCTCGATGCGGCGATGCATCGCGAATGGATTTTCCGGCTCGGGCGGCTCGATGCCGTGGGCCGCGTCGCGCACATGCTGTGCGAGACCTATGCGCGGCTAAGCGCGGTCCGGCTGGTCGTCGACAACGTCTTTTCGTGGCCGCTGACCCAGCAGGATCTGGGTGAGGCGTGTGGGCTGACTTCGGTCCACATCAACCGGACTTTGCGGGTGTTGCGCGAAGCGGGAATGGTCGAGGTGTCCGACCGCACCGTCACGATGATGGATTTCGACCGGCTGGCGGTTACCGGCGAGTTCCAGCCCGATTACCTCTATTTCGAGGATCATATCCGCACGCCTTAAGGCGCGGCATCGACCACCGACTTTACCGCCTTCGCCCAACCGTCGAGGCGGGTTTGCCGGACATTGCTATCCATTGCGGGCTCGAATGACGCGATCTTGCCGCGCATCGCCGACGCTTCCTTCAAGTCCTTGAACATCCCGCGGCCAACCCCCGCTAGCATCGCCGCGCCCAGCGCGGTCGTCTCGGCGAAGGTCGGACGCTCGACCGCGAGGTTCAGCATGTCGGCAAGGTCTTGCGCCATCCAGTCGTTGGCGACCATGCCGCCGTCGATCCTGAGCGTCTTCCAGTCGGCGCCGTCGGCGGCGAACGCGGTTTTCAGGTCGTGTGCCTGGTGCGCCATTGCTTCCAGCGCGGCGCGCACGACATGCGCGCGAGTCGCGGTGAACGACAGCCCGGCGACGCAGCCGCGCGCCCCGGCTTCCCACCACGGCGCGCCGAGGCCCGATAGCGCCGGGACCAGATAGACGCCGGCATTGTCCGCGACCGACCGCGCCAGCCCTTCGGTCTCCTGCGCCGTTGCGATCAGCTTGAGCGAATCGCGCAGCCATTGGACCAGACTGCCGGCGACGAACACCGACCCTTCGAGCGCATAGGCGCGCCGCCCGCCGATCTGCCAGGCGATCGTCGCGAGCAAGCGGTTCTTCGACGTCGGCTGCTTCGCGCCATATTGCGTGAGCACGAACGCGCCGGTGCCGAACGTCGCCTTGGTGTCGCCGGGGGCGAGGCACGCTTGCCCGATCGTCGCGGCTTGCTGATCGCCCGCCATGCCGCAGATCGGGATGGGTGAGCCGAACAAGCTCGTCTCGCCGTAGCGGCCGGCGCAATCGACGATCTCAGGCAACGCGGCGCGCGGCGCATCGAACAGGTCGATCAGTCCGTCGTCCCAATGCCCGCTGCCGATCGCCATCAGCGCGGTCCGGCTGGCGTTGGTCGCGTCGGTGACGTGCAAGCCGCCGGTCAGTTTCCACACCAGCCACGAATCGATCGTGCCGATCGCCAGTTTGTCGCCGGCGTCCTTGAGCTGCGGCCAATTGGCCATCGCCCAGCCGATCTTGGAGCCGGAGAAATACGGGTCGAGGAGCAAGCCGGTGCGCGCCTGGACGGACGGTTCGTGTCCCGCTGCCTTGAGGTCGCGACACATCTGCGCGGTGCGCCGGTCCTGCCACACGATCGCCGGCGCCAGCGGCTCGCCGGTGGTCTTGTCCCAGAACACGATCGTCTCGCGCTGATTGGTGATGCCGATCGCCGCGATCTTGTCGGCGCCGCCGGCTTTCTCGACCATCGCCCTGGCGCAGGCGAACGTACGGTCCCAGATTTCGGCGGCATCGTGTTCGACCAGACCCGGCGCCGGATAATGCTGCGTCAGGTCCGCCGACTTGGATCCAAGGCAGGTTCCGTCGGACGCGAACAGCATCGCGCGCGTCGATGTCGTGCCTTCGTCAATGACCAACAAAGTTTCACCCATCGAGTGAGGCTAGCCGGGATTACATTATGATGGAATGCCGCTACGAAAGGGCGATGGAAGGCGTCGACGAACCTGGTTTGAGCGCAGCGGTCAGCGCAACGTTGGGCGGCGCCGCGGCTGTGGCGCCGGCGCCCATGTCCGCAGCGGACGACCCAATCGATGATGCCGCGGCACCCGTTGTCGACGACCGCCGCGATCGCCTGCTCGCGGGGTTGACGCTGATCGCGGGCGTGGCGCTGCTGCTCGGCCTGCCGTTCGCATTGAAGGCGGGCGCTGAGTTCTTTCTTCCGGTGACGATTTCGCTGGTCATCGCGATCGCGCTGATTCCGATACTCGAATGGCTCGAGCGCCGCCGCTTGCCGTCCTGGCTCGCATCGTTGGTCTGTGTGCTTAGCTTTCTCGCGCTCGCCAATGTCGCACTGGCGGCGATCGTGGTCCCGGCGATCGAATTCTTTCGAAAGTTGCCCGAGCGCATCGACCGCATCCAGGCCAACCTCGCGCCCTTGCTCGACCTCTACGCGACGCTCGAAAAATACCTCAACCGCACGATCACGCATCTTGCCAACACCGGGCCGGTCAAGGCGTCGCCGACCACCGCCGTCGCGCCACCCGGATCATTGCTCGAACTCTTCGCAACCTCGGCGCCAGCTGCGATCATTCAGGTATTCTTCGGCGTCCTCGTCGTGTTCTTCTTCCTCGCGGGATGGAGCCGCGCGCGGCGCAACACGATCACCAGTCGCGCCAGTTTCGGCGGCGCGATGGCGACCGCGCGGGTGATCCAGGACGTGGTCGACGACGTGTCGGCCTATCTCGGCACGATCACGATTATCAACGTCATGCTGGGCGCGATCGTCGCGCTCGGGCTGTGGTTGGTCGGGATGCCGTATC
>JBDSED010000033.1:0-17019 GCA_039920225.1 Sphingomonas sp.
TCATGCTGCCCTTGATGATGAAAGAACGCATTTGGAAGCTCCCTAGATAAAGGATTTGGTCGGCTTTTTCCGGCCTTAATACCCAAATCGAGGTGGACATTAATCGGTAATATCATTTCGCTCAAGCGGGTTTTCGCAAACCCACAAGCGCAGCCAGGAAATCAGGCAGTCGCGCGGCCAATGCGGCGTCGAATTGTGCCGGCGTAATGGTCACACCAAGCGCTGCCGCGCTGGTCACCGGATAGTCGGGCAGCCCGCACGGGACGATGCCCCCGAAATGCGAGAGGTCGGGGTGGAGGTTTACCGCGAAGCCGTGCAGGGTGACCCAGCGTTTTACCCGCACGCCGATCGCGCCGATCTTGGCTTCGGCCAAACCATTACCGGTCCAGATGCCGACGCGTCCGGGCTCGGCGCGCGCGGCGATGCCGAAATCGCCCAAGGTCGCGATCAGCCATTGCTCAAGCGCGTGGACGAAACACCGAACGTCGCGCCCGCGCTTGTCGAGGTCGAGCACGAGATACCCGACCCGCTGCCCCGGGCCGTGATAGGTGTAGCGCCCGCCGCGCCCGGTATCGAACACCGGAAAGCGCGGATCGATCAGCTCGGCAGGGTCGGCGCTGGTCCCGGCGGTGTAGACCGGCGGATGTTCGAGCAGCCACACCAGTTCACGCGCCTCGCCCGCTGCAACTGCGGCGACGCGCGCCTCCATCTCGGCCAGGCTCTCGGCATAGGGCGTGAGGCCGGGGGAAACGCGCCATTCGATATCGTCGGGGATCATTGCCGATGCGCTACTCCCGCTGCGCAAGGCGGCGCAAGTCATTGGCAAGCGCAGGGGGGCTGCGCTAGAGCGGCGGTAGAATGCAAATACGGGGTCGTTTGATGGTCAATATGGGCAACGTCTGGGACCGGACCAGCGAATTCCTGAACGACAAGTCCGGCGCACTGTTGCCAATCCTCCTTGTCGCGATGCTGTTGCCGAACACCGTCAATGCGCTGGTCGGCGGCGCGGGGCCAGCGATGAGTTCGACCGTCGTGCAGGCGATCGCGTTGGTCTGCGCCCTGATCGCGTTGTGGGGGCAACTCGCCGTGATTGCGCTGGCGCTCGATCCCGAGGGCGGGCGGCCGCGCGCGATGTCGACGGCAACCCACGGGTTCGGACCCGCGGTGGCGGCGATGGTGTTTCTGTTGGTTATTGTTGTTGCGCTCGCTTCACCGGTCATCGGCGTGCTGGTTGCCAACGGCGTCGACTTGTCCGCGCTGGGAACCGACGGCATGGCACGCGCCAACCTTTCGGGCGCCGCCGCGGTATTCGTGCCGCTCTATTCTCTCGTGCTCGTGGCCGTGATCCTCTTCGTTCTGGTCCGGTTGGCATTGCTCTATCCGGTGATCGTCGCCGAAGGGGGCGTCGTCCGCGCGATCCGGCGCGCCTGGGCGCTGTCGCGCGGGATCGTGTGGAAGATGATCGGCGTGTGGCTGTTGTTCGGCATCGTCTATCTGGTCGCGGCGGCAGCGATCACTTCGGGAGTGGGCACGGTGATCGGGCTGCTGACCGACATGACCAGGGCGTTTTCGGTCGGCCGGATCGTCGTCGCGCTCCTCAGCGGCGTCGTCACGACCATGTTCACGCTGATCGTCGCCGCCTTCTCTGCCAAGCTCTATCGCGCGGTTAGCTCCGCGCGAGAGGGCGTGGCCGCGGCGTGAGACTGCGCGCAACGACGATCTATGCCGATGCCTGGGCGGCGTGGCGGCGCGACTGGACCGTATTGACCGCGGTGGCGGGCATGTTCGTGTTCCTGCCGCAGCTCGCGCTGCTGTTGCTGATTCCCAACCCGCCGGACGTTGCGACGGTGACCAGCGCGGATCCCAACGATCCGACGTTCCAGGCCTGGTCGGCGGCTTTTCAAGGATGGGTCGCCAGTTATGGCTGGTGGTATATCGTGGTGGTCGTGGCGGCACTGTACGGCCAATTCGCCCTCGTCGCGACCTACCTGACGCGCGGTGCGACGGTCGGCCGCGCGCTGGTCGAGGCGCTCCGGCTGTTGCCGCGGCTGGCGCTGGCGTGGATCATCTGGATGCTGCCGTTCGGTCTGCTCGGGCTCATTCTGATCCGCTTTCCGTTTCTGATCATGCCGGCGCTCGCGCTGATGCTGTCGCGGACCTTGCTGGTCGCGCCAGCGATCATCGCGGGGCGCCCGATCGGTGCGGTCGCGGCGATCGGGCGGAGCTTCACTCTGACGCGCGGTCATATGCTTCTGCTCGCCGGCGTGGTGCTGAGCGTGGTGCTCGCGCAATATCTGCTCGCGATACCGTTCCTGGCGCTCGATCAATGGATGGCGAACAACGCGCCCAACCCGATCGCGCGGGCGATGGTCGATGCGATCACCGCCGCGGCCGCTGCACTGGGCTCGACCGCGATGGCCCTGGTCCAGGTCGCGGCGTGGCGGCGGTTGAGCCCTAGCTCCAGCTAGCGACGGGCGGAAGACTCATCAGGATCGCGTCGATATTGCCGCCGGTCTTGAGCCCGAACAGCGTGCCGCGGTCGTAGACGAGGTTGAATTCGGCATAGCGCCCGCGCCATTCGCGCATCGCTTGTGTCTCGGCGTCGTTGAATGGCGCGTCCATCCGCCGCCGCACGATCCGCGGAAAGGTGTCGAGAAACGCGCGCCCCACATCCTGCGTGAAGGCGAAGTTCGCAGCAAAATCACCTTCGAGATGGTCGAAGAAAATGCCTCCGACGCCGCGATGCACTTGGCGATGCGGGATGTAGAAATAGTCGTCGGCCCATTTCTTGAAGCGCGGGTAATGGCTTGCGTCGTGACGATCGCACGCGGCCTGTAAGGTCGCGTGGAAGTCCTCGGTATCCTCCGCGATCGGCAGTGGCGGATTGAGATCGGCACCGCCGCCGAACCAGCGCTTGGTAGTGACCAGGAAGCGGCAATTCATGTGAACCGCCGGGACGTGCGGGTTGGCCATATGCGCGACCAGCGATATGCCGGTGGCGAAAAAGGTCGGGTCCTCCGCCGCGCCGTGGATGGTCTTGCCGAACTCGCCCTCGAACGTGCCGCCGACGGTCGAGACGTTGACCCCGACCTTCTCGAACACCTTTCCCGTCATCACGCCGCGCACGCCGCCACCACCCTCCGCGCCGGACGGATCGACGCGGTCCCACGCGATATAGTCGAACGCCGCGTCCGACCCGGCCTCGCGCTCGATCGCTTCGAACTCGGCGCAGATCAGGTCGCGCAAATGCTCGAACCACTGGCGCGCGGCCGCCTGTTCGGTGTCGAGCTCGATCATTCTGGCCATCCTTCGGTCTGTCGCAGCGCTTCGCCGAGCGCCATTGCCGCTGATACCGCGACGTTCAAGGAGCGAAATCCGGCGCGCATCGGAATAAAGACACGCAAATCGGCGCGGCGGTGGACGGTATCGGGGACGCCGGCGCCCTCGCTGCCGAACAGCAATACATCGTCCGGCTCGAACCGCGCGGCGGGGAGTGGCACCGCCGCCTTGGTGGTCAGCAGCAGTAACCGTCCGCTCACTTGCGCCGCAAACGCATCCCAGTCGGCATGCCGAACGACCTCCGCTTGCCCCGCATAATCCATCCCGGCACGCGCCATCGCGCGGTCGCCGAACGCGAACCCCATCGGTTCTATCAGGTCGACGCCGACCCCCATGCACGCCGCGAGGCGCAGGATCGTGCCGACGTTCCCGGCAATGTCAGGCTGGTAGAGCGCTATCCGCATCAAAAACCCGTTGGCAAAGCCGCGTCCCCGTGTCTATCAGGCGCGCAGCTTCCGTGGGGACGGGGGCGTTCAGGCGGGCGCGGCATCCCCAAGCCGTTCTCAAGCGTTCCGCCACCGGATTTAGACGTGCAAGGGCTTTGCTGAATGGCGACCGATACTGCTGTAACGCCGGGTGAGTCGCCCGAATTGGTGAGCGATCCGCGCCGCCGCGACTTTCTCAACATCGCCGCGGTTGCATTCCCCGCGGTCGGCGGCGGGATCGCGGTGCTGGTGCCGCTGATCAACCAGATGAGCCCGTCGGCCGACGTGCTGGCGCAATCGACCACCGAGATCGACCTGACCAAGATCGCGCCGGGCCAAGGCGTCATCACGACGTTCCGCAAACAGCCGTTGTTCGTCCGCAACCTGACCCCGAAGGAAATCGCCGAGGCCGATGCGGTGCCGGTCGGTAGCTTGCGCGACCCCGAAACGCTCGAACAGCGCACCAGGGACGGCAAGAAGAACTGGCTGATCACGCTGGGCGTGTGCACCCATCTCGGCTGTATCCCGCTGGGCATCAACGAAGGCGACAATCGCGGCAAGTTCGGCGGCTATTTCTGCCCGTGCCACGGCTCGCAATATGACACCGCGGCGCGCATCCGACTGGGGCCGGCGCCCACGAACCTCGCCGTTCCCGATTACAAATTCACGTCGCCGACCACGGTTTTGGTCGGTTGAGGGGGTAGAGCATCATGAGTTTCCCCTGGGCCAAGCAGTATCAACCCAAAGTCCCGCTGATGCGCTGGATGGACGAGAAGCTGCCCTTGCCGCGGCTCGTCTACAACGCGGTCGGCGCCGGCTATCCGGTGCCGCGCAACCTCAATTATTTCTGGAATTTCGGTGTGCTCGCGGGAGCGGCGCTGATGATCCAGATCGTCACGGGCATCGTCTTGGCGATGCATTTTCATTCGTCGGCGGCGGGCGCGTTCGATTCGGTCAACGGCACGATCATGCGCGACGTCAACGCCGGATGGTTCCTGCGTTATGCACATGCCAATGGTGCGTCGATGTTCCTCGCCGTGGTTTATATCCACATCTTCCGCGGCCTGTATTACGGGTCGTACAAGGCGCCGCGCGAGATGGTATGGCTGCTCGGCGTGGTCATCTTCCTGCTGATCATGGCGACCGCGTTCATGGGTTACGTGCTGCCATGGGGCCAGATGAGCTTCTGGGGCGCTCAGGTCATCACCGGCTTCTTCTCGGCGATCCCAGTGGTGGGCGAACAGATCCGCATTTGGCTGCTGGGCGGCTATGCGCCCGACGACGCGACGCTCAACCGGTTCTTTTCGCTCCATTACCTGCTGCCGTTCGTGATTGCGGGCGTGATCATCCTGCACATCTGGGCGCTGCACATTCCGGGGTCGAACAACCCGACCGGCATCGACGTGAAGGGCGTGCAGGATACCGTTCCGTTCCATCCCTATTACACCGCCAAGGACGGATTCGGGCTGCTGGTATTCCTGGCGCTGTTCTCGGTGCTGATCTTCTTCGTCCCGGACTATCTCGGCCACCCGGACAATTACGTCCCGGCCAATCCGCTGGCGACCCCGGCGCACATCGTGCCCGAATGGTATTTCTGGCCGTTCTACGCGATCCTGCGCGCGTTCACGTCGGACTTCATCCTGCCGGCCAAGCTGTGGGGCGTACTCGCGATGTTCGGGTCGATCCTGCTGCTGTTCTTCCTGCCGTGGCTCGACTCGTCGCCCATCCGCTCGAACAATTACCGGCCCAAGGCGCGGATCGCGTTCTGGGTGCTGGTCGTCGACGTGCTGATCCTGGGCTATTGCGGCGGGTCGCCCGCCACGAACACCTACATCGTGCTGAGCCAGATCTGCGCGGCGTATTACTTCCTGCACTTCCTGGTGATCCTGCCCCTGATCGCACGCAGCGAGCGGCCCACGCCGCTGCCCAATTCGATCACCGAGGCGGTGCTGGCCGGGCACGGCGGAACCAGCCCGTCCGAAACCGCGCTGGCGCACTGAGCGAGCTATAGAGGAATAACGAGATATGGTTCGCGGTATCGCTTTCCTGGTCGGCGCAGCCTTCGCGGCGGTGCTCGCCTGGGCGCTCCTTTGGACGGTGCAGGGGTGGATCACCGATCCGCCCGCGCCAACCGCGGAGGAAGAATTCCACCTTCACCCGCGCGCGGCTAATCTGCGGTCGGACGGCGTCATGGGCAAGTTCGACAAGCAGCAGCTCCAGCGCGGGTATCAAGTCTACAAGGAAGTCTGCGCGGCGTGCCACTCGCTGCGGTTCGTGGCGTTCCGCGAGCTCGAGGGCATCGGCTATAACGAAGGCCAGGTGAAGGCGATCGCGCTCGGCTATGAGAACGTCCCGACCACGAATACCGACACCGGCGAGCCCGCGACGCGCAAAGGCACGCCTGCCGATCGCTTCCCGATGCCGTTTGCCAACGACATTGCCGCGCGCGCGGCCAACAACAACGCGATTCCGCCCGACCTCAGCTACATCACCCGCGCGCGGCACGGTGGGGGGGACTATTTGTATTCGCTGATCACCGGCTACCGGAACCAGCCGACCGAGCTGCTGGCGAAGTTTCCCGACCTGAAGACGCCGAAGGGCCTATATTACAACCCGTATTTCGCCAATCTCAACATCGCGATGCCGCCGCCGCTAACGTCGGAGGGCCAAGTGCAATATGCCGACGGCACCAAGCCGACGGTCGACAATATGGCGCGCGACGTGTCGGCGTTCCTGGTCTGGGCGGCCGATCCGAACCTGGAGACGCGGCACAAATACGGCTTCTTCGCGGTGATCTTCCTGTTGATCTCCAGCATCCTGGCGTTCGGCGCCTATCGCAACGTCTGGCGCGACGTGAAGCATTGATCGGCCGCCGCCGCCGCGCCGCGTCGAGTTGCTAGGCCGGTCGCGTCCGGATCAGCCCGTTCGCGACGAAGGTCATGACCGGTTGATCGTGCTGGTTGAACACGGTCGTGCGCCCCTTGGTAATCCCCATGTCGGGGCGGCTCTGCGACACGCGTTTCTCCAAGAGTTCGCTTTCGCAGCGGAGCGTATCGCCCGGATAGACCGGGCGTAGCCATTTGAGTTCATCGATCCCGGGCGAGCCGAGGCCGGCCTGACGGTTGGTCCGGAAGTGTTCGACCGACATCAGCATCGTCATCGCAGCGGTATGCCATCCAGACGCTGACAATCGGCCGAAATAAGTCTCCGCCGCGGCCTCGTCTGACAGGTGAAACGGTTGCGGGTCATATTTCGCGGCGAATTCCATAACCTCGTCACGAGTCACTTCATAGCGACCGAAGCTCGCCTTCGATCCGACCTCGAGATCCTCGTAATAGCGCAGGTCGTCGCTCATCGGCCGAGCGCCGCGCGGAACGGCGCGTCATCGCCGTCGAGGTTCTGGCCTGCCGGGAGCCCGAGCAGATCGCGGAGCAGCGGCGCGATATCGACATTGTCGAACGTCGGCAGCTTGCCAAGAGGGCGGATCGCCGGCCCGCTGGCGAGGAACAGCGCCAGCATGTCGGGCGCGAAATTGTCGTAGCCGTGCGCGCCGCCCTTGATCGCGTATTTGGCCGGGTGCGCGAGCACGGTCCAGCCGTCGTCGGGCATGCACAGGATCGCCGGCACGCGCGGGTTTCGGCCGTAGTGGAAGCGTTCGGGCACTTCCGCCTTGCGGTAGCACGTCAAATGCGGGCCGTGCGGACCCAACAGCGCCTTTTCGACCGCCGCTTCCTTGCCCGGCTTGGGATTGACCGAGGCGTAGACGCCGTCCTCGACGACATCGTAATCGTCGGCGTTGCTGAACGTGTCGAGCACGATCACGCGGTCGGACGAGATCGCCGCCATGCCGTGGTCGGCGACGACGACGAAATTGATCGGCTGGCCGAGCGCCGCGGCCTGATCGCGCAGCCGGCCGATCGCTGCGTCGACTGCGGCGGCCGCGGCGGTCGTCTTCGGATCGGACGGGCCGAACTGGTGCCCCGCCGTGTCCACCTCGTCGAAATAAAGCGTGATGAACCGCGGGCGCGTCGCCGCCGGGCGCCGCAGCCAGTCGACCACGATATCCACCCGCTGGCGGTCGCTGATCGCCTGGTTGAATTGAGTCCAATCCTCCGGTCGCACGCCGCCGTTCAGCGCGTTTGGCCAATCCTTCGCGCGGGTCGCGCCCCAGGCGACGTTCGATCCCGGCCAGAAGGCGGTGGCGGTGCGGATGCCGGCATTCTCCGCCGTCACCCAGATCGGCTCGGCGGTATTCCACCAGAACGGGTCGTCCGATTGCATCGTGAAAGTCTCGCCGGGACGCGTCGGGTCGAGCATCTTGTTGGCGACGATCCCGGTGCGGTCGGGACGCAGGCCGGTTACGAGAGTCCAGTGATTGGGGAAGGTCTTCGACGGATAGCTTGGGCGCATCGCCGCGCGGATCCCGGCGGCGGCGAGCGCATTGAGGTTGGGCGTCACGCCGCGGTCGAGATAATCGGGGCGGAAACCGTCGATCGAGACGAGGATCGTGACCGGGGCACGGGTCTCCGCAGGCGCGGCGGCGACCGGCAGGGACGAGGATCGTGGCGCAGTCGCGCAAGCCTGTAGCGCGATGCAAGCCGCAAGGGCGGCGATCCGGCTGGTCCAGCGCATCTCATTCTCCCGACGTGACGCGCCGCCATGCCGGATATCGCCCCTATCCGCCAAGGCTCAATTTGACGAATCCGGTCCAGCCGACGGGCGATTTGCCATAGGCGCCGTCGAGCACGCGCGGCGCCCCGACCACGAACCCGCTGCCGCCGATCGCCGCCTCGATCGGTCCGATCAGCTTGAGCCGATAGGCATAGCCGAGCTCGCCGCGCGTAACGCGGAACGGCCGGTCGTGGAACGGGCTGGCTGGGTCGGGAAACAGCTCGTCATTCGCCACGTTCTCGATTCGGCCGAACAGCGAATGGTGCTCACCCAAATTCCAATTCGCTTCGCCGATCCACGCGGTCAGCGTGCGCCCCGGCAAGCGGTTCTTCGCCGAGAAACCGGCCAGCGCCGAAAAACCGCCGCGGGCATATTGCACGCTCGCGGTCGTCCGCGCTTCGTCGATGCCGGGTTCGAGCGCCTCCGGACTTTCCAGCCGGCCATAGCTGGCCTGCGCCGACCAATAGGCCGACGGATTCCACGTCGCGCGCACGCTCCACGAATCGAGCCTCGGCGCTTCGATGTCCCAGCGATCTTGGTCGGGCTCGCGGCCGCGGAACGCCGACCCCTCGATCTGCCAGCGGTCGCCATACGCCCCGACAGTGATCACGCCAAACGTGATGTGGGTACTGTCGAACCAATGGTGCGTGATCGGCGCGAGCGGCAGATATTTCGCGGAGTTGCGGTGCATGAAGGCAGACGGACCCAGCGCTGGTTCGGCGACCGGGCCACCATAGACGAAACCGCTGACGCCCTTGCCCAGCGGCACGTCGACCCGTGCCGACAATTCCATGAACAGATCGTGCGGATGCTGGCGGTCGATCAGCGGGGTGACGCCGTTCGCCGTCTCGCCGGTCGCGAGCAGGCTGGGATAGCCGCGTTTGCCCGTCAGCGGGTCGAGACTGAGCATCGTGCGCAGCGTCAGCGTCGCGTCGCTCCCCAAGTCACGCCGCGCCTCGACCATCGCCATCGACATGACGAACGCTTGCGCGTCGCCGCGCGGCCCCGACTGATCGGTATAGGCTCCCCAGGCATAGCCGTGCAGCATCAGCGTCCAGTCGTCGGCCGTCAGGTGGAGCCCGCGCATCATCCCGTCGTCGCCCGGATTGCGTGCGGTGCCCGATCCCATGCCGAACGCGGTCGAGCCCATTGCCATGCCCGCCATCCCGTCCATGCCGGGCATCTTGTCGCTGCCCATGTCCATCCCGGCCATCGGCTGGGCCGGCGCGGGCGCGGCCGGCAGGTCCGTCCCCGCCATCGGCGCGGCGGGTTGGGGCGCGTCGGCCGAGGCGGAGGCGGCGCTCATGTCCATTCCCGACATCGTCTCGCCCACTGGCTTGGGTTTCGACGCGGGCGCGGGGCGTGCCGGAGCGCGGCGTGGTATCGGCTTGGCCGCCGGTTTGGGCTTGGGAGCGGACTTGGCCGGCATCTTCATGCCTGGCATCCCGGGCATCGACTGCGCCAGCGCCGGCACGGGCAGCACGGCAACGCCCAACATCAGCAACGCGCGCATCATTTGATCACCATCCATATCGCCATCGCCACCATCATCAGATTTTCCGTCAGCGACACGAACCCCAACGGCACCTTGCTGGATCCGCCGACGCACGCGCATTTGATGTCGCGCTTGTCGATATAGACCGCCTTGATCACCGACACCGCGCCGATCCCGCCGATGATCAGCGCCACGGGCACCGACAGCCACATCGCCGCGCCCGACACCATCAGCACCCCCGCCAGCCCTTCCGCGAACGGATAGATATAGCCGTACGGCACCCAACGTCGCGCGAGCAGGTCGTAATTGAGGAACATGGTCGAGAACGCCTCGACATCCTGTAGCTTGAGCATCGCCAGCGCACACATGCTGAACGCGACGAACCATTCGCCCGCGCGCACCGTCAGCGGTGTGCCGTACACCGCGAAACTCGCCGCCAGCGCCATCAATGCCGTCATCGCAAATAACGCGATCACGGGTTTGTAGCTGGTGTCGTCCTTGCCCGGCACATGCTGCCCGAAGAAGCGCCGCAAGTCGTCGTTGCCGCCGATCCGCTTGCCGTCGATGAACGTCTGCGGCGTCGTCTCGACATGGTGCTCGGCTTTGAACGCGTCGATGTCCGCGCGAGTCCGCAGCCAATGGTCGTCGACCGCATAACCGTGCCGTTCGAGCAGCCATTTCGACTTGAGCCCATACGGACAGACATGGTCCGGCATGATCATGCGATAGAGCGACGCGCGCTTGGATTCCGTTGTCATGCGCCGCATATAGCGTCCGGACCATAGTACGGAGTCAAGCATGACCGCGATGACGATCGGCAAGCTCGCCGCGGCGGGCGGCGTCGGGGTGGAAACGGTGCGCTACTATCAGCGCCGCAAGCTACTCAACGAGCCATCGCGCGATGGCCTGTATGGTGGTGTGAGGCGATATGACGATGGCGATGTGCGGCGACTGCGCTTTATCCGTGCAGCGCAGAGCGCGGGGTTCACGCTCGACCAGATCGGCGAACTGCTCGACCTTGATGCGCGTGATGATCGTGCACAGGCGCGCGCGTTGGCGCGGGACCGCATCGCCGCACTCGACGCTAGGATCGCCGACTTGACGGCGGCGCGCGATGCGCTGGCCAAGCTGGCGCGCGAATGTAGCAAGGCCGGCCCGGGGCCGTGCCCGATACTGACGGCGTTCGAGCGCTGAACCGCGCTCTGCTGTGCAGAAACCCATCACGTCTCCGTGATGGACTTAGGTAGGCTTTGCGTTGGCGCGAAGCTCGCCGTCTCGCGCTTGGTCGTCGCCATTGGCGTTTACGCGCAGACTTGGCGTTCCCACCGGCCCGGCTAGTCCGGCCGGTGGGAAATCGCTCGTGCCATTGCGGCCGAGTAGCCGCCGACCGAGCCCGGCCGGCGGTCACCCGATCGATCAGGCGTAGCGAACGCGCATCGTCACGTTGCGACGGCGACGCAGCGAGAAGCCGACCGCACCGAAGCCCATCACCATCATCGCCCAGGTCGTGGGCTCGGGCACGCCGCCGGTCAATTCGCGACCGATCTTGCTCTTGAGCGCTGCGTCGAAGGTTGCGAACGAATCGGCCGGCGTGGTGAACGACCCAGCGCCGCCCTGGACGTTGGTCTGATAGAACGCCAGCAACCCAGCCTCGCCCAGGATCGGCAAGCCGTTGATCTGGTCGATGCCCGCGGCCAGCGCCGCGTTGCGTGCGGCCAAGGTGTCTGCGCCATCGTTCGTCGCACCGTCACCCGACACGTCGATGATCTGCTTCGCGCTGGTGAACGTATTGTTGAAGAAACTTGGCGTGATGTAGTTTAGCGCGCTGCCGATGGCAGTCTGACCAGAGAAGGGGCGCGACGTCGCCGCAATCAAGGCGGCGAATGCCGCGGACGAAGCGGCCGAATTGACCAGTGTCCAGCCAACCGCCTGCGACTGCTCGCCAGCACCCGACCAATAGATAAGCGTGATGCCGGCCGACTTCCCGCTCTGGAACACGGCCTGGATCGCGGCGTCGTTGAACGCGTTGACGTAGCCCTGCCGCTGCAAGTTGAATTCAGTCGTATCGACGCTGCCCGACACATCGACCAGCAACGCGAGTTCGATATCGACGGTTTGCGCTTGCGCAACGGTCGGAGCCATAAGCATGCCCATGCCAAGCACGGCGGCACTCAAGTAACGGAAATTCATCGCTATTCCTTCCAGGGTTAAACTGACGGATAGCGACCCCTGTTTTGCTTTTTAGACCCTTCGAGCCGATGTGAGCAGTTTCCCCCGCCCCCAAGACAAACATCTGAGTCGTTACGGTTGTAAATCATGTGTTAACAATAAGCGAGTCGGCGATCGGTAACCTGTCCCACAATTGGACACTTAAGCGCGGTTGATGACAGCAGCGCGACAAGAGTCCCGAAGGAAAGCGAGACGTCTAGCTGTGCAAGAAATGCATCACGTCGCCGTCTTGAACGACATAGGCCTTACCCTCGGCACGCAGCTTGCCAGCCTCGCGCGCCTTGGCTTCGCCGCCCAGCGCGACATAATCGTCATAGGCGATCGTTTCGGCGCGGATGAAGCCCTTCTCGAAATCGGTGTGGATTTCGCCCGCGGCTTCGGGTGCGGTCGCGCCGGCATGGACGGTCCACGCGCGCGCTTCCTTGGGGCCGACGGTGAAGAAGGTCAGCAGGTGCAATAATTTGTACCCCGCGGTGATGACCCGCGCGAGCCCGGTTTCGTGCAGACCTAGCTCGGCCAGGAATTCGCCGCGGTCCACGGCCGGCATCGTCGCGATTTCGGCTTCGATCGCGGCCGACACGACGACCGCCTCGGCGCTCTCGGCCTTGGCCTTCGCGAACACGCGCGCCGAATGCGCGTTGCCGTCCGCCGCGTCGCCCTCGTCGACGTTGCAGACGTAGAGCACCGGCTTGGCGGTGATCAGCTGCGCCTGACCGAATACGCGCTTTTCTTCCACGTCCTTCGGCTCGGTCAGCCGCGCGGGCTTGCCGTCGCGCAACAGGTCGAGCGCCTGGCCGAGGACGCTGGCGGCGATCTTGGCTTCCTTGTCGCCCTGCGCCGCCTTCTTGGCGAACGCCGGCACGCGCTTTTCCAGGCTTTCGAGGTCGGACAACATCAATTCGGTCTCGACCGTCTCGGCGTCGGCGATCGGATCGACCTTGCCCTCGACATGCGTCACATCGCCGTCTTCGAAACAGCGCAGCACGTGGACGATCGCGTCGACCTCGCGAATATTGCCGAGGAACTGGTTACCCAGTCCTTCGCCCTTCGACGCGCCGCGCACCAGACCCGCGATGTCGACGAACGCCAATTGCGTCTCGATAATCTTGGCGGACCCGGCAATCGCCGCGAGCTTGTCGAGCCGCGGGTCGGGCACGCCGACATTCCCGACGTTCGGCTCGATCGTGCAGAACGGATAGTTCGCCGCCTGCGCCGCCGCCGTCTCGGTCAGCGCATTAAAAAGCGTCGACTTTCCCACATTGGGAAGTCCGACGATGCCGCATTTGAAGCCCATGGTGCTCGCTTTTGGGGATAATGGAGAGCGCGCTCTCTAGGCGGAGCGGCGCAAAAGCGCCAGCGGGAGCTGCGATCGGCCGCGCACGCAAGCGTTAACGACCGATAAACCATGGATTGCGTGTCCCGCGGTGTCATGCCACCATCCTTGGTGAAGAGTCGTGGCGCGGAGAGGCCGCGATTGCTTCGGGGGGAATCGGGGGATGTCGAGGGCGATCCACGCCGCAATCGCGATAACGGGAGTGACGTGCGCGCTGTGGCCGGCCGCCTCCTCGGCGCGGCATTCGGTGAAACGCCCGGTCGCGGAGGCGCGGTTTGGCCTGGTCAACGCAAAAGCCCCGCGGATGGGACCCAGGATCGTCCGGCGTGGCGGCTATACCGCGCTGACCGACATGATCCGCCCGCGCTTTTTCGGTGGCATGACGGATATCTATCCGAGCGCGGCGATCGGCCTGCGGCTGTCGGTCGGCAGCCGCTATTTCGCGCGGCCCAATTATTGGACCACCGCCGAGCAAGCGACGCGCGGACTGTTATACGACACGCGCTGGCGCACCAGCAGCGGCGGCATGCCGAGCGGGTTCCGCCGGCGCACCTGGGCGATGACTGCGGGTTATGACGCGGAAGTCTTGTCGGGTCTGGTCGTCGGGATCGAGGGCGGCGCGCTGAAGGGCCGCGCGATTGGTCTCGGCCCGCGCGGCCAGGCGTTTCGCGTCAACGATCGCAACGCCAATCGCGCGGGGCTCAACCCGATCGCGACGTTGGCGGTCCGCTACGCGTTCTAGTTGGCCGCAGCGATTGGGCGGAGGCCCGATCGCCTTAAGAAGGAACCAATCCGACCCCGCCGACCGGCTGGGTCTGGGCGCTCGAATCGAACCCGGCGATCAGCGGCCGCGCCCTGGCGATCGCGGCCTGGACTTGCGGCAGCTTGAGCGCGGCGTCGTGGCTTTCCTTGCTGTCCCACGCCTCGGTGATCCAGATCGCGTCGGGATCGGTCAGGTCATTGGCGATGATGTAGCTAAGGCAACCGGGCATCGCCGCCGAGCTGTCGAGCAGGATGGCGAGCAAGGCGTCGCGCTGGCCGGCGACCGCCCTCATCCGCCCGATCATCCCGAACATGTGATTTTCTTCCACGGCGATCGCTGCTCCCGGCCACGCCATCATCGCGGCGGTGCCGCCCAGCATCATGCGTCGGTCGATGGCCATGGGATGAGGCTAGAGCGGCATGCGGAAGATGTGAACCGCCTTTGCGAGCGTAGCGAAGCAATCCATTGTCGCGCTGATGGATTGCTTCGCTGCGCTCGCAAAAGCGATTGGGGTAGTCAGCGGTAATTGAAGCTGATGCTGATCCGGTCCTGCTTCGCGCCGTTGGGCATCACTTCATGGCGCAGCCAGCTTTCCCAAAGGAACACGGCGCCCGCCTCGGGCTCGACATAGACGAAGGTACCGGGCCGCGACGGCGCCGCCATCATCAGCGGCAGGCGCGGATCCTCGAGCTTGAGCGCGCCCGATCCCGGCGGGACCGCGACATAGACCGTCCCCGACACCACGCTGTGCGGATGGATATGCCCCGAATGCGTACCGCCGGGCTTGAGGATGTTGACCCACATACTGTCGAGCTTGAGCTTCTTGCCGAGCTCGAACTTGGCTTCCTTCGCGAAGGCGGCGACATGCTTGTCGAGCAGCCTGACGAGGTCGGCGAAGCGCGGGTCGCGGTAGGGCAGGTCGTTCAGCGATGCGTAGGAGGTGTAGCCGCGATAGCCATGCTCCTTCGACCAGCGCTGCCCGGCCTTGTCCTGCGCAGCGAGATCGCGGCAAGCATCGGCCAACTCCTCGGTCAGCGCGTCGTCGCCGAGCGGCGCATCGTAGAACTGCGTCGGAAAAAGGGTGCGAACAGCCATCGCTTCTACACCACTTCCCCGGCGAAGGCCGGGGCCCAGGATCGGGCCGGTCGCGACTGGGCCCCGGCCTTCGCCGGGGAGGCGTATAGTCTCATGGTCGCGCTAGCCGCCGATCGGCGCGGCACTGCTTGATCGGCACGGACTGCCCGCTGAAAATGCGCGTCACGCGCCCCGATTTCTTGTTGGTGGTGACGGTCAGGCACGCACAGCCGTAACCATAGCTGCCGTTGGTCTCGATCCAGCCCTTGGCACTCATGTCGGGCAAGTCGTCCATCCCGGGCGCTTGGTACCCGCCCTGCACGCCAAGGATCCATTGGCCTTGGCGATCGGTCAGCCACCAATTGGCCGGGGTCGGGTTGCTCAGCCATCCGCAACGCTTTTCGGGCCGCGGCGGGATCGGCGACGCGGCGGCGGCAAGCGCGAAAACGAGCGATATCATTTGCCGTCTCCCAATCTGAGCGCGAGGTCGTTCATGAAGCGCACGTCGTCGCCCCCGGCAAGCCAGCCGGCCTCCGCCGCGATCGCGCCGAGCAAGTCGCTGAGCGGTTCGATCTCGCTCTTGGCGTAATTGCCGAGCACATGCCCGGTGACGCGATCCTTGTTCCCGGGATGGCCGATGCCGATCCGCACGCGACGGAACGCGTCGCCGATATGCTGGACCGTGGATCGCATGCCGTTATGTCCCGCGGTGCCGCCGCCGCGCTTCACCTTGACCTTGAACGGGTCGAGGTCGAGCTCGTCGTAGAACACCGTCACGTCCTCGGGCGCGAGCTTGTAGAAGCGCATCGCCTCGCCGATCGAACGCCCGCTCTCGTTCATGAAGGTCGCGGGCTTGAGCAGGACGATCTTCTCGCCCCCGATCCGCCCTTCTTGCGTCCAGCCCTGGAACTGCTTCTTCACCGCGCCGAAGTCATGCACCTCGGCGATCGCATCGGCTGCCATGAAGCCGACGTTATGGCGATGCATCGCATATTGCGCGCCGGGATTACCCAGGCCGACCCAGAGTTGCACTTCTTACTCCCTCTCCCCTCTGGGGAGAGGGAGAGAATGTTACTCGGCGTCGCCTTCGGTGGCCGGAGCCTCCTCGGTAGCGGCTTCGGCTTCCGCCTCGGCAACCGATTCCTCGTGCGCGGCTTCGGACAGTGCGGCTTCCTCGGCCGCCTGCTCAACCGCATCGGACCGCATCGCCGACGGCGCGATGATCGTTGCGATGGTGAAGTCGCGGTCGTCGATCGCCGACGTGGCGCCCTTGGGCAACGTCACGTTCGAAATGTGGATCGAATCGCCGACCTCGAGACCCTTCAACGAAATCGCGATCTCGCCGGGAATGTCGGCCGCGTCGCAGATCAGTTCGAGCTCATGCCGCACGATGTTCAGCACGCCGCCGGTCTTGATGCCCTTCGACTCTTCCTCGTCGGTGAAGACCACCGGCACGTTGACGTGAACCGTCGCATGCTCGCTGATGCGCAGGAAATCGACATGGATCGGCCGGTCGCTGACGACGTCGAACGCGACGTCCTTGGGCAGCGTGCGGGTCTTCGCGCCCTTGCCGGTGTCGATCATCACGACCGTGTTCATGAAATGCCCGGTCATCAGCATCTTCATCAGCGCCTTTTCCTCGACGTGGATCGAGATGGGGTCCTGCTTCATGCCATAGATGACGGCGGGC
>JBDSED010000034.1:0-6992 GCA_039920225.1 Sphingomonas sp.
CGCACGACCATCCCGCGCGCCTCGAGCGCGCTCGTCAGCGCGAACACGTTGCGCACGTCGTCGTCGACGATCAGCACGCGCTTGCCGGGGAGAACCGCGTCGGCGGTGCGCAGCTAAACGCCGCCGCGATACCGCCGCCGATCGCCAGGATCAGCACCCCGGTAAGTAGCACGGGCCGGTTCGGCGCGGTCGGTTTGCGCGGCGCGGCGGGCGGGTCGATCGTGCGGAATTTGACCGAATCGGTCTGCGCCTGGGCCTGCGCGCGGACGCGGACCTCTTCGCGGCTGCCGAGGGTCTTGTCGTATTGATCCTTGAGGACCTGGTAATCGCGCTCGATCTGGCCCTGCTCGCTGGCAACTGCGGGGTCGCCGTTGAGCTTCGCCATGATCGCGTTCATGTCGCCCTGAAGCTGCGCCTTGCGCGCGCTGAGTGCGGCGACCGCAGCTTGCTTGTCGGCCTGCATCGATTTGAGCGAGAGATAGATCGGGTTGGGCTGCATCCCGGCGCCGCCTGCGTCGATCGGCTCGCTGTTCGCCGCCGCGCGCGCGGCAGCGAGCTGGCTCTTGAGCGCGATCACGTCGGGATGGCTCTCGGTATAGCCTTTGGCGCGTGCATCGGCGAGCTGACCCTCGATCGCCGCCAAGCGCGCGCGTGCCGGACCACCGACAACGCCCGTCCCGCCATAACCTGGCACATTGGCCTGCGTTCCCGCCATCTGGCCATTGATCGCCGCTAGGCTGGTCTGCGCGCCGGCAAGATCGCCGTCGATCTGCGCCATCTGCGTGCGCGCCGCCGACATGCGATCCTGTAAGGTGCCGGTGCCGGGTAGCGAGCCGAGATACTGCGTCTGGAACGCCGTGCGCTTTGAATCGGCGTCGGCCAACCGGTTCTGCATTTGTTCGAGCTGACTGTCGAGGAAGCGCAAGGTCGTTTGCGTATCGTTGCGGTCGTCCGACAAATTCTGATCGACGAAGATCGAGATGAGCTTGTCGACGATCTGCTTGGCGAGCTTGGGGCTCGACGCGCTGGCGGTGATCTCGAACAGATTGTTCTGCTGCGCGACGATCTTGATCGCGGTCTGCAGCCCGACGACGCGGTCGGCGACGTCCTGCGGACCGCCGATCGTATTGGCGAGGTCGGTGCCACGTACGACCTTCTCCAGATTGACCGCACTGGTCAGCGTCTGGCGGATCGTGTCCACGTCGTCCTGCTGTTCCTGCACGCTGATGCCGATCTTCGCCGGCAACACCTGCCCCATCTGGACGAACACGCGCGCCTTGGCTTCGTAGCGGTTGGGCAATTGGCTGACGACCAGCCAGCCGAGGATCGCAATGCCCCAGGCCACCGCCAGCGCGAGCCAGCGGCGTTGCCAGACCGCGTGCATCGCCACGCGAATTTCGTCGTAAAGGCCGTTCACGTGCGGGTGGCCTCCGTCAGAACATAGACTCAGGGATGATGATCACGTCGCCCGGCTCGAGCTTGACGTTCGCCGACGGATCGCCGCTTTTCAGCAGCTTGCCGATCTTGACGTTGTAGGTCTGCTGCTTCCCCGTATCGCGGTTGTAGCGGATCAGCCGCGCACGGTTGCCCGCGGCATACTGGTTGAGTCCGCCGACCGCGATCATCGCGTCGAGCAGGGTCATGTTGGCGCGGTACGGCAGCGAGGCGGGCTTTTCAGTCGCGCCGACGATGCGGATCTGCTGGCTGAACGTGCTCTGCGCCGATTCGACGATGACCGAGACGATCGGGTCCTTGATGTAGGTCGACAGCGCGATCTTCATGTCGTCGGCAAGCATCGCCGGGCTCTTGCCGACCGCGGGCATGTCGCTGACCAGCGGCGTGGTAATGCGCCCGTCGGGCCGCACCGTGACCTTCGCCGACAGTTCGGGATTGCGCCACACGAAGATGCTCAGCTGATCGAGCGGGCCGATGATATATTCCTCGCCCGGCTGCTCCTTCGACGCGACGAACGCGGCGGGCGGGAGCGACCCGTTGCCACCGCCGCCCGCGCAGCCGCTCAGCGCACCCGCGATGGCGCCGACAAGGACCGCAGCCCTGAAAAGCTTGATGAAACGCATAACCGGCCTCCTGTCTCGCGCATGACGGTGCCGGTGACGTCACTCCGGCGCGCGCAGACTTTCGGGCTGGCTATGGGCTGAGGGGGGTAAAGATAGCGTTAGGATTATGTCGCTGCGGCGACCAGGATCTCGGCGGGTTTTGGGTGGCCGAGGAAGTCGTGCGGACTGGCGCTGAGGCCGTAGGCGCCGGCCATGAACACGGCGATGACGCCACCCGGCTGGGCGATGGGCAGCTCGACCTGATCGGCGAGGCGGTCGAGCGGGGTGCAGAGCGGGCCGACGACGGTGACGGTTTCCGTGGGGGCACCGGGCGACGCCGCGGCGACAGCGATGGGGTAATTGCGGCGGACGACGGTGCCGAGATTGCCGGTAGCGGCAAGCTGATGGTTGAGCCCGCCGTCGCATACCAGGAAGGTCTCGCCGCGGCTCTCTTTGCGATCGACGACGCAGGTCAGATACACGCCTGCCTCACCGACCAGCCAGCGCCCGAGCTCGATCGCGAAACGCGTGTTGGGCAGCGCGGCGAGCCGAGGCAACAGCGCTTCGCCAATGCCCTCAATATCGACCGGTAACTCACCGGGAAAATACGGAATTCCGAACCCACCTCCCAGATTGACCAGCGGCGGCACTGCACCGACTGTGTCGGCCAATCGCCCGGCAAGATCGAGCGTGTGCGCCTGACTGTCGATGATCGCCGCGACATCGAGTGCCTGCGACCCCGCAAAGATATGGAACCCCCGCCAGTCCGCACCGGCGGCGACGATCCGCTTGACCAAGGCGGGCGCGTGCTCGGCATCGACACCAAACGGAGAGGCCCGCCCACCCATCCGCATGCCCGATCCACGCAGTTCGAATTCGGGGTTCACCCGCACGGCCAGGCGTGGCGTCACGCCCAGCCGATCCGCTATCGCAAGCGCGCGGTCGGCCTCACCCGAAGACTCCAGGTTGATCGTTACCCCTGCGCCGATCGCAGCCTCGAGTTCAGCATCGCGCTTGCCCGGCCCGGCGAAGCTGCGCGGATTGGCGAAGCCGTCGGTCATCCCGAGTTCACCACCCGACGCGATGTCGAATCCATCAACCAGCGGCGCCATCGCGGCGAGCAACGGCGCGAACGGATTGGCCTTCACCGCATAGTGCAGATCGATCCCGGGAAACGCCATCCGGAACCGCGCGATCCGGCTGGCGACCACTGCCATGTCATAGACGAACACCGGCGTTTGCGCCGTAAAATCGCCAACCGGCTTGCCACCGATCGTCAGCGGCGCAGCGCGGAATTCGGCGGGGATGGCGCCCATCGGCTTCATGACGTCACTTCCCCCTTGAGTAGCGCGCGATCGAGCTTGCCGTTGGCGTTGCGTGGCAGCTCGGCACGCCAAATATAACGCGACGGCTGCATGAAGTTGGGCAGCTCACGGCGCAACCGCTCACGCAGTCGCTCTTCGGCCGACCCATCCCCTTTCGCGAAGACCAGGATCGCTTGCCCCAGTCTGTCGTCAGGTATCCCGAGCGCGACACCCTCGGCGGTTTCGCCGCCAGCCATCACCGCGTCCTCGATCTCGGTCGGGCTGATCCGGTTGCCCGCCGATTTGATCATTTCGTCGTCGCGCCCGACGAAGCGGAGGAGGCCATCGGCGTCGGCAACGACGGTATCGCCCGACCATACAGCCGTCCCGCGCGCCGTGGCCCAGGCGGGCGCAGGGCGGAAGCGCGCCGCGGTGCGTTCCGGATCGCGCCAGTATCCCTGAGCGACCAGCGGACCGGCATGGACCAGCTCGCCCGGCTCGCAGGGCGCGGCCGCGCTGCCATCGGGTCGCACGACCAGTATCTCCGCAAACGGAATTTCCCGCCCGATCGAGTCGGGGTGACCCGCCACCAGCGCCGGGTCGAGATACGTCGAGCGAAACGCTTCGGTCAGGCCGTACATCGGATAGATGTCGGTCGCCGGAAATCGCGTACGGAGGCGTTCGATCATTCGGCGGGTCAACGCACCGCCGGAATTAGTCAATCGTTTCAAGCTTGTTGTATCGATATCCTTCGCATCTACCTCAAGTATCTGCGCCCAAAGCGGCGGCACACCGGCCAGCGTCGTGATCCGCTCGCGCTCAATCGCGTGATACACGTCGCGTGGCAGCAGATAGTCGAACGGCACGACGCAACCGCCGGCCGCCCAAGTCGAAAAGAGTTGGTTCTGCCCGTAATCGAAACTCAGCGGCAAAACCCCCAACACGCGGTCCGCTGACGTCAACTTGAGATAATGTGCCACGCTTATCGCGCCCAGCCACAGATTGGCGTGACTGAGCATCACACCCTTCGGTCGCCCGGTCGATCCCGAGGTGTAAAGCAGCGCCGCCAGAGTGTCGGGATCCGCCTCGGATGGCGACATCGCGGCGCCGTCGAGCGGCGGATCGTCGGTCGCCACGCGGCAATCGCCCGCCGCCAGCGTCTCCGCCCGCGCGGCCTGCGTCAGCAGCAACTGCGCGCCGCTGTCGTCGAGAATATGCTGAACCTGCAATGCCTTGAGCAACGGATTGACCGGCACGTGCACCAGGCCCGCCCGCGCCGCCGCCAGCGGCATCAGGCACGCGACCCGCGTCTTGGGCAGCCAGGTCGCGACGCGATCGCCCGGCGCCAGACCTTGCCCCGCCAGCCACTCCGCCAGCGCCCCGACCGCCGCCTCAAGCGCGGCATAATCCAGCGCGCCCTCGCGCGTCGCCAAGGCCGCGTCGCCAGGCCTCCCCCGTAACGTCAAATGATCGATCGGCTGAGGCACGGGATCTAGCGGGAGCATGCCACCCCTGATAGCCGCACACTGCGCGCACCCCAAGCGCCCTTCCCATTCTGCGGGCTTGCCGTTACCGCGCCGACACGATGACCAAGCACCACGCCGGTAGCCACGTCGACACGACCGTGCGCGCTGTCCTGCAGGATGTCCTCGCGCTAAGCGACGCCCGCGTCGCGGCGTTCGACGACGACACGCCGCTGTTCGGCGCGCTGCCCGAACTCGATTCGATGGCGGTCGCAGGTGTGCTTACCGAAATCGAAGACCGGCTCGGCATCCTGATCGACGATGACGAGGTCGACGGCGAAATGCTCGAAACGTTCGGCGCGCTGCGGCGGTTCGCGCAATCCAAGGTGAAAGGTTGAGCGAGTCCTACGATTGGGGGGGCGGGCGCGAGGCGATGCTCCGCTTCGGACCGGCCAGCGGCCCGGTCGTGGTGCTCGCGCTGCCGCTGTTCGAGGAAGCCAACCGCACGCGGACGTTCTCCGTCGGGCTGCTCCGCAAACTGGCTGACCGTGGTGTCGCCAGCGTGCTTCCCGATCTGCCCGGCCAGAACGAAAGCGTTGTCGCGACCGAACATGCCATGCTCGCCGGCTGGCGCGCGGCGTTTGCCGCCGCCGCTGCCGCGACGGGACGGCCGGTGCACAGCGTCACGATGCGCGGCGGGTCTTTGATCGATCATGACGCTAAGGTCGCGAGCCGCTGGCAGCTCGCGCCGGCCAAGGGCGAGGCGCTGATCCGCGAGCTGTTCCGCACCGCTCAGGCTGCAGGCGAGCCGGTCGAGATCGACCTCGACGCCTGGAGCGATGAAGGCGGCCCCGTGACGATCGCGGGCAATCGCATCAGCCGCCCGCTGCTCCGCGACCTCAACACCGCCGATTGCGTCCGCGAAGGATTGGTGCGTGCGGTGCGGCTCGATACCGATCCTGCGGTGGCAGATCGCAAGGTCGAAGGCGCGCTGCTGTGGCGCCGCAGCGAGCCGGGCGATGACGCCGCGCTTGCTGCGATCCTTGCCGACGACATCGCCGACTGGATCGACCGATGCGCGAGCTGATCCATTTCCCCTGCGAGGGCGACACGCTCGTCGGCACGCTTGATGACGCGTCAGGCGCCACCGGCCTAATGATCGTGTCGGGCGGCAACGAGATACGCTGCGGCGCGCATCGCGGCATGGCGTTGCTCGCGGCGGACCTGGCGGCGAGCGGCGTGCCGGTGTTCCGCTTCGACCGCCGCGGGATCGGCGATTCGGAAGGCGCGAATTACGGCTATGCCGAAAGCGGCCCCGACATCGCCGCCGCGGCGCAAGCGTTTCGTACCGTCGCGCCACAAGTGAAACGCATCGTCGGATTCGGCAATTGCGATGCCGCGACGGCGCTGGCGCTGTTTCACCGTGAAGCAGGCCTCGGCTCACTGGTCCTCGCAAATCCCTGGGTTGGCGAGGAGGAAGACGGCCTCCCCCCGTCCGACGCCATTCGATCGCACTATTCCGACCGCGCGCGCGACCCGAAGCAATGGCTGCGGTTAGTGACCGGAGGAATCAATATCGGTCAGGCAATCAAGGGATTATGGAAGGCTTCTAAGGAATCACCGCAACCTGGTAACCCGATCGCCGAGCAAATGGTGACGGCGTTGGGCGACACTCCACATCGCTTCCTGCTGGCGAACCGCGACAACACCGCGATCCGCTTCGCCGGCGCATGGCCGCACGGCGGCGATAAGCGCGAATGCACGACTGACAGCCATAGTTTCGCGCGCGCCGGCGACGCCGCGTGGCTCGCCGATCAGCTGCGGGAAGCGCTCGCTTAAATCGAAAAACCGTCATCCCCGCGAAAGCGGGGACCCAGCTTCTACGGCCAGTCACACAAGCTGCGGCGGACTTCATGCCCGCCATTGGAGCTGGGTTCCTGCTTTCGCGGGAATGACGAATTGAGTATGAAGCGCGCCTACTTCGCCACCTCGGCGACCTTCTCGAAATCGGCCTCCGCTAGGAACTTCTCGGCATCCAGCGCCGCCATGCAGCCGGTTCCCGCCGCCGTCACCGCCTGGCGGTACACCTTGTCCATCACGTCCCCGCAGGCGAATACGCCCGGCACGCTGGTCCGCGTGCTGCCCGTCTCGACCTTGATATAATGGTC
>JBDSED010000035.1:0-19061 GCA_039920225.1 Sphingomonas sp.
CCAGGTTCTTGGGACAGCCGAGCGACACCATGCCGACGCGCGGCGGGGAGGGGAGTATTGTTGCCATGGGAAGGCGCGGCACATAGCGATTGTTGAGTAATTTTCATAGGGTGCGTCGGATGAGCACCTATCAACTGATTCCGCACCCCGAGCGACCGAGTGTCGCGGTCACGGGAGTGGCCGTGTCGATCGAGCGCGATGGCGACGTTCTGGCGCTGACCTACACCGTGACGGGCGAGCTCGATTACGTCGTTTGGCCCGCTCGCGAAACACCGGCGCGGACCGACGAGCTTTGGATGACGACCTGCTTCGAGGCGTTCATCCAGCCGGACGGCCAACCCGGTTATCTCGAACTCAACCTGTCGCCTTCGGGACGTTGGGCCAGCTACGCGTTCGACGGGCATCGCGAGGGGATGCGCGACGCGGCGGTCGAGCCGGTTACGCACTGGGCCATGCCGACGCTCACCGCGACGGCCGACCTCACCGAGATCGGGGAGCGCGACTGGCGTATCGGCCTGACGATGGTGGTCGAGGCAAGCGACGGATCGAAATCGTTCTGGGCGCTTCAGCATGGCCCGCTGGTGCCCGATTTCCACAATGCGGATTGCTTTACCGCCAGCCTCCCGGCACCGAGCGCCTCATGAAATTCGGTATCGACCGGCTCCTCGCCGAGCCAGACCTACGCAAGCCGCTCGAAGGCAAACGCGTCGCCCTCCTCGCGCATCCCGCCTCGGTCACCGCAGACCTGACGCACTCGCTCGACGCGCTGGTCGCGGTCGGGCTCAACGTCTCGGCAATGTTCGGGCCGCAGCATGGCGTGCGTGGAGACCTCCAGGACAATATGATGGAGTCGCCCGACTTCACCGACCCGGCCTACAATATCCCGGTGTTCAGCCTGTACGGCGAGGTGCGCCGGCCCAGCGGGCAATCGATGGGCACGTTCGACACGATTCTGGTCGATTTGCAGGACGTTGGCTGCCGCATCTACACCTTTGTGACAACGTTGCTCTACGTGCTCGAGGCCGCGGCGGAGCATGGCAAGACGGTCTGGGTTCTCGACCGCCCCAATGCGGCGGGGCGGCCGGTCGAGGGGCTAGCCTTGCTGCCCGGCTGGGAAAGTTTCGTCGGCGCTGGGCCGATGCCGATGCGGCACGGCATGACGCTGGGCGAGCTCGGGCATTGGTTCATCGACCACTTCAAGCTCGACGTCGACTATCGCGTGATCGCCATGGAAGGCTGGGCACCCGACGCCGCGCCTGGTTTCGGCTGGCCGTTCGATCGCGTGTGGATCAACCCCAGTCCCAACGCCGCCAACGTCAATATGGCGCGCGCCTATGCCGGCACGGTGATGCTCGAAGGCACGAACCTGAGCGAGGGCCGCGGCACGACCCGCCCGCTCGAACTGTTCGGCGCGCCCGATATCGATGCGAGGGCGGCGATCGCCGAAATGCATCGGATCGCGCCAGAGTGGCTCAGGGGCTGCACGCTGCGCGACATCTGGTTCCAGCCGACGTTTCACAAACATGCGGGCACCTTGTGCAACGGCGTCTTCATCCATGCCGAGGGCGGGGCGTACGACCACGCGGCGTTCCAGCCGTGGCGGCTCCAGGCGCTGGGCTTCAAGGCGATCCGCGCGCTGTATCCCGACTACGATTTGTGGCGCGATTTCCCCTACGAATACGAGTTCGACAAATTGGCGATCGATGTCATCAACGGCGGTCCGGGACTGCGTGAATGGGTCGACGACTCGGCGGCGCTACCGGCCGATCTCGACGTCGGAACCCGCCTCGACGAATCGGCGTGGGCCGAAGCTCGGCGACAACATTCGCTCTATTGATTGGCAAAATCCGCTTAAACCAACGCTTTGCCGCGCGTGGCTGTCGCTTAGTCCCAAAGCGGATGCATTCCCGTTATTAACTGACATCAATACGTCATCGGGAATCGCAGGGGCGGGGACCAGCCCAATGGAATCGGATATTCGCTTTTACGCGCGCCGTCTGGCGCAGGAGCAGGTCGCCGCACGCAACGCGTTGACGGCCGAAGCGCGCGACCGCCGGTTGGCGCTCGCTGCAAAGTTTCAGGCGAAGCTGACGCAGCTCTGCGCCTAATCACCGCTTGCGCGTCAGCTCGCGCATCGCGTCATCCAGCCCCGCCAGCGTCAGCGGGTACATGCGGTCGTTCACCAGCTCGCGCATGATCTTGATCGACTGCGAATAGCCCCATTGCTCTTCCTTGATCGGGTTGAGCCAGATCGTGGCGGGGTAGGTGGTGGTCAGCCGGTGCATCCACACCGCGCCAGATTCCTCGTTGAAATGCTCGACCGACCCGCCGGGATGGGTGATCTCATACGGACTCATCGATCCGTCGCCGACGAACACGAGCTTATAGTCGTGGCCGAATTTGTGGAGCACGTCCCACATCGGCGTGCGCTCGGCGAAGCGGCGGCGATTGTCCTTCCATACGCCTTCGTATGGGCAGTTATGGAAGTAGAAGAATTCCAGGTTCTTGAACTCGCTGGTCGCCGCCGAGAACAATTCCTCGCAAAGCTTGACCCACGGGTCCATCGACCCGCCCACGTCGAGAAACAGCAGCAGCTTGACTGCATTGTGCCGCTCGGGCCGCATATGGATGTCGAGCCAGCCTTGCCGCGCCGTTCCCTCGATCGTCGCGTCCATGTCGAGTTCGTCGGCCGATCCTTCGCGCGCGAACCGGCGGAGGCGACGCAGCGCGATCTTGATGTTACGCGTGCCGAGTTCGCGCGTGCTGTCGAGGTTCCTGAACTCGCGCTGGTCCCAGACCTTGATCGCCTTGCCGTGCTTCGACTCGCCGCCGATCCGCACGCCTTCGGGGTTGTAGCCGTCATTGCCGTAAGGGCTGGTGCCGCCGGTGCCGACCCACTTGTTGCCGCCCTGGTGGCGCTTTTCCTGTTCCGAGAGGCGCTGCTTGAGCGTCTCCATGATCTCGTCCCAAGACCCGAGCGATTTGATCGCCGCCATTTCCTCGGCGGTGAGATACTTCTCCGCGATCGACTTGAGCCAGTCGGCGGGGATGTCGACGGGCGCAGTGCCGAAGGTCGTTGCGATGCCCCGGAAAACCTTGGCGAAAACCTGATCGAAACGGTCGAGCAGCCCTTCGTCCTTCACGTAGACGGCGCGTGAGAGGTAATAGAAATCTTCCGGCGTGCGCGAAATTACGTCCTTGTCGAGCGCCTCGAGTAGAATGAGATGCTCTTTCAGGCTGGCCGGGATACCGGCGGCGCGGAGCTCGTCGAGGAAGTTGAAGAACATGCCAGCTAGCGTAACGCGCGTTTGACCTCAGCGATAGGCGTCGATCAGGGCGCCGACATAATCGGGCTGCTTGCTGGTGAGTTCGCGTGCGGGCTTGGTCTTGCGGTAGGGATAGATGAAGCCGTTGACGCGATAGGTCGTGCTGCCCAGCCCGTCATTGTCACGATACCAGACGCGGACTTCGCTCCAGTCATTGTCGCGGCTGACGTCGTATACCGTGACGTCCTGCTCGGCGTGACCGCGCTCGCCGTTCTGCCGCGACCAGTTGGCGTGGGTCAGCATCAGCACGCGCCCGTCGACGACTCGGCTGACGACCGCGACGTGGCCGAGCGGCAGGCGCGATTGCTTGGCGAACGCCATCACGGACCCGACCTTCGGCGCCTCGCTGCGCTCGTATCGGCCCTCGGCCTGGTCCCACCACGTCCAGGCATCACCATAGATCTGGATGCCCGATGCAGCGCGCGCGAACGGCACGCACTGGCCGACATAGTCGAGCAACGACGCCGCCTGCGCCGGGCAGTTCGTCGCCCCCGCCAGCATCGCCGCGATCGCGCCGCAAAGGATTTTTCCGCCCCGCATGACTCAGCGAAACTACTGCAACGCGGTTAACGAATGACTAGCCGCGCGGCGGCTTCCTGCCGGCCCCAACACCATGGATCAGTGAGACCATGACGAACGAGATGATCATCAGCAGATACCATGCGCCCAGCTTTGCCGGGCTGACCAGTTCCCAGCCATTGCGCTGGTTGGGGTAGGACCAGGCGTGCGCGAAGGTCCCGATATTCTCAGCGAACCAGATGAAGAGCGCCACCAGGAACCAGCCGAGCAACAGCGGCATCCGTCGCTCCGCCTTCCAGACGGTGAAAAAGACCTGGGTGCGCCAGAACAGCAGCGCGGTCGCCGCGAACAGCGCCAGCCGGATGTCGGGCAGCCAATGGTGCGCGAAGAAGTTGATATAGATCGCCGCCGCCAGCACGATCGTCGTCCAGAGCGGCGGGTAGGGCGCGAACCGAAAGCTGAAGATGCGCCAGACGCGCGCGATATAGCTGCCCACCGCGGCATACATGAAGCCCGAATAGAGCGGCACCATGCCGATATGCAGCACGCCGCCGTCGGCATAGTTCCACGACCCGGCTTGGGTCTTGAACTGTTCCATTACGGTGCCAGTGACGTGAAACGCGAGGATGACTCGCGCCTCCTCCCAATTCTCCAGCCGGAATGCGAGCATCGCGGCCTGGATCAGCACCGCCATGATGGTGAGGAAATCGTTGCGAGCGAGCGCAATGTGCGCCGGGTAGAAAAAATGCGTCCCGAGCAACAGCGCGAGCATCAGCGCGCCGAACAGGCAAGCCCAGCCTTGTTTGAATCCGAACAGCAGGAATTCGTAGATCCACAGCCGCCATCCGGCCCGCGGCTGCCGAGCCTCCAGTGCAGCTCGGACGAAAGCGAAGCGCGTGGCGCCAGCCGCATCACGGCGATCGCTCAGAGCCGGTTAGCCCGTGCGCGCTTGCCGAGCCAAATCGCGCTCGGCTTAGGGGTGCGCTTGAACGTCTCGAGGTCCACTGCAACCAAGCCGAAATGCTGCTTGTAGCCGAACACCCATTCGAAATTGTCGAGCAGCGACCAGTGCATATAGCCGCGCACGTCGATCCCGTCATCGACGCATCCGCGCACCGCGGCGAGCGCCCGTTCGGTGTAGGCGATGCGCCGCGTATCGTCGTCGGTGGCGATGCCGTTCTCGGTGACGTAGATCGGCCGCTTGGCGTGCTTGGCGGCGTAGCGGATCGTCTCGCCCAGCGCCTCCGGGTAGAATTCATAGCCCGCGCCCGTGCGTTCGGCGCCGTCGGGGGGCGGTAGCGGACCGTCCTTGCCGACGCGGGTGCGGGTATAAGTCTGGACCCCGACGAAATCGGCCTTCGCTGCCTGGTCCATCCATGGCCCGATGAGTTCGGCGGCATAACCGTCGGGATCGGCGCCCGCGCCGACCCCTTGGACCGATTGCATCGCGATGGTGACGCCGACCGGGAAATCGCCCGGCCCGGCCTTCATCGCAGCAAATGCCTTTTCGTGCGCGACTACCTGGTGTGCTTCGCTTTTTTCAACATCAGCAAACAGGACGTTGGCAAAGCGGCCCGACCCGCTCGCCGTTGCGCACGCCGCGAGCATCGCGCGGACAAGTGGCGCTGCCTGTTTCGCCGCGGCGTTGGTGCGGACTAGCCGTGCGATATTGGCTTCGTTGAAGGTCGAGGCGAGGTGGATCAGGTTGCCGAACTTGGCGGTGGCGCGTTCGGCGAAGCGCGCGAACAGATCGGGGCTGTCGGGGTGCTCGAACCCGCCTTTAGCTGCGAACCAGCGTGGGACGGTCCAGTGGCTATAGGTGACGACCGGGGCTAGCCCGTGCGCGTGGCACGCCTCCAGCACGCGGCGGTAATGGTCGAGCGCGGCCTCGCTGAACCGCCCCGGCTCGGGCTCGACCCGTGCCCATTCGATCCCGAAGCGGTGCGCGTTGAAGCCGAGCTTGGCGGCGAGCGCGATATCCTCCCCATAACGATGAAGCGAATCGCACGCGTCCAGCGAGGGCTCCTGGAAAATCGTCGGCTTGACGTTCTCAGCCAGCCAGAAGTCGGAATTGACGTTGTTGCCTTCGATCTGGTGCGCGGCGGTTGCGGTGCCCCAGAGGAACCCCTTGGGCAGGGGCTTGGCCGCCTTGCCCGCGGCCTTCGCAGCGGGTGCGAGCGATGCGGCAGCGAGGCCGGCAGTTCCGGCCATTACGGCGCGGCGAGTCACGTCGGGCGTTTCCGGCATCTCACTCTCCCTGTTTTCAGGGGAACGTAGCGCCGCGCGCGGCGGCGGCAAGCGGTTACCGCGGCGCGCCGCCTTGCTGCCGCTTCGCCATAAACGCCAGGCGCTCGAACAGCATCACGTCCTGCTCGTTCTTGAGCAACGCACCGTGGAGCGGGGGGATCGCTTTGGTCGGGTCGCGGTTCTGGAGGACGTCGAGCGGCATGTCCTCGTGGAGGAGCAACTTGAGCCAGTCCAGCAGCTCGCTGGTCGATGGTTTCTTTTTCAGCCCCGGCACGTCGCGCACGTCGTAAAAGATGTCCATCGCCTTAGACACCAGGATTTTCTGGATACCCGGAAAGTGAACGTCGACAATGGCTTGCATCGTGTTCCTGTCGGGGAATTTGATGTAGTGGAAGAAACAGCGACGCAGGAAAGCGTCGGGCAATTCCTTCTCGTTGTTGCTGGTGATGACGACGATCGGCCGCTCGGCGGCGCGAACGGTTTCCTTGGTCTCGTAGACATGGAATTCCATGCGATCGAGTTCCTGGAGCAAATCGTTGGGGAATTCGATGTCGGCCTTGTCGATCTCGTCTATCAGCAGCACGGGGACTTCGGGCGCGGTAAACGCGTCCCACAACTTCCCACGGCGTATATAGTTGGAAATGTCGTGGACTCGCTCGTCGCCGAGTTGGCCGTCACGGAGCCGGGCGACCGCGTCATATTCGTAGAGACCCTGTTGTGCCTTGGTCGTCGATTTGACGTTCCATTCGATCAGCGGAGCGCCGACCGCCTTGGCGATCTCGTAGGCGAGAACGGTCTTCCCGGTGCCGGGCTCACCTTTGACGAGCAACGGCCGGCGCAAGGTCACCGCGGCGTTGACCGCGACCTTCAAATCGTCGGTGGCGATGTAGCTGTCGGTGCCGGCGAAGCGAATCATCAAAATATCCCGATTTTTCGAATGTCCGGTTTGGTAGGCAGCGGGCGTAGCGCGCGCAAGTCTGCCCCGGTTCAATCGACGAGCGGCGCAAAATTTTTTGTGGAATCTTCTTGAACTCGTTTCGGCGAAGACCATCTGCTGGGCCGCCGGACGCGAAACTCGGTCCGGTATGGACCTGAGGGCACCGGCTCTCTTCCGGTGCCTCTCGTGCTCAGGTTGCTCATAGGAGGATTTGGATATGAGGACCAATTTCGACTTTACGCCGTACCGCCGCTCCACCGTGGGCTTCGATCGGCTGTTCGACCTGCTCGAAACGAGCGCGCGCATGGATACCGAGAACTACCCGCCGTTCGACATCGAACAGCTGGGTGAAGACCAGCATCGCATCACGCTCGCGGTGGCGGGTTTTTGCTCCGACGAGATCGAGATCGTCGCGCAGAACAATCAGCTGACCGTGACCGGCAACCGCAAGGACGATGGCGACAGCGGCCGCTATCTGCACCGCGGCATCGCGACGCGCGCATTCGAACGCCGCTTCCAGCTCGCCGACTTCGTGGTGGTGCAGGACGCCAGCTTCGACAGCGGTTTGCTGCGCATCTCGCTGAAGCGCGAGGTTCCCGAGGCGATGAAGCCCCGGCGGATCGAGATCGGCACCGGCGCGACTGCGGCGAACGATCGTCTCGAAGCGTCCTTGGACAACCGCGAGGCTGCGTAATGACTGGCCCGCCCCGTCATGCACGGGGCGGGCTCATTCGCATATCGAGCACTCATAAATCCGCAGGGAATAGTCATGTCGGTCCATTACCTGGGCGCGCTGGGCGATCCGCAAGAGCTGGTCGAACATCCGCAACTGGAACCCGAAGTTAAGCGTGCCATCCTAGCATCCTGGGCGTCGGACGCGTTCACGGTGCGGTCCAGCCGACGCTGCGCAAGCCGCCGGAGTTGCCGCGCCCGGGCCCCGGTCAAGACGTCTTATCCGCGCTCAAAAGGCTCGACGGCGCGGGCCCTCCGCCGCTTAGAACGTCGTTAGTGCCGGTCGCGGGCGCTCTTGCGTGCTTCGGCCAAGTCCCACAGCGCACGGTGTTGCGCGAGCAATTGCTGCGCGCCAAAGCTCATCGCTCGCTCGATCGCTGGTTCGTTGGCCAGCGTTGCGGCCAAGGTCGCGGTGTCGGCGTCGATCGGTAGAACGGGTGAAGAAATGGCGAGGCCGGCGCGGTCGCCGGCTGCGTCGAGCACGCCGCGAATAGCGCGCCAGTCGAGGATCAGCGCGATCGCCGCACCCATCGCGCAGCCGGCGCGGTCGGACTGGGCGAGCATGTCGAGCGCATGGATCTGATGCGTCACCGCAGCTTCGGATTCAGCTTGGCCGGGGGTCGAGGGGATCGGTCCCGCGGCGGAAGTCAGCCGCGCGAGCAGCGCGCGCTCCTCGGCAAAAGCGCTCGCCGCTTCCTCAAGCCACGATTCGGCCGCGATGCTGGGTCCGTGGGTCAGCGCGTGGTCGACCACCCCCGGGTGCCGCCCGTGCAACGCACAGAGCAGATGGATTGCATCGGCCAGGTCGCGAGTCGCCGCGCCGCGTTCCCCCATCGCCTGTACGAACGGGTGACGTGCGCTGCCATCGGCGTCGGCCAGCGCGGCGAGCACGCTCCAGCTGCCGCTTTGGCGATCGAACGGGATGGTTTCGACTGGCATGGTTCCCCAATTACCCAATGAGTTCGCGACTGTTGTGGGGCACAGGAATATACCGAAGCGCGTAAAGACCCGGTTTATGCTGGCTTAAGTATGTCGCAACACGTCGTGCGGGTGGGGCCGTTGGTCGCGCGAATGGCACGATATACTAATCGACCCTACTTACGGCCCAACGCGGATCCCAGCGCGACGGCGTTTCGTTCTTACGCAGACTTACGGTGCCGCGGAGCGCGCTTCCGCGAATGCGCGGGTGAAGCCGGCCTCCTTTTGCGCGCCGGTGACCAAAACGGGCCCGATCAGATACGCCGGCGTTCCAGCGATTCCGAGCGCGAACGCATCCGTTTTGTTGCGGTTGAGCTGCCGATCGATTTCGTCGCTATGCGCCGACAAGTCCTTCTCGATCTGCATCCAAGAGCCGCCAGATCGCTCTACGGCCTCACGCAGAATCCGATCGTCCAGCATCCGGCGTTCGGACATCAGCAAGCGGTGTAATTTGGGATAGATACCCTGCCGGTCGGCAGCGATCGCAATGCGAGCGGCCCTTTCCGACATTGCGCCGAATATCGGCCAGTCCCGGTAAACTAACCGAATGTGTCCGTCTTTAGCGACCGCGGCCTCCATCGCAGGGTCGGCCACCTTGCAGGCGGGGCACTGGTAATCGGTAAAGACCACGACCGTGAGTGTGGGAGTTCCGACCACGCGGCTCGGAGAGATATCGTCAAGAAGTGCGGCTCTAGCCGTTGGATTGGCACTCACATCGCGACCGATCTGGGCCGTTGATTGCAAAGCTTGGCCGATGCCCAGTCCGATGAGGACGACGATAAAAAGCGACGCCATATTCCGGGAGGAGAATCGTTGGGTCGCGGTCACAGCGCTTTATCTAGCGGAAAACGGCCGTCTCATGTCATTTGTCATGGGCTCAATTCACCGCCAAAATCAGCGCTACCGCGCCGTCGATCGCCGCACCCCTTCGGCGGGGGGCAAACGCCACAGTCACTTGGCGCGGGTCGCCGCTGTCGGTCAGCAACCGCGCGGCGCCGGATCGCGGCTCGCCGTCCTCGCTGACCGCGGCGATCAGCTCGGCAACGGCGCCGCGCGACTGGATCGAGAACAGGGTGACGAAGCGCAGGCTCGACAGCATCGACGCGCCGATCCCGGTCAAGGCGGCGAGCGCGGTGTGCGGACCGTCGAGGAAGCCGTAGCGGTCGATTCGCGCGACCGCGGCGCCGCGCGACACGGCGAACGTCTCGTCCAGCGAGGCGCGGTCCTCGGCGGGGTCGCCGGCGCCCGCGCGGCTAAACAGGACGCCGCCGTCGGGGTGCGGCTCGATCGCCAGCGCGACTGGACGGCCCGGGTCGCTGGTTAGCGCTACCTCGATGGTTTCGGCGAACCCCGACGTCTCGACGCGCCGAATGGCGGAGGCGAGCGCCACCGTGTCGACCTCCTCAACAAGCCCCATCACGGAAGCGCCCGGCGCGGCAATGTCACCAAAGCGCGCCCGCACCGATCGGCTCGCGGCGACGATGGTCAGCGATCGGTCGACGATCACGATTAGCCCCGGCGACCCGGCGAGCGACGCCGCTATTCGCTGGCTTTCGTTGGTGTCATCGCCATTGGGGCCCGCTAGCTTTCCGATCAGGTCGACTGATGCCAAGACCAGCCGGGGGCGTCCACGGTGCAGTACGTAAACAGGCGTCTGCAGGGCGCGTTCGCGCCAAAGGCCGAACCGGCGAACCAAGTCCGACGCGGTTGTTACGTCGTCGCGCTCGGGCAGGGCTGGCGGGGCGTGCATGCGTGCTTGATTGCTATTGACCGGGTCCAGGACAAGGCCTTCCGACCGAAGCGGAGGCGTTTGTTGCCCAATTCGGGTCGGTCCCGTAACGTCGGGCGATAGGGACGGGGGAGCGGCGATGCGGAACTGGTTGGGTCTGTTGGCGGCGATCGTTGGCGCGGTTGTTCTGGCGATCATCTCGACGACGACGCCTGCTCCGGTAGGCAGCGACGCGCCGGCAACCGCCTTCTCCGCTACGCGTGCGATGACGGATGTTCGCGTGATCGGCCGTGCGCCCCATCCGACCGGCAGCGCCGAAAATGCTGCCGTCCGCGCGCATCTGATCGCGCGGCTGCAATCGATGGGTCTCCAAGTAGCGACCGCCACGGGCACGATGGATGCTGCTGGCGCGAAACGGCTCGCGGATTGGAGCAAGTCCACCGTCACGCCACCGCTTACCAACATCGTCGCGGTATTGCCGGGACGCGATCGCTCGCTTCCCGCGGTGTTGCTGATGGCGCACCACGACAGCGTGTGGGGATCGCCCGGCGCGGCCGACGATGGCGCGGGAGTCGCGTCGATCCTGGAGACGGTTCGTGCGATCAAGACGCAGGGCCTGCCGGCGCGAGACCTGATGGTGTTGCTGACCGACGGTGAAGAATTGGGGCTAGAGGGCGCCAAAGTGTTCTTCGCGAACGATCCGCGCCGCGCCCGCGTCGGCGTGATCGTCAATCTGGAGACTCGCGGCGGCGGTGGGCGCGCGTCGATGTTCGAAACCGGCAGCGAAAACGGCGCGATGATCGCGCTGTTCGGTCGCAGCGTCGCGCAACCGGTCGGCACCTCGCTCAGCGTGTTTATCTATCAGAAGCTGCCGAATTCGACCGATTACACCGTCGCCAAGAAGCTCGGCGTGCCGGGGTTCAACTTCGCGTTCATCGGCCGGCCGGGGCTCTATCATTCGCCGCTGGCGACTCCGGACGCGCTCGATCAGGGCGCGTTGCAGGACATGGGGCGGCAAGTACTCGACTTAACGCGTGGACTGCTTGCCGCGTCGGCGTTGCCGGGCAAGGCCCCGGACAGCGTGTTTTTCGATGCGTTCGGGTTGGTCTTCGTCAGCTATGCGGCGGCGGTCGGCTGGTTGATCCTCGTGTTGGGCGCGGCGGGCTATGCGGCCGCGGCGTGGGGGCGGGGAACGCTGGGTGAGGTCGCGCGCGGCGCGGGAAGCCTGCTCGCCCTGGCGCTCGTCGCGGGTGTGGCGTTGTATCTCGTCAACCTCGTGTCCGGCGCGGGCGGCCAGACCAACTATTACGATCGGCTCGCGGCCATCCCGCGGCTGGAGGCGCAGGCGCTTCTGGTGTGCCTTGCGATGGTTGCGCTGTTCCGTCGCTGGCTGCCGACAAGCGCTGTTGGCATTGCAGGCGCGGCTTTGCCGTTGCTGCTGCTCGGCCTTTTCCTCCAGGCGACCGCGCCGACCGCCGCGTACCCGGTCGCGGTGCCGCTGATGCTCGGTGGACTGGCCCTGGCGACCGAGCGTCATTGGTCGGCGGCGGGCCAGGTGGCGGTCGTGATCGCCGCGATGCTCGGCGTCGGCTACATGTTCGGCTTCGGCTTCTTCCTGCTCCAGGCGGTCGGTCCCAAGACGCCGATGATCGCCGCAGTACCGCTGGCGATCAGTGCGGTGCTGTTGTTGCCCCTGATTCCCGATGTCGACCGCCGCCGCGCGAACGTCGCGAGTATCGTGTTGCTCGCGCTCGCGCTCGGCATCGCGCTCTGGGTGTTACTCGACCCCATTGCGCCCAGTGTCGCGGTCTACAGTACCGATCACTGACACAAGCGCACCCGGCGGGGCGGCGGTACTGTCCCGAAATGGATCGGTCCGCCGCGACCCGCGATCGTCGTTAAAATATCATCAATGAGTCACACGGCACCGATAGACGAGATCGGGACGGGCCCGGCGTGGGACCGAGTGTCGCGTTAATCCAGTCATCCATCGTACCGACCGTTGGGCAGCAGCTGCCCCGCGGTCGTATCCGCTTGCCTGAAACGGGGAATATCCATGATCAAAAGTCTCGCCAAACTGTCGTGCGCAGTCGTTTTCGCCGTCTCGGCGGCCGGCGTCGCTCATGCCGGAGCGGTACTGACCAACGGTAACTTCGAGAACGGCCTGACTGGCTGGACGTCCTACACGACTGCCAACGGCACGATCGCCGAGCTCCCCAGCCTGCCCGGCTCGCCGGCGCCGCAGAGCGCATCAGTGGTCTCGTTCAATACCAAGGGCACCGGTGTCTCGAACGCGCTGTTCCTCAACGCCGGCAAGATCAACGGACCATACAATTCGAACCCCGGTGAGGGCGGCGGCATTTTCCAGTCGTTCACGACCACCGGCGGCGTAGCGACGTTCAGCGCGGACATCGCGGCGTTCTATACACGCACGAGCGGTGCGTCGGGCCTTGGCCTCCTCAGCGTCCTGATCGACGGCGTGATCCTCGACAGTCACGACTTCGGCGACGTCACCGGTGGCCCGGTGACGCTGCGCAGTACGCTCGGCTTCACCACCAATCTGTCCGCGGGCACCCACATCCTTTCGCTCCAAGCGACGCGGCTGTTCGCCCCGGGACGCGGGGTGGACTCGCAATATTTCGACAATGTCTCGCTCGACGTCGTAGCCGTGCCCGAGCCGGCGACCTGGGCGATCACATTAATGGGCTTCGGGCTGATGGGCGCATCGCTGCGCTATCGCCGTCGCAGCATGGCGGTTGCTTTAGCCGTCTAAAAGGGGCGGCGCCTTCGGGTGCCGGTGAAAGGCCGCAGCGGTTCGCCGCTGCGGCCTTTTTCACGCGCCGGGGCGATAGGCGTCGATAAACGGCTGCAGATGCGACCGGTAAGGTTCCGCGACGTTCAGCCCGTCGCGGTTGATCGGGCGACGGACCTGGAGCGAACTGGCCGTGGCAACGACGCGTTCGGTCAGGTGCGGCGTATAGGCCGCGGCCTCTTCCTCCAGCCCGCAATGCGCCAGCAATCGCGCCGTCCACGCGGCGGGCTCCTCGACCAGTTCGCGATACGGGACGACGAGCAGCCGGTCGCCCAGCTGCGCTTTCCAGAACGCCATCAGCTCGTCCTCGAGCCGAAAATGGTGGGCGATGTCGGCGAGATCGTAGCTCCACGCGACGCCGTGGATGAAGAAGGTGCGGAAGCACGACCATGCACTGTCGAGCGGGTCGCGGCGCATCCAGACCAGCGGCGCGTGGGGCAATGCAGCGGCGATTACGCCCATGAAGCGGCTCGCGTCGATCGTCTTGTCGACGATGCGTCCGGCAGCGCCAAACCGTTCGGTCAGTAAATGGAGATAGAGGCCGCCCAGCGCATCGACGCTGCCGCCGCCTGCGAGATACTTCTCGATGTCCTGTCCCGAGACGCCACCCGCCTCGACCGCTATGTGCTGAATCAGGTTGAGTTCGCCGCCGTCGAGAACGGCGCTATGGCTGGCGAGGATCTGCTCGACCAAAGTCGTGCCCGAGCGCGGTAGGCCGGTTACGAAGATCGGCCGGCGCGTGTCGATCGATTGAGCGGACCGCATTCGCTCGAAAAATTCTGGGCCATAACCCGTCATCGCCGCGCGAGCGTTCGCTTCATTGCCGGCCCGGCTGTATGGCCGTTGCGACCGCAGCAATTCGGCGCCGCGCGCGAACGCGGCGAAGCTGGCGTCAGAATCCTTGCGATCGACATGAAGTTTGCCGAGCGCATAATAATAGCGCGCAAGGTCGGCAGGCCCTTGGCGCTCCGCCACCGGCTGCTCGGCCAGCAGCTGGTCGCCGAACGGGCTGTCGGCCATGTTGACCGCCGTGGCCAATGACAGCCACGCCGGACCCCAGCCGGGACGATGTTTCAGCGCAATCTCAAGATGATCCCTTGCCTCTTGCACACGCCCGAGCGTCGTCGCGATGTTGCCGAGCACATACGCGTGTCCGGCGCGGTCGGGCACGTCGGCCGGCAGCGATGCCAGCAGGTCGTGCGCTTCCTGCGGCCGGCCCGACTGGGTCAGCAGGACTACTTTGGCATAGCTTGCCTGTACCTTGTCGGGCGATTCCGCGACGAAAGCGTCGATTGCGCGACGCGCCAGCGTCAATTCGCCACTGACGCGCATCAATTGTGCGATGTTCCGCCACTGCTCGCCGAGCGGCGCGCCACCGTCGAGCAGCATCGCGACGATTCGGTTGGTCTCGGCGCGGTTGCGGCGGGCGAGGGCGCCTTTCAACGCGGCTGAGGCGCTGACGACGGCAGCATTGTTCATCGGGATAGCCATCGAATGTTCCTATAGGGTCCACTGAGCGGTGCGATAGGCGGCGCGGCTCGACCTGTCTCTTCTAGGGACACAACTGGCCGAAATTACGCGCCGAGGGGCCGATAGCGCATTGACATTAGGGGCCGCTGTAAAGATTAACGTGTTGTTAACGGCAAGGGCCGGGACATTTGGTATTTGGGGGATTTCTCATGCGTATGAAGAACTTGCTGGCATGCAGCGTCGCTGCCAGCGTGCTGGTTGCGGCGCCGGCGGCCAACGCGGCCGACATCATCCTTATCGACAACGGCTTCACCGGCACGCCGGCGCAAATCGCGCAGTTCAAAGCTGGGTTCGCGATCGCAGCCAAGTATTGGGGCTCGATCCTAACGAACAACGCCACGATCAACCTCCGCGTCGGCACGGCAGCGCTAGCCCCGAATGTCATCGGGTCGACGGGCAGCACCAGGGCCGACTTCACGACCGCGAATTGGGAGAATCGTGTCAATCTGACCAAGAGTGCCTCGACGATCGACCAGACCGCGATCCTGCCGACGCTCACCAATGGCGGCGCTAGCTTCATTACCAACGGGGTGAAAGCTTCGGCCCTCGCGCCGAACGCGCAATTCCCCAACCCGGTGGTCGATGACCTCACCACGCTTCGTTACGACGATGCGCAGACTGTCAGCACCAAGGTGCTGTATTTGAACTCGTCGCTCATCAAGGCCATCGGCGGCACGGCAGCGGGTGTGAACGCTGCGTCGATCGACGGCACGGTCACGTTCAGCAGCAACTTCGGGTTCGACTTCGATCCGACCGATGGTATTACGGCAAACACATTCGACTTCATCGGCGTGGCAATTCACGAAATCGGCCACGCGCTTGGCTTTGTGTCGGGCGTCGATTTGCTTGATGTGTATGGCTCCGGCCCGGGCACCAGCCCGAACGAGGACACGCTCCGCTACAGCCTGAACGACACGTCGATTTACTCGGCGCTCGATATGTTCCGTTACAGCGCCGATCCGACCAACCTGGTGGCCGGCGGCGCGGCGCGCGATCTGTCGGCCGGCACCGTCAGCGGCGCTAAGTATTTCTCGATCGACGGTGGCGCGACTGCGCTGTTCGGCAACACCTTCTCGCAGGGCCGCTACAACGGCGACGGCCAGCAGGCGTCGCACTGGAAGGACACGGCGGGTTGCCAGATCGGCAACGGCATCATGGACCCGACCTTCTGCTTCGGTCAGACCGGCTACATCACCGGGCTCGACCTCGCAGCGTTCGACGCAATGGGCTGGAACCTCAGCACCAATGCTCTGACCTATGCCAACACCTCGACGGCGGACATTTATCGCGCACTGGCACCGGTGCCGGAGCCGACGACCTGGGCGATGATGATCGTCGGTTTCGGCCTGATGGGTGGGGCGATGCGCCGCAACCGCAAGGTTACCACGCGCGTTCGTTTCGCATAAGGCTTGCCTTAGGCTTGAACGAGGGCCGTCGGTCGAAAGACCGGCGGCCTTCGCGTTTGCGGGGTTGGTCGTGCCGCCCTTCGTCCCGGTATCGTCGGCTATGGTGCGTATCTTCAGTCACGTTGATTTCGCAAGGTTAGCTGCCAGGCCGCGGTTCCCTTTGTTCGGGTGTTCGAATACCGTCGTGTGATGCCGGGTATATCACGCAGCTTATTATTGTTGACCGTTGCGATGGGCGGCTTCGCGGTGGTGGGATGCGGCGGGGAAGGGGGTGGCGGCGCTGTCACGCCCGCGCCGACGCCGTCACCTTCTCCCGTCCCGACACCTTCGCCGGCCCCGACGCCGGGCACGTCGGTAAATGATACGGCCGAATATCGCGCGAGCGAAGGCGCCGTTTCGATGAAGGCGCTGACCGCTTACGACCGCGGGTTTACGGGAGCCGGCGTCAAGATGGCGGTGGTCGACACCGGGATCGACCTGGAAAGCACCGAATTCACTGGCCGCCTCGACCCTGCCTCCGCCGATCTCGCGGGCAACGGGACGCTCGACGACATCAACGGACACGGCACGGCGGTGGCAACGCTAGCGGCGGCGAAGCGAGACGGGGTCGGCGGTCACGGCGTCGCCTTCGACGCGACGATCGTCGCATTCCGCGTCGATTTGCCGGGCACCTGCGCGGGGGCAGGCGGTTGCATCTACGGCCTCGACGCGGTCGCGCTCGCGATCGACCGTGCGCGCGAGGCGGGTGCGCGGGTGATCAACCTCTCGATGATCGCGGACATCCCGCCACGCGCGACCATGTTGGCGGCGGTCGACCGAGCGACGGCCGCGGGCATCGTCATAACGATCTGCGCGGGTAACGAGGGTGCGTCCGAACCGCAAACCCTGGCCGCGGCGCTCGCCGCCGACCCCGTTGCACGCGAGCAAGTGCTGATCGTCGGGGCAGTAGGCGGGGGCGACGTGACCGGCGCGTCGAGCAACCGCGCCGGCGATAGTGCGGCACACTTCATCACGACTACCGCGGGGTCCTGCTCGGCCGCGACGCCGCTCGCGTCGGGCGCGCTGGCGCTACTCGCGCAGGCAAACCCGACGAAGACCGGCGCACAACTGCTGGCCTTGCTCTACGCGTCGGCGCGCGATGTGGGCGCTACGGGGCAAGACCGCGTCTACGGGCGCGGCGTCGTCGATCTGACGCGCGCGTTCCCGTAGCCAGCTGACGCTTACTGGTCGAGGAAGCTCCGCATCTTCCGCGACCGCGACGGATGCTTCAGCTTGCGCAGCGCCTTCGCTTCGATCTGGCGGATGCGTTCGCGAGTCACGCTGAACTGCTGGCCGACTTCCTCCAGCGTATGATCGGTATTCATTCCGATGCCGAAGCGCATGCGCAGCACGCGTTCCTCGCGGGGCGTTAAGCTCGCGAGCACGCGCGTGACGGTTTCCTTGAGATTCGCCTGAATCGCGGCGTCGACCGGGATGACGGCATTCTTGTCCTCGATGAAGTCGCCGAGATGTGAATCCTCCTCGTCCCCGATCGGCGTTTCGAGGCTGATCGGCTCCTTGGCGATCTTCATCACCTTGCGGACCTTCTCGAGCGGCATCGACAGGCGCTCGGCCATTTCCTCGGGCGTGGGCTCGCGGCCCTGTTCGTGGAGGAACTGGCGGCTGGTGCGGACCAGCTTGTTGATCGTCTCGATCATGTGGACCGGGATACGGATCGTGCGCGCCTGGTCGGCGATGCTGCGGGTGATCGCCTGGCGGATCCACCACGTCGCATAGGTCGAGAATTTGTAACCGCGGCGATACTCGAACTTGTCGACCGCTTTCATCAGGCCGATGTTGCCTTCCTGAATAAGATCAAGGAATTGCAGGCCGCGGTTCGTATATTTTTTAGCGATCGAGATGACGAGACGCAGGTTCGCCTCGACCATTTCCTTCTTGGCGATACGCGCCTCGCGCTCGCCCTTTTGCACCATGTTGACGATGCGGCGGAACTCGCCGAGCGCCATGCCGGTCTGCTGGCTGATCTCGGCGATTTCGATGCGGATGCGATCGACCGCGCCCACTTCGGCGCCAGCGAACGCCGCCCATTTCTTGTCAACGCCCTCGACTGTCGTCAGCCAGCTTTCGTCGAGCTCGTGTCCGACATAGCGGTTGAGGAAATCGGCGCGCGCGACCTTGTGGCGCTCGGCCAGGCGCAGCATTTGGCCGCCCAGCGCGGTCAGGCGCCGGTTGAAGCTATAAAGCTGGTCGACGAGATATTCGATCTTGGCCTGGTGGAACTGGACGCTCTCGACCTCGGCGGTGAGTTCTTCGCGCAGCTTCTGATACTTGCGCTCATCCCCCGTCGACAGCTCGCCGCCGGCGCTCATCTGATCCAGACGGTTGGCCTGCATCTTGGAGAATTTCTTATAGATTGAAGTAATGTTGGCGAACCGCTCGAGCGCGATCGGCTTGAGTTGCTCCTCCATCTGCGCGAGGCTGAGCGTATTGTCCTCTTCCTCATCGTCCGAGATGCGCGGCGCACGACGCTAGGTCATGTCGTCCTCATCCTCGTCGACGGGCGCCTCCTCCTTGACGTCCTCTTCTTCCTTGAACGACGCGCCGGCGGTGGATTCGGTGATCTCGCCCGAATCGTCGCTTTCGGCATTCTCGACCTGCTCGGCCGAGGGACCCTTGGAGAGCATCGCGTCGAGGTCGAGGATCTCGCGCAGCTGCATGCGGCCGTCGTTCAGCGCGTTCGACCATTCGATCATCGCGTGGAAAGTCATCGGGCTCTCGCAGAGCCCGGCGATCATCGTGTTGCGGCCGGCTTCGATGCGCTTGGCGATAGCGATTTCGCCTTCGC
>JBDSED010000036.1:0-7618 GCA_039920225.1 Sphingomonas sp.
TGCTGTTGCGCGCGTTCATCGGCAGCGTGTTCGACGGGATAGGTAATGTCGTGCAGCGCGAGGGCGTAGAGGCTGCGGCGCAGATCGCGTTGGAGCGGGTGTTGTGAGCGGCGCCCGGATTGCTCCCCTCCCTGGAAGGGAGGGGCTGGGGGTGGGTGGAGACTTGGCGGCACCTTCGCGCTCCAAAGACCCACCCCTAACCCCTCCCTTCCAGGGAGGGGGATTAGAGTCCCTCGACGTGCTCGCCGATTTCCCGGCGATCCCGGCGGGCTGGGCGTATCTCGACACTGCGGCCACTTCGCAGAAGCCCAAGCCGGTGATCGACGCGATCGCGCGCGCCTATGGCGAGACCTACGCGACGGTGCATCGCGGCGTGTATCAGCGGTCGGCCGACATGACGCTCGCTTACGAAGCAGCGCGCAAGCGGGTCGCGCAGTTCATCGGCGGTGACGAACGCGAGTTCGTGTTTGTGCGGGGCGCGACCGAGGCGATCAATCTGGTCGCGCAATGCTGGGCCGGCGAACGGCTTAAGGCGGGCGACCGCATCCTGCTGTCGGCGCTCGAGCATCATTCGAACATCGTGCCGTGGCAGATGGTCGCCGAGCGCGTCGGCGCCGCGATCGACGTCGTGCCGCTGACCGATGACGGGCGCATCGACCTCGACGCGATGGCGGCGATGATCACGCCGCAGCACAAGCTGGTCGCGCTCGCACACGTATCGAACGTGCTGGGATCGGTGCTCGACGCCAAGCGCGCGACCGAGATCGCGCATTCGGTCGGGGCCAAGATCCTGCTCGACGGATGCCAGGCCGTGCCGCGGATGCCGGTCGACGTCACCGCAATCGGCTGCGACTTCTACGTGTTCTCAGGGCACAAGCTCTACGGTCCGACAGGAATCGGCGTGCTGTGGGGCCGCTACGAGTTGCTCGACGCCATGCCGCCGTATCAGGGGGGCGGGTCCATGATCGACCGCGTTACCTTCGCCAAGACCACCTACGCTCCGCCGCCGGGGCGGTTCGAGGCGGGGACGCCGCATATCGTCGGCGTGGTCGGGCTGCATGCTGCGATCGATTACGTCGAGGGCATCGGGCTCGACCGCATCCACGCGCACGAAACCGCGCTCGTCGCAGCGACGCGCGAGCGGCTCGGGCGGATCAATTCGGTGCGGCTGTTCGGCCCCGACGATAGTGCCGGGATCGTCAGTTTCGCGGTCGAGGGGGTGCATCCGCACGACGTCGCCACCATCTTGGACGAAAGCGCGGTGGCGATCCGCGCCGGGCATCATTGCGCGCAGCCGCTGATGGACACGCTCGGCGTGCCGGCGACCGCGAGGGCGAGCTTCGGGGTCTATAATTCGCTGGCCGATGTCGAGGCATTGGCGGCGGGCGTTGAACGCGTAACGAGGATCTTCGGATGAACGAAGAGAGCAAGATTGTGGTGGAAAAAGTCGATGCGGTGGAGGCGCCGCCCAAAGCGCGCGTCGAGGCATCTTTTGATGCGCCAGCCGAAACATCGGTCGGCGTTGGCGAGACGTTCGAGCGCAAGCGCGACTATCTCGCGGGGTTTCTCGCCAAGAAGCCCGAAGCCGATCCGGCGGGCGGCGAGGGCGGGGCGCTGCAGCTCGCGGTGATCGAGGCGCTCAAGGAAATCTTCGACCCAGAAATCCCGGTCAACATCTATGACCTGGGACTGATCTATGGCGTGGAGGTTACCGATGACGGCCATGCCGTTGTCATGATGACGCTGACCACGCCGCATTGCCCGGTCGCCGAATCGATGCCAGCCGAGGTCGAGCTGCGCGTCGCCAGCGTGCCCGGCGTAGCGTTTGCCGACGTCAACCTCGTGTGGGACCCGCCCTGGGATCCGCAGAAGATGTCCGACGACGCCAAGCTCGAACTCGGGATGCTGTGATGGCGACCAATTTGCGACCGCGCCCCGCCGCGCTGATCCTCACCCCCAACGCCGAGGCGCGCATCGCCGCGCTGATGGCGAAGGCGCCCGACGGCGCGATCGGCGTCAAGCTGTCGACGCCGAAGCGCGGCTGTTCCGGTCTCGCCTATTCGGTCGATTACGTCACCGAAGCCAAGCCGTTCGACGAGCAGATCGAGACGCCCGGCGGCACGCTCTACGTCGATGGCGGGTCGATCCTGTATCTGGTCGGATCGACGATGGACTGGGTCGAGGACGATTTCGCCGCGGGCTTCGTATTCCAGAACCCCAACGCCAAAGGCGAATGTGGGTGCGGGGAGTCGTTCACTGTTTGAGTTCGACAAATGGCGGCCTTGGCTGACGCAGCGCGAGGTCGCTTTGCGAGCTAAGGGCTATGAAGCCAGATTTGTCGACGTGTCGGCCGAATCTCTAACGACCAATAAGCCTTCCTATCAATTTGAGCTTTCGACGAGCGATATGGTCGGACAGTTCAGCGTGTGGGTCACTGGAGAGTGCGACTTCGACATCGTCGATACGCGAACGCGGAAACTGAAACAGGATTTGGCTGGCCAACGTGTCGATGACGACAACTTCGAATCTACTTTCGAACGGTTCACAAGCTTGGTGAGGGGCGTCTAGCTCCTACGTAACAACAACGCCGTCCGCAAACACTCGCACACCACCTCGTCGCGCTGGTTGACCATTCGGTGCCGCCATGTCACCAGCCCCGCGTTCGGCCGCGACTTGCTCTCGCGCAGGTCGGTCACTTCGCTTGTCGCGTGGAGCGTGTCGCCGATGAACACCGGCTTGGGCATTACGAGCTTGTCGTAGCCGAGGTTCGCGACGAGCGTGCCCATCGTCGTTTCGGCGACGGTGATCCCGACCATCAGGCTGAACGTGAAGGTGCCGTTGACGAGGATGCGGCCGAACTCGCTCGCCTTTGCAGCCTCGGCGTCGAGGTGGAGCGGTTGCGGGTTGTGCGTCATCGTCGACCACAACAGATTGTCGGTCTCGGTTACCGTGCGGCGCAAGGGATGCTCGATCGTCTCGCCGACCGTCCATTCTTCGAAATATTTGCCGGGCATTAATGGACCTCCAGGTAGAGCTTGAACCCGGCGTGGCTCTTTTGCCAGCCGAGCCGTTCGTAGAAACGATGCGCCGCGACGCGATCGTTGTTCGAGGTGAGCTGCGCCATGAAGCAGCCGCGCGCGCGGCATTGCTCGACTGCCCAGCCGATCATTTGCGCGCCCAGGCCTTTGCTGCGCTGGTCGGCGGCGATCCGCACCGCCTCGATCTGGCCGCGCCACGCGCCGCGATTGAGCAGGCCGGGGAGGAAACTGAGTTGCATCGTGCCGACGATCGCACCGTCCATTTCGACAACAATCAGGCGCTGATTGGCGTCGCTCTCGATTGCAGCAAAGGCTGCAGCATAAACGGGGTCGAGCGGTTCGCCGGGATCATCTTTGCGCCCGCCGATCTGGTCCTCCGCGAGCAGTCGGACGATGGTCGGAAGGTCGTCCTCAGCAGCGTCGCGATAGGTCACCATTCCAAGTCGTCCAGCCAGGGCGAAACGTGCGGTAAGTCGCTGGAAACCTTGTCGGGATAATCGGCGGCACGTTTTTCGAGGAACGATGCGACGCCCTCCTCAGCGTCGGCGCTCGACCCGCGCGACCATACCAGGCGGCTGTCGAGCCGGTGCGCCTCGATCGGCGAGCCAGCGCCCAGCATTCGCCACAACATTTGCCGGGTCAGCGCGACCGAAACGGGAGCGGATTGCGCAGTCAATTGCTGCGCCAGTTCGCGTGCAGCATTTATCAAATCGCCGGCTGCGTGAACCGACCGTACCAGCCCCGCTTGCTGCGCTTCGTCCGCCGATACCAGCCGCCCCGAATAGCACCAATCGAGCGCCGTCGAGATGCCAACCAGCCGTGGCAGGAACCAGCTTGACGCCGCCTCCGGCACGATGCCGCGCCGCGCGAATACGAACCCATAGCGCGCGGTGTCGGCGGCCAGTCGGAAGTCCATCGGCAGTGTCATCGTCGCGCCGATTCCCACCGCGGCCCCGTTGATCGCGCCGATCACCGGTTTCTTCGACCGGAAGATGCGTAGGCTGAGCATCCCGCCGCCGTCGCGCACGCCGGGATGGTCGTAGTCGACCGATCCGTCGGCGCGGACGGGCGATCCGGCGTCGGACCAGCGCGGGCCGTTGGCATAGTCGAACGTCGCCGCCCCCCCCGACAGATCGGCCCCCGCGCAGAACGCGCGATCGCCGCTGCCCGTCACGATCACCGCGCGGACCTCGTCGTCGGCATCGGCGCGGTCGAACGCGGCGATCATCTCGTGCATCATCTGCGCGGTGAATGCGTTCATCGCGTCCGGCCGGTCGAGCGTGATCGTAAGGATACGGTCGGTGAGGTCGGTGCTGATTTGCACGGGCTGGCCCATGCCTACTTCCGCTCGGTTCGAGCGAAGTCGAGAACCGCCTGCGGACCGTTCAGCAACAGTGTCTCGACTTCGCTCGACACGAACGGTTGGAAGGGACCTGTCACTCCGCCTTCTCAATCCGGACCAGCAAGGCTCCCTCGCTAACCTGGCCACCGGCGGTCGCGTTCAGCTCGGCCACCGTCCCATCGAACGGTGCGACCAGGCTGTGCTCCATCTTCATCGCCTCGAGCGTGACGAGCTTCTGGCCCTTGGCCACCGCATCGCCGTCCGCCACCTCGACGGCAATGATCCGCCCCGGCATCGGCGACAGGATCGCGCCGTCGCCGGCGGCTACGCCAGCCTCGCCGCCGGAGCGCCACTCGGTAAAAACGAAGGTAGTGCCAAGGTCATTGACCAGATAGCCGTTAGTCATTCGCTCGGTCGACCGGCTGGGGCCGGCAAAGTCGGGTTCATAGGCGATATCGTAAACCTGATGCCCGGATTGCAGCTTAATCATCGTAGGCCGTGTTGGCGCGTTGAGCCGAAACCCATTGAGGCCAGACGCGCTCGATTTCGGCGCATCGGCCTCTAGGACTCGCCACGCGACAGACTGCAGCGCATTTTCCGACGGCGTTCCGGACGGCGTGATGTTGTCCTGTTCGTCGACCAGCAGCGCCGTGTCGAGATCAGCGCTTCGAAAGCGCTTGTTCTCCAGCGCCCGCCAGAGAAATTCGGCGTTGGTCTTGACCGGCCAGCACTCCACGAAGCTACAATCCAGCGACAACCCGCGCGCCGCGGCGTCGCGAGTTTCAGCGTGGACGATGAGCTTGGCGATCATCGGGTCGTAGAAAGGCGATACGTCGTCGCCCTGTACATAGCCGGTCTCTACCCGAACGTTGCGACGCTTACTCCGAGGGGGCAATTGAAAGCGGGTCAGCGGTCCTGTCGATGGTAAGAAACCGGTCGATGGGTCTTCGGCGTAAAGTCGAGCCTCGATCGCCCACCCGTCAATCGCCAATTCATCCTGTCGCTTCGGCAACTTTTCGCCCGACGCTACCCGCAACTGCCATTCGACAAGGTCCTGCCCGGTGATCTCCTCGGTCACCGGATGCTCGACCTGGAGCCGGGTGTTCATTTCCATGAACCAGATTCGATCAGCGCGCAGGCCTTCGCTGGCGTCGGCGATGAACTCGATCGTGCCCGCACCGACATAATCGACAGCTTTTGCCGCGCGCACCGCCGCATCGCATATCGCGGCGCGCGTGACCTCGTCCATGCCGGGGGCGGGGGCTTCCTCGATCACCTTCTGATGGCGGCGTTGCAGCGAGCAATCGCGTTCGAACAGGTGGACGACGTTGCCGTGGCTGTCGCCGAACACCTGTACTTCGATATGACGCGGCGAGAGGATGTATTTCTCGATCAGCACGCGGTCGTCGCCGAACGATGATGCGGCTTCGCGCTGGCATGAGGCGAGCGCATCGATGAAGTCCTCTGACTCGTCGACCCGCCGCATACCCTTGCCGCCGCCACCCGCGACCGCCTTGATCAGGACGGGATAGCCAATCTTGTCGGCTTCGGCCTTGAGATGCTCGGGCCGCTGATTCTCGCCGAGATACCCTGGCGTGACGGGCACGCCGGCGGCGATCATCCGCTCCTTGGCGGCATCCTTCAGGCCCATTGCGCGGATACTGTCGGGATTGGGCCCGACCCAGATCAGGCCGGCGTCTTTCACCGACTGCGCGAAGTTGGCATTTTCCGACAGGAAGCCGTAGCCCGGATGGATCGCTTCCGCGCCGGTCGCCTTGGCCGCGGCGATGATCTTGTCGCCCACCAGGTAGCTCTCCCGCGCCGGGGAGGGGCCGATATGCACCGCTTCGTCGGCTTGACGGACGTGCAACGAATTGGCGTCGGCGTCCGAATAGACTGCGACGGTACGCACGCCCATCTCACGCGCGGTGCGGATGATCCGACAGGCGATCTCGCCGCGATTGGCGATCAGCAGGGACTGCATCATGGATGACGCTCCCTGAGTTCGCGGCGGATTTGGTGCGCAAAAGGGAAGGACCGGTTGCGGCTCACTGCGGCAGGCAGCCGGTGTTGCGGTGCGAGGAGGTGATGTTGAGTACCTTCCACGCGCCGTTTTCGCGGACCATGTCCATCAGGTCGATGCCGCAATGGTCGGCTTTTCCGTTGCGATAGTTGACGTACGGCGCCCAGACCATCGCGATGTCGCCGTCGATCTCGATCGCCGGCATGCCAAGGCGTTCCTCATTCCTGTTCGGCCCGGGCTTGAGCACCGAGGCGAGCTTGGCCCAGCCCATGGTGAAGATCTTGCGCGAGCCGTCGGGAAGTTCGTCGACGACGAGCAGCACACCCTCTGGCCGCGTCTGCGCCAGGACGCCGACGCCATCCTCGGCGTTGAACGCGGCGAAGAGCGCGTTGACCGGCACCATCACTGCGGTGGCTTCGGGGTCGTCGTAAGGGAGCGGGTTGGCGGGCGGTAGCTTCCCGCTGGGCGTGACGGGCCCCGACTGCGCAAACGTGGGGAGGGGTGCGAGGAGGGCGAGGGCGATCAGAAGGAAGCGCATGGTATCTCCTTACATTCTGAAAACACCGAAGCTCTGACGCTCCGGAATCGGGGCGTTGAGCGCAGCTGCAAAGGCAAGGCCGAGCACGTCGCGGGTCTGCGCCGGGTCGATGATGCCGTCGTCCCATAGCCGCGCGGTGGCGTGCCAGGGCGACCCTTGGGCTTCGTAATCGTCGCGGATCGGTTGCTTGAAGGCTTCGGCTTGTTCGGGCGTCCAACTGGCGGCGTCGCGATGGACGGTCGCCAGCACGCTCGCCGCCTGCTCGCCGCCCATCACGCTGATCCGGCTGTTGGGCCAGGTGAACAGGAAGCGCGGGCTATAAGCTCGCCCCGCCATGCCGTAGTTGCCCGCGCCGAAGCTGCCGCCGATCAGCACGGTGATCTTGGGCACCGTCGCGGTTGCAACCGCAGTGACGAGCTTTGCGCCGTGCTTGGCGATGCCCTCGGCTTCGTATTTTCCGCCAACCATGAAGCCGGAGATGTTCTGGAGGAACAGAAGCGGCACGCGGCGCTGCTGGGCCAGCTCGATGAAGTGTGCGCCCTTGACCGCGCTTTCGCTGAACAGCACGCCGTTGTTCGCCAGGATCGCAACCGGCATCCCCCAGATATGCGCGAAGCCGCAGACCAGGCTGGAGCCGTAGAGCGCCTTGAACTCGTGGAACTCGGACCCGTCGACCA
>JBDSED010000037.1:0-5131 GCA_039920225.1 Sphingomonas sp.
CGCCTCTTAGCGCGGCAAACCGGGAAGGGCGAGCATGAGCCAGGCGTTTCGGATTTTGGCGTCGCTGGTGGTCGGGCTGTTGCTCGGTATCGCACTCGCCAAATGGGCGCCCGACGCCGGCGCGTTCATGCTGTTGTTCACCAAGCGGATCGGCGGCGCCTGGCTCCACGGGTTGCAGATGGTGATCGTGCCGCTGGTCGTCGCGCTGCTGGTGATCGGCATCGCCGCCTCGGCCGAAGCGGCGCGGGCGGGCAAGATCGCGGCGCGCGCGCTGATCGCGTTCGTCGTGATCCTGTGGGTCAATACGTTGCTGTCGGCCTTCCTCACGCCGCTGCTCCTCAAGCTCTTCCCGCTCCCCGCCGAATGGGGCGATGCGCTGCGCGCGTCGCTGTCGGGCGCCAAGGCGGCGGGACAGATCCCCAGTCTCGGCGATTTCTTCGACAAGATCGTGCCGACCAACATCGTCGATGCCGCCGCGACCGACTCGTTCCTGCCGCTGACCGTGTTCGCGATGGTGTTCGCGTTCGCCATCACGCGGCTCGAAGCGAAGCGTCGCAACACGCTGATCGATTTCTTCCAGGCGATCGCCGATGCGATGGTCGTAGTGATTGGCTGGGTATTGGTGCTGGCGCCGGTCGGCGTGTTCTGCCTGGCGTTCGGGCTCGGGATGGAGACGGGGGCCGCCGCGTTTGGCGCCCTGGCGCATTACATCCTGATCGTCTCGTCGCTCGGCATTATCGTGCTGCTGTCTGCCTATCCGATTGCGGCGATCGGCGCGCGAGTCGGGGTCGGGCGGTTCGCCCGGGCCGTCCTCCCGAGTCAGGTGGTGGCGATCTCGACCTCGTCGTCGCTTGCCTCGCTGCCGGCGATGCTGCGCTCGAGCGAAGCGCTCGGCGCGCCGGCCAGCGTGTCGGGCGTCGTGCTGCCGATCGCGGTCGCCGTGTTCCGCGCGACCAGTCCGGCGATGAACCTCGCGGTCGCGCTCTACGTGGCGCACTTGACCGGCACCACGATCGGCCCCGGCCAGCTCGCTGCGGGGATCGCGACTGCGGCGATCACCACGATGGGGTCGGTGTCGCTGCCCGGCACGATCAGCTTCTTCGCCTCGGTCGCGCCGGTGGCGGTCGCGATGGGGGTGCCGATCGAGGCGCTGGGGCTGCTCGTCGCGGTCGAGACGGTGCCCGATCTGTTTCGCACCGTCGGCAACGTGACGATGGATGTCGCGGTCACCGCCACCATATCGGCGCGCAGCGGCGGCGGCACCGACGGCGAGACCGACCGAGCGCTCGAAGAGGTTCCGGGCTAGCCGACCCAGCGCCACACGCCGGCGGCGAACCCGGCCAGCGGCAAGTGCGCCCAACTCGCGGCAAGCCACAGCACGATGCCGCCGAGGATCGGCACACCGCCGGCGGGCGTGAACTTGACTCGCCGGGCGAAGACCGCGGCGAGCGGCCAATAGCTCGTTTTCGCCTGCCACGTGGGCCACGTCTCGGGCTGGAGCCGTTCCTTCTTTTTGTCCTGCAGGAACGCGCCGACCAGCGCGAGAACGACGATCGTCTTCGCCAGCACGATATTGGACGGCGTCGGCGCGACGAGAATGTGGGCCACGCCCCACAGCGCGAACCCCCACATCATCGGATGCCGCGTGACGCTGAATACGCCGCGCGGCTCGGGCGCGGCACCGGTCTGCGACGACCCTGGTAGCGCCGGGTTGCCGAACAGCGATCCGACGAACAGCACGCTGGCGAAATAGGTCAGCACCGTGGCGGTGATCCATAATCCGTCGCCGACCGCCCAATACGGCGCCTCCGCCGGCACCGCGCGAAACGCAAAGGCGAGCCAGCCCAAGGTGGCGAACGCGACCAGCGAATAGAGGCCGAGAAACGGCCCCTCGCCGATCCGAGAGACAATGGGGCTGCGCAACGGATGCGACAGGACGAAGTGCGTGCCGAGAAACGACAGCGCCGCGACGATTTCCCAGCAGAGCGGACTCATGGGCGGCCTCCCCCGACGATATCGGAGGAGGCTAACCGATCACTTGACCCCGTGCATCCATTTCTTGAGCGGGAAGGACAGCAGGAAGAGTATCACGCCCAGGACGATCGCGACTTCGGCGATCGTCGTGAACACCCCGACATAGGTGTTCAGGGCGACCGCCGGGTTGGTCACCTGGCCGCCGACCGTCTCGACGCTAGCGAACTGAGCGACGACGCCGGCGACATATTGCGCGCAGCTGATCGACAGGAACCACACGCCCATCATCATGCCGACGATCCGCGCGATCGACAGCTTGGTGATCATGCTGAGGCCCACCGGCGAGATGCACAATTCGGCGACCGAATGGATCAGGTAGAGGCCCGCCAGCCACCAGATACCGACCTTGAAGTTAGAGTCGGCGTAATGCGATCCCCACACCAGGAACAGGAAGCCGAGCCCGACGCCGATCAGTGCGATCGCGAACTTGACCGGGATCGGCGGCTCGAGGCCCTTGTTAGCGAGGCGCGTCCACAGGATGCTCATCACCGGCGCCAATAGGACGATGAATAAGGCGTTGAAGGTCTGGGTCTGTCCTGCCGATATTGCCCAGTCGCCGAAGATGCGAAGGTCCGTATTGCGGTCGGCGAACAGCGTAAGGCTGGACCCGGCCTGCTCGAACAACGTCCAGAACACGACGTTGAAGATGATCAGCACCATCGCCGCGAGCATCATCTGTAGTTCGACCCTGCTGCCGACTTTCCACGACCAGATCAGGATCGCAGGAATGCCGATAAGGAACGTGCCGAACAGCAATTTGCCCATCAGCGGCAGTGCGACGAGGTAGCCGGTAAAGCCCGCGCCTTCGACCGGCGCGGGTGCGTTCATCAGGTTGGTGAACAGAAAATAGATCACCGGCACCGCGACCAGCGCGCCGATGAAGATCACCATGGCCCGGTTGGGCACGCCCGCAGGCGGCTCACCATAGCCGTCGAGCTTGCCGCCATCGAATTGTATCAGGAACCAGGAAAACAGCATGCCGATCGCGGCTAGGCCGAAGCCCGCCCACCATCCGACCGCGACCGCCAGAAACGGGCAGAGCGCCTGCGACAGCAGCGAGCCAAGGTTGATCCCCATATAGAAGATGGTGAACCCCGAATCCCGCCGCCGATCGCCTTTCGGATAGAGCTCCCCGACCATCGTCGAGATGTTGGGCTTGAAGAAGCCATTGCCCATCGTCACCATCGACAGACCGATCAGCAACACCATGGTATAGAATATCGAGCGATCGCCGCCGGCCTCAAGCCCGCCCTTGGCAAGGGTGCGCGCCACCGAACCGTCGGCAGCGACCAAGTTGATCGACCCGTCTTCCTGGCCCTTGATTGCGAAGCGTTGGCCCTTGTCCACAAGATATTGCTGCTTGTCGGCACCAGCTGCCGCGCCGTTCCCTTTGTCGACTACCACTTCGTATCGCTGGCCGTCGATCGTCGCAAAGGGCTTGGCCTCTTGGCCGAACCCTGCGCCGAGACTGAGCGTCAGATAGCCGAGCGACATAATGATCGCGCCGAACTTCACCGACCGCTTGGAACCAAGGTAACGGTCGGCCAATAGGCCGCCGACCAGCGGCGTCAGATACACCAGTGCGGTGAAGCCACCGTAGAGGCCGTTGGTGGTCTGGTCGCTGAACAGGAAATAATTGGCGAGGTACAGCGTGAGCAGTGCGCGCATTCCGTAGTAGCCGAACCGCTCCCACATTTCGGTGGTGAACAGCCGCGCCAGCTGTCTCGGGTGCCCGAACCACGTGTCCTCGGCCGCCGGATTGACGTGAGTGATATCCGGCTCGCGCGGGTTGTCCGCGGTCGGGGTGTCTACCATGCATGCGCTCCCTGAAATTTTTTTGCTCGCCGTCGAACACGCGGCGGATGAATGGCGCGGAGACTAGCGGTAAAGCTTCAAGTGTAAATATCCTGCGACACGCCCTAGATGGCGGGCATGTTCAACGACCGCTCGACGCCGCTCTCGCTCCTCGCCACCCGCCGCTCGGGCAAGCCCCGCGACCTGGTGGCGCCGGGACCCGACGCCGCGCAACTGCGCCAGATACTGGAGATCGCCGCGCGAACGCCCGATCACGGCAAGCTCGCACCGTGGCGGTTCGTGGTGGTGCCCGGCGACGCCCGCGCGTTGCTGGCGAGCGTGATTACCGACGCGTATCGCGTAGAGCGCCCGCAAGCGGCACGGCTCGAGATCGAAGCACTCGAACAATTCGCCACGCAAGCGCCGGCGCTGGTCGTCGTGCTGTCCTCGCCCAAACCCGAAAGCCACATTCCGCTGTGGGAGCAGGAATTGTCCGCGGGGGCAGCGTGCATGAACTTGCTTCACGCCGCGCACGCAATGGGGTTCGCCGGCGGCTGGTTGACCGGTTGGGCGGCCTATTCTGACGGGGTGCGCGATGCATTCGGCGCGGCATCGGAACGCGTCGCCGGCTTTATATTCTTGGGTACGCCCGTTAAGCAATTGGAGGAAAGGCCGAGGCCCGATCCAGACAAGATTGTTTCAACTTGGCTCGCTCAATAGGCTGGACGTGGTCGTCGATTGCTGTATTAAAGCAGCATGGCACTAAGTAATGATGACAGCCCGGTCTATATCCGTCTTCGCGGCGGCATATCGGCCGCAATCCTGCGCGGCGAATATCGCGCAGGCGATCAGCTACCTTCGGTTCGCGCGCTCGCCGCCGAACATGGCGCCAACCCGTTGACCGTGGCGAAGGCGTATCAGAGCTTTCAGGACGACGGCTACGTCGAGGTGCGGCGTGGGGTCGGCATGTTCGTCCTGCCGGGCGCCGCCGAGAAATTGCGGATCGCCGAGCGCGACCGCTTCGTCAACGATCAGTGGCCGCGAATCGCCGAGCATATCGAACTGCTTGGTCTCGACGCCACCGACCTAATCGAGCGCGAGCGCGCCTAGAACAGCCCGAGCGCCGCGACTTATCCGGAGCGCAAATCGATCCCGAACATTGAATTGAGCCGCGAACGATAGTCGCGCGGGTCGTCGATCGTGGCGGCGGTGTCCTCGCCAGCGACGTGGCGCTTGTAGGCGCGATCGGTCAGGCTGGCGAAGCCGTTGGGCAGCGCGATGCTGACGACCACGAGATCGAGGA
>JBDSED010000038.1:0-19736 GCA_039920225.1 Sphingomonas sp.
TTTTGCCGGAATCCACCGGGTAAAACGTGTAGCTGAGCGTGATGGTCTGGATGTCGCGCGCGTCGGGGTCCTTGAGGATCGCCGGATCGACGTAGAAGATCACCGGCATGCGCTGCGTCTCGCCGGGTTTGAGCGTCTGCTGGGTGAAGCAGAAGCACTGGATCTTCTTGAAATAGACACCCGCCTGCGCCGGCGTCACGTTGAACGTCGCGGTGCCGGTCACCGTTCGGTTCGACGTGTTGGTCGCATTGAAGAACGCCATGTCGCGCGCGCCGATGTCGATCGTTTCGGATTCGACCTCTGGCTTGAACTTCCATTTGAGCGTCGGCGCCACGTTGGTGTCGAACGCGACGGTGATCTTGCCGTTGACTGCACCGGGGGCACGAAGACCGCGGCCGGTGGTGCCGTTCAACCCGGTCACTTGGCAGAACATGCGGTATAGCGGCACGCTCGCCCAGGCGAGTCCGCTCATGAAACAGATGCCGAGAACCGCGAGGAAGGCGGTGCGCCCGATTCCGGTCATGCTACGGATCATGAGTGCTGCATGCCGATCTTGGCGATCGACACCGCGAACATCAGGATAACGAACGCGCCGAGCACAATGGCCATCACGCGCGCGTTGCGCCGCTGGGTCGCCAGCCGGCGTTCCTGATCCTCCGGCGTCATGCGAACCACCGATCGACGACGACCGCGCCGAACAGCACGAACAGATAGACGATCGAGAAAGCGAACAGCTGCTTTTCGGGGCGCATTGTGTCGCCCTCATGCGTCGTGCGGGTCGCGACGCGCGCCGTCAGCAATGCGAACCATCCGGTCGCGACGGTCGCCACCGCGCCATAGATCGCGCCGGTCAATCCGAGTGGCCAGGGTGCGATCGCCGCCACGGCCATCGGAATCGTATAGAGCCCGATCTGCACACGCGTCGCGCGCTCGCCGGCGACGACGGGCAGCATCGGGATGCCGGCGTTGGCGTAATCGGTCTTCACGAACAGCGCCAACGCCCAGAAATGCGGCGGGGTCCACAGGAACACGAGCGCGAACAGCAGCAGCGGAAGCGGCGCAAACCCGCCGGTCGCTGCCGCCCAGCCGATCAGCGGCGGAAACGCGCCAGCAGCGCCGCCGATGACGATATTCTGCGGCGTGCGCGGCTTGAGCCACACGGTATAGACCAGCACATAGAACAGGATCGACGCCGCCAGGATACTCGCGGCAAGTACGTTGACCGCCAACCCCATCAGCAGCACCGAAAACGCGCTCAGCGCCACGCCGAAATGGAGCGCCGACTGCTTATCCATCCGCCCGGCGGGCAAGGGCCGCGCGGCGGTACGGCGCATCTTGGCGTCGAGATCGGCCTCGTACCACTGATTGAGCGCCCCCGCCGCGCCAGCGCCAAGCGCGATGCACAGGATCGCGGTGAAGCCGATCACCGGGTTTGGCACAACGGGCGCGGCGAGCATTCCGCACAGCCCGGTGAAGACGACGAGCGTCATCACGCGGGGCTTGGTCAGCGCCAGAAAATCGCGCCAGTCGGCGGGGAGGGCAATCGTCTCGGTCGTCATGGGATGCGCGGGCTATAGTCGCGAGGGATGCCCGCTCCAACGAAAAACGCCCCGGATTTCTCCGGGGCGCTTGATCGTGCCGACACAAGTCGATCAGTGATGATGGGAATCGCCCTCGTCTATAATCGGCAGCGTCTCGAACTGGTGATACGGCGGCGGGCTCGACAGCGTCCATTCGAGCGTCGTCGCGCCCGAACCCCAGGGATTGTCCGGCGCCTTCTTGCCTGCGAACAGCGACCACAGGATGTTGATGAAGAACACTCCCATCCCTGCGAGCATCAGCGAATAGCCCCACGCCGAAGCGATATGGTTCCAATAGGCCAGCCCGTCCTGGAAGTCGGGCATGCGGCGCGGCTGGCCCTGCAGCCCCAGGAAGTGCATCGGGAAGAACAGCACGTTCACGCCCAGGAAGAACACCCAGAAGTGCACCTGGCCGAGGAACTCGTTATACATCCGCCCAGACATTTTCGGGAACCAGTAATAGAAGCCGGCGAACAGCGAGAACACCGCGCCGAGGCTGAGCACGTAGTGGAAGTGCGCCACGACGTAATAGGTGTCCTGCATGTAATCGTCGACGCCGCCGTTCGCGAGGACGACGCCGGTCACGCCGCCGACGGTGAACATGAAGATGAAGCCCAGCGCCCAGACCATCGGGGTCTTGAACGACAGGCTGCCGCCCCACATCGTCGCGATCCACGAGAAAATCTTGATACCCGTCGGCACCGCGATCACCATCGTCGCCGCGGTGAAATACATCTTGGTGTTCACGCTCAAGCCCGTGGTGAACATGTGGTGCGCCCACACGATGAACCCGACCACACCGATCGCGACCATCGCGTACGCCATGCCGAGATAGCCGAACACGGGCTTCTTCGAGAAGGTCGCGATCACCTGGCTGACCATGCCGAAGCCCGGCAGGATCATGATGTAGACTTCGGGGTGGCCGAAGAACCAGAAGAGGTGCTGGTAAAGCACCGGATCGCCGCCGCCTTCGGCCTGGAAGAAGGTCGTGCCGAAGTTACGGTCGGTCAGCAGCATCGTGATCGCCGCGGCGAGCACCGGCAGCGCGAGCAGCAGCAGGAATGCCGTCACCAGCACCGACCACACGAACAGCGGCATCTTGTGCAAGGTCATGCCCGGCGCGCGCATGTTGAAGATCGTCGTGATGAAATTGATCGCGCCCAGGATCGAACTGGCGCCGGCCAAGTGCAGCGACAGGATCGCCATGTCGGTCGACGGGCCGGCTTCCTGCGTGGAAAGCGGGGCATAAGCCGTCCAGCCGATCCCTGCGCCGCCGTCGGCGCCGCCGAAGAACGGCGAAGCGAGCAGCAGCGAGAAGCTGGGCACCAGCAGCCAGAACGAGATGTTGTTCATCCGCGGGAACGCCATGTCGGGCGCGCCAATCATCAGCGGAACGAACCAATTTCCGAAGCCGCCGATCATCGCCGGCATGACCATGAAGAACACCATGATGAGGCCGTGCGCCGTTACCAGCACGTTCCACAGATGCTTGGCTTGGTCGACGTTGACGTCGCCGCCGCCGCGCAGATGGTTGAGGTAATTCGCCCAGGTGCCGAGATACTGGAGGTGCGGCGAGGCGAGCTCGATCCGCATCAGCCCCGAAATCGCGCCGCCGATGATACCCGCCGTGATCGCGAAGATCAGGTAGAGCGTGCCGATATCCTTGTGGTTGGTCGACATGAACCAACGCGCGAAGAAGCCCGGCTTGTGATCGGCGTCGTGATGCGCGTGATCGTCATGATGCGCCTCGAAGCGCTCGGGGGTGAGGGCGATGTCGCTCATGATCAGTTTCCGGCGTTGCCGGCGCCCGCGGGGTTCGCGGTCGCGGCTTGATTGGAGGTGGGCGCGGCGACGGTCGCGTTGACAGTCGGGCCGGTCGTCGCTTCGACCGCGGCGTTGTCCGACGCGGGCGGCGCGGGTTTGGCGCCGGCGACGGTGCCGCCCTTGGCGACGACCCAGCGGTTATAGACGTCGAGCGGCACGGCCTCGACCGCGATCGGCATATAGCCGTGCTTGGGCCCGCACAGTTCCGAGCATTGCCCGAAATAGAGGCCCGGCTTCTCGATCGTGAAGCTGGTTTCGTTGAGGCGGCCGGGGACCGCGTCGAGCTTGATCCAGAACGCCGGCATCGCCCAGCTGTGAATGACGTCGGCCGCGGTCGTGATCAGGCGGATCGGCACACCGACCGGCAGCACCACACGATTGTCGACCGCAAGCAAACGCGGCCCGTCTTCCTCGGTGCGTGCGCGCTCGCCGGGACCGACCTCGTCCTTTTCCTTGAGCAAATTGGCGGTGATCTCGAACCCGCCATTGTCGGGATAGGTATAGGTCCAATACCATTGGTTGCCGGTCGCCTTCAGCGTGATCGCATCCTTGGGCGGGGGCTTGAACTGAGCGGACAGCAGCCCGATCGATGGGATCGCGAGCAGCACCAGGATAAGCACCGGAATCAGCGTCCACGCGACTTCGAGTCCGGTGTTGTGCGCGGTCTTGGACGGCACCGGGTTCGCCTTCTCCCGGAACTTGAACACGACCACCAACAACAGGATCAGTACGAAGACCGAGATCGCGGTGATCACCCAAAACAGGATATTGTTGTGGAAATCGGCGGCGCGCTGACCGTTCTTAGTCACCTGCGGCTGGATGCCGATATCGCCATCGACCGCATCGCCGATACCCTTGACCGGGACCATCCGGGGGGCGCCGTCCATCGCCAGCATTTCGGGATCGGCGACTGGAGTCGCGGCGGGCGCAGGCGTCGTCCCCACCGGCTTGACGTCGTTCGTGACCGGCGCGGCAGCAGGCGCTGGCGCAGCGGTGGTCGACGGGATCGTGGCCGTCGCCGCCGAATTTGCAGCCTGCGGCGCAGCATGGCCGGCGCCGGCGAGCATCAGCCCCGCCGCCAGTATCGCAGATTTGAGCCCGATAAAGCGCATCGTGTCGCGTCACCCTGTTGATTCGATCACCGCGGCCGCGGCGGATCGCCATACCCATGTTGTCGGGCGGTTTTCGCCCTTGTCGCCCGGGCCTATACGCCGCGGTCGGCGCGATCATCAAGGCTCGCTGCGCACTTTTGCTGTGCCATCAACGTTGCGCGGCCTTGAGCGGGTCCGTATCTGTCGGGTCCGATGAGCGTTTCCGCCGCCAACCCCCTTCGCCTCGGCGTCAATATCGATCATGTCGCGACCGTCCGGAACGCGCGGGGGTCGGGCTATCCCGATCCGGTGCGCGCGGCGTTGCTGGCAGCGCAAGCCGGTGCCGATGGGATTACGGCACATCTGCGCGAGGACCGGCGACACATCACCGACGACGATATCGCGCGGCTGTCGGCCGAACTGCCGATCCCCCTCAACCTGGAGATGGCGGCGACCGACGAGATGCTGGCGATCGCGCTGCGCCATCGTCCGCACGCCGCATGCATCGTCCCCGAAAAGCGCGAGGAGCGCACCACCGAGGGTGGGCTCGATGCCGCTGGCCAGCATAATCACCTGGCGCCGATGATTCGCGAACTCGGCGCGGCCAACGTCCGCGTGTCGCTGTTCATCGAACCCGACCCGCGCCAGATCGAAGCCGCGCTGAGCCTCGGCGCGCCGGTCGTCGAGATCCATACCGGGCGCTATTGCGAGCTCGAGGGTGAGGAACAGGCGGTCGAGCTGCGGCGAATCGCCGACGCCGCGGCGCTCGCGGTCAAGAACGGTATCGAGCCGCATGCCGGACATGGGCTGACCTTCGTCAACGTCGTGCCGATCGCCGCGATCCCGCAAATTCGCGAACTCAACATCGGGCATTTCCTGATCGGCGAGGCGATCTTCGATGGCCTGGCGCCGGTCGTGCGGCGGATGCGCGAATTGATGGACGCGGCGCGTTGATCATCGGGCTCGGCTCCGACCTGTGCAATATCGAGCGGATACAGAACTCGCTCGACCGGTTCGGCGAGCGGTTCGAAAATCGCTGCTTCACCGAGACCGAGCGCGCCAAGGCGAACCGGCGGCCGTTCACCAAGGCCGGGACGCTCGCCAAGCGCTTCGCCGCCAAGGAAGCCTTTTCCAAGGCGGTCGGGACCGGGTTCAAGGCCGGCGTATTCATGAAGGACATCGGCGTGATCAACGCGCCCAGCGGCAAGCCGACGCTGGCGCTGGGCGGCGGCGCCAAGGCGCGGCTTGACGCGATGGTCCCGGCGGGCCACGTGGCGCGCATCCATATCACCCTGACCGACGATCATCCCTGGGCGCAGGCGTTCGTCGTGATCGAGGCGCTGCCCGCGCCGCCTGACGGACCCTAGTATGAGCGAAGAGTTGGCGTTGAACGACGATCAGATCCGCGAACCCGCCGCCAAAGCCAAGCCGCACCAGCCGTGGCCGGCGATCAGCGGCAGGACGATATGGCGCGAAATCCGCGGAATCTTCTGGCTCGTACTCGCGGTGCTGGCGTTCCACAGCTTCATCGCCAAACCATTTTATATCCCGTCCGAGTCGATGCTGCCGGGGCTGCAGGTCGGCGACCAGTTGGTCGTCACTAAATACCCGTACGGCTGGTCGTTCATTTCCTTCACCATCCCCAACCCGGTCGCGATGTGGAAGGACTTGGTGCTCAAGCAGCCGCAGGAAAGCTGGGGCGTGCAATTGCCCTTCATCAAGGGCAGGATGCTCGGCCGGCTGCCCGAACGCGGGGACGTCGTCATCGTCACGCCGCCGGGGCGCAACCAGGACTATATCAAGCGCGTCATCGGCCTGCCCGGCGACCGCATCGAAGTGCGAGACGGCGTCGTCCTGATCAACAATGTTCCGGTGAAGCGCGGGCCGGTGCATAATGTCATGATGCCGATCGACGCCAACACCAGCTGCCTGGCGATTCCCGACGGACGCCGGGTGGTGAACGGCAAGGCGTATTGCCAATTGCCACTGGTGCGCGAGACGTTGCCCAACGGGCGCAGCTACGACACCGTCGACCTAGGGTATTACGGCAGCGACAATTACGCGCCGCTGACTATCCCCGCCGACCACGTCTTCCTGATGGGCGACAATCGCGACCAGTCGGCCGACAGCCGCGTGTCGCTCGATCTGCAAGGGCTGGGCGGCGCGGTGCCGTGGGAATATGTCGGCGGCCGCGCCGAATTCGTCACGTTCAGCAAGAACGGCCAGGCGACCTGGAACCCGTTGACCTGGTGGAGCGGGCTGCGCGGCGGACGCGCGGGCACGTCGCTGCATCCGGCGCGCGATAAATGACCACCGAAAAGCCCGCAGACCTCGTCACCGAGCCGAGCCCGCACGAACTGCGCGATCCCGCGATGCGCCTCGAACTGCGGCGAGCGAGCGTGTGGCTCGGGCTTGCAGCGGTGATGGCGCTGGTCGTGATCCTGATTCAGCCGATCCTTGTCATCCTCGCCGGACTGGTATTCGCGTCGATGCTCGACGGCGGGGTGCGGCTGCTCGGGCGCTACCTCAAGATTCCGCGCGGCTGGCGACTTCTGATCGTAGTGGTGCTGACCGTCCTGTTCATAGGCCTCACCGTCTACAAGACCGGCGCCGGGATAGCGGTCCAATTCCAGCAGCTGCAGGCGACGTTGATGGTCCAGTTCGACAAGCTGTCGCACTGGGCGGCCGCACAAGGGTTCGTCCCGGGCGCCGACGACCTCAAAGGGCTGGCGCAACAGGCGATGGGATCGGTCGGCAAGCTGACGAGCTGGATCGGCACCGCGCTCGGCGCGATCTCGACTCTGTTCATCATCATGGTGATCGGACTGTTCGTCGCGATGGAGCCCAGGATTTACGACCGCGGCCTGCAATGGATGGTGCCGACCGATCAACGCGCTGAGTTCGCGCTGACGCTGGAACGAATGGCGAAGCAACTTCGCCGTCTGCTCGCCGGGCGGCTGGCGGGGATGGCGTTCGAGGGCGTCTTCATGTGGCTGGCGCTCGCCATCGCGGGCATCCCGATGGCGCTGGTGCTCGGCATCATCACCGGCATGCTCGCCTTCATCCCCAATATCGGCGCCTTCGTCAGTGGCGTGCTGATGATTTCGGTCGGGTTCTCCGCCGGGGTGGACAAGGGGCTATGGGCGATCGCGATCTACTTCATCGTCCAGACGATCGACGGCTGGGTGGTGATTCCGCTGGTCGCGAAGAAGACGGTCGATTTGCCGCCGGCGCTAACGCTGTCGATGCAAATCCTTTCGTCCGCCTTGTTTGGCCTGCTCGGCCTCGCGCTCGCCGATCCGCTGACGGCGATGATCAAGGTCGCGATGGAGCGCAATTCGGAGCGCGCGATGGAAGAGGAATCGCAAGGATCGCTGCTGTGATCCGGCTTTACGATTACTGGCGCTCGTCGGCGAGCTATCGCGTGCGTATCGTGCTGGCGATGAAGGGCGTCGCCCACGAGCGGCACGACATCAACCTGCTGACGGGCGAACAGAGCGACGACGCCAATCGCGCTCGCAATTCACAGGGGTTCGTGCCGACGCTCGAAGTCGACGGGCAGACGATCGGGCAGAGTCTCGCGATCATCGATTACCTCGACGCGACCTACCCCGACCCACCGATGGTCCCGCGCGACCCGATGGCGCGTGCGCTGACGCTGCAACGCGCACTGGTGATCGCCGCCGACATCCATCCGGTCAACAATCTGCGCATCCTCAAGCGGCTCGGCGCGATGGGGATCGACCAGGCGGGGCGCGACGATTGGTATCGTCACTGGATCGCCGAGGGGTTCGCCGCACTCGAAACGATTGCGGACGACGGGCGCTATCTCGGCGGCGATGCGCCCGATCTGTCCGACGTCTGCCTGGTGCCGCAAATGTATAATGCACGCCGGCTCGAAACGCCGCTCGACCCTTACCCGCGACTGGTGGCGATCGATGCTGCGCTTAACGAACTGCCCGCCTTCGCGGCGGCGCATCCGGACAAGTTCAGCCCGTCCTCTTGAGTCGGCGTCGAAGCACGATTTCTTCGAACAGCCGGGTATAGCGCTCGACAGAATCGCGGCCGCGCTCGGGCACCGGATCGGGGCGTGGTCGGCCGGGCGCAAGCCAATGGTCGAGCGCAGCAACCAGCGCGCGCGGGTCATCCGTTGGCACGACGCTGCCGTGTAGTGGATTGGCCACCAACTCGCGAATGGCGACGCTCGAATCGGTCGTCACCACCGGAGTGCCGACCGCTAACGCTTCCTGCAGGACGCCGGGCACGCCTTCGAAATCCGACGTCAGTACAAGCGCGCGGGCGCCGGCAAGCGCTTGCTTGGGGTTGCTTGAATAACCTGGCAGGCGGACGCGGTCGCCCAGACCCAGGGCGTCGATCTGGTCCTCAAGCTCGGACCGGGCCTCGCCTTCGCCCAGGATCATCAGCTTGGTGTCGCGCCGTTCGATATCGGCGAGTGCCGCGATCGCCCGATCCCAACGCTTTTGCGGTGCCAGCCGCCCGATACCGATCAGATATTCGCCCCCCGCAAGCGGCGGGGTCGGCGTGCCGATCGGTTCGAGCTTCGGAGGATTGGCGATGACGCTCACGCGGCCGGCATCAATCCCGGTCATTACCATGGCTTCGTCGGCCATCGCCGGGCTCATCGCCACGAGGTGGTCGATGAAGGCGCGGTGGCCGCGCAGCCACAGGCGATAACCTTGTGCGACCGGAAAATACTGGTCGTCGCGGTCCAGCCGATTGGAAACTTTGGCGACGATCGGCGGACAATCTCGCCCCAATCGCGCGTGAAGCCAGGCCGCCGCGGCGGTATAGTGATTGCCGGGGCAAAACACGATGTCGGGCCGGACCCGGCGCGTGACTGCGGGCAATGCCGCCGCCATCTCAAGATACGATTCGCCGACCTCGATCAACTCGACGCCGGCGGGAACCTCATAGGCATGCGGCCCGGTCGCAGAGCCAAGCAAGAGCGTCACGCGCTTGCCGGCGTCCGCCCAGCCGCGGATCAGCCGCAGCAAGGCGCGCTCGACACCGCCGCCGTGCAGCGATTTCGCGTAGGTCAAAATTCTTACGGGAGCGTAAGGACTGAGCATTCGGGCCGCTTAACGTGGATTTGTGTCAAAAGTTTCGCACTGGCCAACAAAGTTGCCATAATCGCGGTAAAAAGGCAGTTAAGCGTTGTTGCGGTGCGGCATTAACTTGTCAAACCGCCGCGCAATCTCCAGATGACGCGCCACATGCCGGGTCGCGCCATCATCGCGAGGCCCGAAGCTTGCCGTTAAGCGGCCATGATTTCCGGGCAATTCCGGTGGAAGCGGAAGTGGATCGGTGGACGGACAGATTTTGGAGTGTCGATGAACAGCGGCTTTGTCGAGACGGCCAATCTACCGGCAGTCATTCCCACAAATCTTCCCGCACATCTGACGGAGGATCTCGCCGGGCTCGAGCCGGTCAAGACGATCAAGAGCCGCTGGCCGATGATCATCGCCGGTGTGCTGACCGCGGCGATGATCGTCGGGCTGGCGCGCCAGTTACTCAAGTCCGGACTGGGCGGGCTGAGTCATGCGACGCCTGACAGTTGGCTGTATTACGTCGCGTTCGTCCTGCTCTATCTGTCGCCGCCGATCGGCGACTTCATCATCTTCCGCAAATTGTGGCGCATCCCGCTCGACGGCCTTGGCGCTCTGATGAAGAAGCGGATCGCGAACGAAGTCGTACTCGGCTATTCGGGCGAAGCGTATTTCTACGCCTGGGCACGGCAACGCGCGCAAATGGTCGCTGCGCCCTTCGGTGCTGTCAAGGACGTGATGATCCTGTCGGCGATGGCCGGCAATCTAACGACGCTGGTGATGACAGCCTTGGCGCTGCCCTGGCTGCCGCCGCTCTACGTTCGCCCGATGCTGATCGGGATGGGCGTGGTCGTGGTAATGAGTCTGCCGTTCCTGATTTTTTCGCGGCGGGTGTTCTCGCTCGATCGCGGGACGCTGTTGTGGATCTTCGGCGTTCACATGGTCCGGCTGGTGGCGGGCAGCTTGTTCATCGCGTTCGCATGGCACTTCGCGCTGCCGGGCATCGCGATAGGCTCGTGGCTGCTGCTGTCGGCGACGCGAATGATGGTGTCGCGCCTACCGTTCATTCCCAACAAGGATCTGGTATTCTCGACCGTGACCATCGCCCTGCTGGGCGAGAATAGCGACCTGTCGAGCCTGATGGCGTTCACTGCCGCGGCCATCCTGTTGACCCATGTCGTGTTGGCGGCGGGTTTTGCCGTGCAAAGCCTGATCAAGCGCGAAGTCTGAGAGCGGACCATGCGCATCGTCGACGTCAACGAATTCTACTCGCCCACCGGCGGCGGGGTGCGCACCTATATCGACCGCAAGATGGCGCTGATGGCGGAGATGGGCCACGAGCTGATCTGCATCGCGTGCGGCAAGGAAGACCGCGTCGAGGAACGGCTGGGCGGCGGGAAGGTCATCTACGTCAAGTCGCCGGGCCTGCCGTTCGACAAGAATTACGGGTTGTTTTCGAAACGCGACCCGATCTGGCGGTTACTCGACGAACTCGATCCCGATGTCGTCGAGACATCGTCGGTGTGGCGGCCGGCCTGGATCGTCGGCAAGTGGCAAGGGCGCGCCCTCAAGTCGTTCTTCATGCACAACGACAATATAGCCGTCTATCCGATGCGATGGCTCGAAGGGCTCGCGCCGCCTGAGCAGATCGAGGATATGTGCTTCATCTACGCGCAGTATATGAACCGCTTTCTCGCGATGTATGACACCGTCGTGACCAACGGCCCGGCGCTCGAAAAGCGTCTCAAGCGGCGCGGCGTTCGGATCGATACGGCGATGCCGCTGGGGATCGAACGCAGCCACTTTTCCCCCGATCTGCGCGACGAGCGGCTACGCGCGTCGATGCTGCGTCAGCTCGAGCTACCGCCGGAAGGACATCTGTTGCTCGGACTGGGGCGGCATCACGGCGAGAAGCGCTGGCCGATGGTGGTCGATGCGGTCGAGCGCGCGGGTGACCAGCTCCCGGTCGGGTTGATGCTGCTCGGCACGGGGCCGGAGAGCAAGCGGATCGAGGCACGGATTGCGGGCAGCCCGCACATCAAGATGTTCCGCCCGGTGTACGACCGCACTCAACTCGCGCGGATCATGGCAAGTTGCGACGCGCTGATCCACGGATCCGAATCCGAGCCGTTCGGGCTGGTGGCGTCCGAGGCGATGGCATCTGGGCTGCCGCTGATCGTGCCGGAAACCGGCGGATGCGCCGAAGTGGCCGATCCGCTGACGAGCGAAAAGTATCGTGCGCGCGACGCCGCCGATGCCGCGCTGGCGATCGAGCGGATGTTTGCGCGCGAATCGGCGCTGCTGCGCAAGGCGGCGGTGGTCGCCGCTGGCCGCGTCCGCACCGATCGTGAGCATACGGTCGATCTGATGAACTATTACGAAGCGCGCATCGCCGAAAAGGCTGGGCGGACCGTTCGCCTAGTCGCGTGATGTACGTTCGAACACGAATATGTTGTCGCGCCCGAGCGGCACTTGCGCCTTGAGGCGATACGCCTTGGCCATATGTGCAATGACCAACGCCCGAAGCTCCGGCCTCTCACCCCGATACGGTCTGCGCAGCACCACGACTGCAGGCTTGAGCTCGAGTATCCGTTCGATTTCCGATTGCTGATCCACCCCGGTCGCGCCGCGCTCTCGCTGGCGCCCGAGATGACTCGGGAAAATGTACCGGCTGAGCCGACACCGTCCGCTCATCGGATAGAGCATCGGATCACCGGAATAGACGTAAAGGCATCCCGGTCCGCGCCCGATCGCCTCTACAACCTGCGCGAACTGGCCCGGTTGGCCGCGATTGAGCCGCTTCGTCACGACCGCCACTTCGCCGGCGAGAAGCGCAATCGATAGGACGATGGCGGTGATCCGGGGCGATCGGCGCTGATCGTCGGCGAAGCCGGCTGCGCAAATGCTCAAGGGCACCAGCACCGGCAGCGCATAATGGTCGAACCACGACCCGAACACGAGCAGCCCGAGCCCCGCCGCGGCCAGCCACGCGAACAGCCAGCCGCGGATTCCGCTGCGCTCGCCGCGCAGAAAAGACAGGATTGCAGCCGCCCACAACGGCGAGGTGATGAGGATGATTATGCCCAGATTTCCGAGCTGTTCGAGCAGCGGGTCGGGCTGGCGCTGCGCGATCGACAGGAAATTGGCGTAGAGGAACGCCGGAGCCTGCCCGATCGCTTGGTAATATCCCCATGCGAGCGCAGTCGGCACTACGGCGACCATCGCCAGCATCGCCCCCTCCGCCAGCATCGGCACGGCATGGCGGCGCCGCATCCGCTCGCGCCACAGCCACCAGAGCCCGAAGAACAATCCTTCGAACACCACCGAATATTTGATCTGGAGCGCGATCCCGACCAGCGCCATCGCCCCCAGCCCATGGCGGAAGCGGCTGGCCGGGTCGTGGTCGCGATCACTTGACGCGATCAGCGCAGCGGCCCCAACCATCAGCAGATTGTAGAAAACCGGCGCTTGTCCGCCCTGCCCTTCGAGCAGATCGAGCCAGACGACGTAAGCGACTGCACCGGCCAGCGCGCCGCGTCGCCAGCCGGCGCGATCAGCCAGCCTCGCGATCAGCAGAGCGGTTGCAACCACAGCCGCCAACGCCATCGCCTGGTATGCCCAGATGCCGAGCGGCAGCCCAAATACCGCAGATGGCACGTAAAGCAGGAACAGACCGATCGGCTTGCGGTCCCACACATCGACATAGGGGACAGCGCCGTCGATGATCGCCCGCGCAGTGACGAAATAGAACTCTTCGTCGACATGCACGATCGGGTTGCCGAACGTCGCCGCGCGCGCGATGATCGCGACCAACAACAGGATGGCCCAGCGCGGCAGGCGTTGGACAGATTGGAGAGGACCGTTTTGCGTCACGGTCGCGCGCCTATCAGTGGTCGCGCGCACTGTCACCAAACCGCCATGCGCGCAGCGCAGAGAATGCGAACAGGGAGAACATGCAATGCTTCGGATCGATCGCCGCTCGCTCTTGATGACCGGAACGCTAGGCCTCGGCGCCTACGCCGTTCCCGGTTTTGCCCAGACCGACACCGTCGCCAGCCTGCGGGGCTTCACGCATAGCGTAGCATCGGGCGAGCCTGCCGCCGACTCGATGCTGCTCTGGACGCGTTTCGTCCCCACCGACGGCAAGCCGATTCACCTGATCGCCGAAGTCTCCACCACCGCCGATTTCGCGGCGATCGTGACGAAGGGTATGGCGATCACCGGGCCGTGGCGCGATTGGACCACCAAGATCACGGTCAGCGGGCTGCAGCCTGGCACGCGCTATTTCTACCGCTTCATCGGCCCCGACGGCACCCCTTCGCCGGTGGGACGGACCAAGACGCTGCCCGAAGGTCCGCAGGCGCGCGCGTTCAAGGCGGCGATCTTTTCGTGCTCGAACATGCCGTTCGGCTGGTTCAACGCCTATGCCCATGCCGCCGCGCGCGACGACCTCGACCTCGCGATCCACCTCGGCGACTATTTCTACGAGTATAAGACCGGCGGCTATCCGCCGCTCAAGGACCAGGTACGGCCGACCGAGCCCGCCAACGAGCTGATCGTGATTGCCGATTACCGCATCCGCTACGCCAGCTATCGCAGCGATCCCGATCTCCAGGCGCTTCACGCGCGGCTGCCGATGATTGTGCAATGGGACGACCACGAATCGGCCAACGATGCGTGGGAAGGCGGCGCCGAGAACAACCAGCCCGACGAAGGCGATTGGGGGCTGCGCCGCAACGCCGCGCTACAGGCCTATCGCGAATGGATGCCGGTCAGCGACGAGCCGTGGAAGACGTACGAGATCGGCACGCTCGCGACTCTGTTCCGCACCGAAACCCGTGACCTCGCGCGCACCAAGCAGCCCGAGATCGCGCCGTTGTTCAAAGAGTCTGACCCGACCGCCGCGCTCAAGGCATTCCGCGACGGCGCGTGGATGGACCCGGCGGCGACGATGATGGGTACGCAACAGGCGGACTGGCTGTTCCACGCGCTCAAGCGATCGGTGAAGGCGGGTCAAAAATGGCAAGTGGTCGGCTTCGGCACGATCATGGGCCAGACGGTGATGCCCGACGCGGCGATGGGCTGGCTCGATCCAGCCGCGAACGAGCGCGCAAAAGGTTATATCCTCGGCGGCATTCAGGCGGCCAAGGTCGGGCTGCCGTTCAATTACGACAATTGGGGCGGCTACCCAGCCGAACGCGCGCGGTTTCTCCGCGCGGCGCAAGCGGCGGCGGCGAACCTGGTCGTCATTTCGGGCGACAGCCATAACGGCTGGGCCTACGACCTCGGTCAGGACGGCAAGCGCGCCGGAGTCGAATTCGCCGGGCACAGCGTCACGTCGAACGGTTATGAGGGATCGATCAAGACCGACCCGAAGGTCGTCGCGGCGGGCCTGGTCGCGGCCAATCCCGAGCTCAAATGGTGCGACACCAGCCGGCGCGGGTATATGGCGCTGACGATCACGCCGACCAAGGTCTCGAACGACTGGCTGTTCGTCGATTCGGTCAAGACCAAGTCCGCGAACGCGGTGGTGGGACATACGGCGACGGTAATGCGCGGGCGGAATGTGATGGTTTAGGCGCGAACTGCCGTGACGAAATAGTCGAGTTGGGTGTTCTCGCCGACCGAGAACCCCTTACCCGGCGAAAAGCCCAAACCAGCGACGTCGATCACGCGTAGCCCGGCCGCCTCGACCAACGCCGTCAGCTCGTCGGGGGTCAGGAACTTGTCCCAGTCGTGCGCGCCCTTGGGGATCATCCCCAGCCCCTCGCCGACGGTGATCATCGCCAGCCGAGACAGCGCGGTGCGGTTGGGCGTGGACAGGATCAGCAATCCGTCGGCCGCCAGCGCCCGCGCCAGGCCCGCGATGAACGCCGCCGGAGCGGCGACGTGCTCGATGACCTCCATGCTCGTCACGAGATCGAACGTCTCGCCCGCCAACGCCTCGATCCCGCCAGCGCGATAGCCGATCGCCAGGCCGGATTGTGCGGCATGCGCCCGCGCCACGCCGATATTCTCCGCCGCCGCGTCGATACCCGTCACCTCGGCGCCCAGGCGCGCCAGCGGCTCGCACAACAACCCCGCACCGCACCCGACGTCGAGCGCACGCTTGCCCGCCAGCGGCGTGAAGCCGACGCCGTCACCCTGCCAATGTCGGTCGACCTGATCGCGGATGTATTTTAGCCGCGGCGGGTTGAGCCGGTGGAGCATCGCCGACGAACCCTTCGGGTCCCACCAGTCCTTGGCGAGCTTGCCGAAATGTTGGGCTTCAGCGGGATCGATAGTTACGGACGTTACGGTTGCGCTATCCATGCGGCCTTCCTATCAGCGCCGCTCCGCCATTCCAAAGGACTTCCGCGCCCGATCATGGCTCGTATCGTGATGAAATTCGGCGGCACGTCGATGGCCGGGATCGAGCGCATCCGCGCCGTCGCGCGGCGCGTCAAACGCGAGGTCGATGCCGGCAATCAGGTCGCGGTAGTGGTCTCGGCGATGGCCGGGGACACCGACCGGCTGGTCAATTTCTGCCGCGAGGCCTCGTCGCTCTACGACCCGCGCGAATATGACGTGGTGGTGTCGTCGGGCGAGCAAGTGACGAGCGGGCTGCTCGCGATCGCGCTTCAGGCGGCCGGGGTTAAGGCGCGGAGTTGGATGGGCTGGCAATTGCCGATCCACACCGACGACGCGTTCGCCAAGGCGCGGATCGAGGCGATCCACACCGAAGCACTCGACGCATCGCTGTCAGCCGGCGAGGTCGCGGTGATACCGGGATTTCAGGGGCTGGCCGAAGGCGGCCGCGTCACCACGCTCGGCCGCGGCGGGTCGGATACGTCGGCGGTGGCCGTGGCGGCGGCCATGAAGGCCGACCGTTGCGACATCTACACCGATGTCGACGGCGTCTACACCACCGATCCGCGGATCGTGCCGCGCGCGCGCAAGCTGCGCCAGGTGACGTACGAGGAAATGCTCGAGCTCGCGAGCGTTGGGGCCAAAGTGCTCCAGACGCGATCGGTGGGCCTGGCGATGAAGGAAAACGTTCGCGTCCAGGTACTGTCGTCGTTCACCGGCGACGAGGCGCCGATGGCCGACACGCTGCCCGGCACGATGATCGTGGGCGAAGAGGAGATCGACGACATGGAACGCCAGCTGATCACCGGGATAGCGCACGACAAGAACGAGGCGAAGATCACGCTGACCAACGTCAGCGACACGCCGGGATCGGTCGCCGCGATCTTCGCGCCGCTCGCCGCGGCCAACATCAACGTCGACATGATCATCCAGAACATCGCGCACCAGTCGGCGGGCCGCGTGGGGTCGACCGACGTCACCTTCACGGTACCCGCGGTCGACCTTGCCAAGTCGATCCAGGCGCTGAACGACGCGCGCGACGCGATCGGCTTCGAGGAACTGGTCCACGACACCCGCGTCGCCAAGATTTCGGTGGTGGGCGTCGGCATGAAGAGCCACGCCGGCGTCGCGAGCACGATGTTCACGACGCTGGGCCAGCGCGGCATCAACATCCAGGCAATCTCGACCTCCGAGATCAAGGTCAGCGTGTTGATCCACGAGGACGAGACCGAACTCGCGGTGCGCGTGCTGCATACCGCCTACGGGCTGGATGCGGAGGAATAGCGCAGATCGTGGCCGCTCGACGCAGCGTCAGGTTGCCACCAGACGGACGTCCCACGACACCGACATCATTGCCAGCCGCTGGCCGCTGTCGTCGGCGACAGTTACAACCACATCGAACACGACTTTATGGTCTGCCCGTAGCCGTCGAACGAGTTCATCCGCCGGTTGCGACGTTTCGGCGGTGCAGATCGCGGTACCGCGCGCCAGTTTCAGATAGGTCACGGTGGCTTTCGCTGCCACCGGACGGATCGCCCCGATCAGGTCGACAAACGCCCCTGCAACCGCTGCGCCCGATGCCGTTTCGGCGGCGGTGAAGAGGGCGCCGGCATGGATGGTGCCGATATGGTTCGACACGTCAGGCCGCTGCTCCAATCGAGCCTTTGCAAACCCGCCACCGACTTCCTGCAACTCCACCCCGACATATTTGGAGAACGGGACGGCGGCGGACAGGCCCGCCTTCAACATATCGTACATCGACCGCTCCCTTTCCAAACTGAGCGTGAAGGCTACGCGACCAAGCAGCGGCGGGCACCGATTCGCATTCTGTTTGGATGTTGTTTTCATATGTGCGCCGGCGCGATCGTCATAATCTCTCGGCTACTCCCGCCCGGACGGGCGGCGTTTCGAACGGGGAGGCGCGCATGCCTGTTGCAGCATTGCCGGCACGCAACGTACCCGTCGTCATCGTCGCCTTGATTGCGATCGGCGTCACGGCAGCCGACCTGGCGGTGCGCGGCCACATTTCGGTCTGGGGCATTGCCGGCCCATTGTTAGTGAGCGGCCTGCTTGCGGATGCGATCACCGCGCTGGCGCACTTTTCGTTCGACTACATATTTCCCTACGACTTCCCGATATTCGGCCCGATAGCGAAAGGGTTCAACGAGCATCACGATGCGCCATCGCTCGACCCCGAGGACTGGGTCGAGAATTTGACCTTGGGATCCTATGGCAGCTGCGCGGTGTCGGCGATCTCATTCGGCTTCGTACTGTTCAGCGATCATTAGCGCGCCGCCAGCTTCGTGCTGGCGCTGTTGCTGTTCCTGGCAATCTGGGGCGTGTTGTTTCATCACCTCCATTCGTTCGCGCATATGGGATCGCGGCTGGATCCGCACAGATTCACGTGCGAGATCGAGCGGATCGCGATGCTTACGTCGAAGCGGGAGCGCAAGGCGGCGTTGCGCGACCTTTTCGATGCGGTTCCGATTCCGCGAGCCGTCCGCACACTGCAACGGCTTCGACTGACGCTGGATCCCGGGCGGCACAATTTGCACCATATCCATTTCGAATCGGACTTTTCGAGCGTGAACGGTTGGTCAGACCCGCTGCTCAATCCCTTACTCGGCCCGGCGGCACGCTATTTCAAGGCGCGGCGGCAGCGTAACGCGACGCTATCCCAGGCCAGTTGAGGCACACGTGGCGCCACGGCGCTTGCCCGGTCCCGCCAAATCCCGCTAACCCGCGCGTCATGACACAACCACAATCGATCGGCGCCGAGCGCCTGGCCCGCCGCATGCAGCGCGGCGTCGATTTCCTCGGCAGCGAAGTCGCGATCCTCTGCGGTGCGATGTCGTGGGTCAGCGAGCGCAACCTGGTTGCCGCCATCTCGAACGCCGGCGGGTTCGGGCTGATCGCATGCGGGGCGATGACGCCCGAGTTGCTCGACGCCGAGATCGCCGGGACCAAGGCGCTCACGGCCAAGCCGTTCGGCGTGAACCTGATCACGATGCACCCGATGTTGTTCGACCTGATCGCGGTATGCGCCAAACATCAGGTGACGCACGTCGTGCTCGCCGGCGGACTGCCGCCCAAGGGATCGCTCGAGGCGATCAAGGAGACCGGCGCCAAGGTCATCTGCTTCGCCCCCGCGCTGAGCCTCGCCAAGAAGCTGATACGATCGGGCGTCGATGCGCTGGTGGTCGAAGGGATGGAGGCCGGCGGCCACATCGGCCCGGTATCGACCAGCGTGCTCGCGCAGGAAATCCTGCCCGAGGTCGCCGAACAGGTGCCCGTGTTCGTCGCCGGCGGGATCGGCCGCGGCGAGGCGATCAGCGCCTATCTCGACATGGGCGCGGCCGGGGTCCAGCTCGGCACGCGCTTCGCCTGCGCGACCGAGAGCATCGCCCATCCCAATTTCAAGAAGGCGTTCTTCCGCGCCTCCGCTCGCGACGCGGTGTCGAGCGTCCAGATCGACCCGCGCCTCCCCGTCATCCCGGTGCGCGCGCTCAAGAACGCCGGCGGCGAGCTGTTTACCGCCAAGCAGCGCGACGTCGCCCAGCAGCTCGACGACGGCAAGATCGAGATGATGGAGGCGCAACTCCAGATCGAGCATTATTGGGCGGGCGCGTTGCGCCGCGCGGTGATCGACGGCGATGTCGAACATGGCAGCCTGATGGCGGGCCAGTCGGTCGGGATGGTAACCAAGGAAGAACCCGTCGCCGAGATCATCGCGCAATTGATGGCCGAGGCCGCGCACGCACTGGAGAAGCGGGCCGCCTGACGCCGCGGATCGCGCTAAGTTTACACTAGGTTTACACTATCGCGAC
>JBDSED010000039.1:0-5115 GCA_039920225.1 Sphingomonas sp.
AGCATCAGGAAGCCGGACACGAGGAACACCCAGAACAACGACAGCGGCAGGAAGATCTTCCAGCCCAGCCGCATCAGTTGGTCGTAGCGATAGCGCGGGACGGTCGCCTTCACCCAGCTGAACAGGAAGAAGAACGCGAACATCTTGATGAACAGCCAAATGATCCCCGGCACCCAGTTCAGCCACCACACGTTCAGCGGCGGAAGGTACCCGCCCCAGAACAGGATTGCGTTGAGCGCGCACATCAGGAGAACGTTGGCGTATTCGCCGAGCCAGTAGAGCGCGAAGCTCATCGACGAATATTCGGTCTGGTAGCCCGCGACGAGTTCGCTTTCGGCTTCGGTCAGGTCGAACGGCGCGCGTTGCGTTTCGGCGAGGCTGGAGATGAAGAACACCACCGCCATCGGGAACAGCAATGGGTTGATGAAATTGCCGTTGATCCAGCCCCAGGCATAGCCGCGCTGCGCCTCGACGATGGTCGACAGGTTGAAGCTGCCTGCCCACAGCACGACCGAGATGAGGACAAAGCCGATCGAGACTTCGTAACTGACCATCTGCGCCGCCGCGCGGAGCGCCGAATAGAACGGATATTTGGAGTTCGACGCCCAGCCGGCGATGATGATGCCGTACACGCCGAGGCTCGACGCCGCGAGCACGTAGAGCAGGCCGACGTTGATATTGGCGAGCACCACGCCGGCCTGGAACGGCACCACCGCCCACACGATCAGCGCGACGGTGAAGGTGATAATCGGCGCGATCAGGAACAGGCCCTTGTTCGCCGCCGAGGGGATGATCGTTTCCTGCAGGAAGACTTTTAGCCCGTCGGCGAACGACTGGAGCAGCCCGAACGGCCCGACCACGTTCGGCCCGCGCCTGAGCGCCATCGCCGCCCAGATCTTGCGGTCGGCGTAAATGACCATCGCCACCGCCAGCATCAACGGGAGCGCGATGACGAGGATGTCGAGGATCGTGGCGATGAACCACGCCCAGCCGTAAGGGAGGATGCCGGTGAACCAGTGGGTCATGTCAAATCCTCCCCATTCATGGGGAGGTGGCAGCGCGTCGCGCTGACGGAGGGGGTGGGCCGCAAGCGAATCGTCAGAGGCGAACCCCCTCCACCGCTTCGCGGTCCCTCTCCCCGTCCCGGGGAGGATTTTAAGTAACGCATCACTCCGCCGCCTCCGCGAACGACTGGCCGTGGATCAGCTCCGCCGAGCATTGCTGCATCGTCGGGCTGGCGCGGCAGATTGCGTTGGTCAGGTAGAAATCCCGGATCGGATAGCCGGTGATCTTGCCGTCGGCCTTGGCGTCGAGCTTGGGCGGGTTCCAGTCGAAGCGCTTGAGCCCGAGTTCGCCCAGCATCGGCGCGTCGAGCGCCATCGCTGCGCGGAGTTCCTCCAGGCTATCGAACGGCAACGTCACGTTCAGCGTCTCGCTGAGCGCGCGCAAAATAGTCCAATCCTCACGTCCATCCCCCGGCGGGAACACCGCGCGCTCGCCACGCTGCACGCGGCCTTCGAGGTTGACGTAGGTGCCCGATTTTTCGGCATAACTCGCGCCCGGCAGTACCACATCCGCCGCCGCCGCGCCCTTGTCGCCATGATGGCCGACATAGACCTTGAAGCTCTTGGACAGCTGACTGAAATCGACCTCGTCGGCACCCATCAGGAACACCAGTTTCGGCGCCGCGGCGTAGATGTCGGCGATCCCGCCCGGCTGCCCCGCGCCGAGCATCAGCCCGCCCATTCGGCTCGCCGAGAAATGCAGCACGTTGAATCCGTTCCACGCAGTGCCGTCCTCGAGCGTGCGGACCATGTTGAAGGTCTCCGCAAACTTGAGCGCCGCGCCGTGTGCCCGCTTCACCGCGAGCCCGCCGACGATCACCATCGGCGCCTTGGCGTTCTTGAATGCCTCCGCCACCGCCTTGGGCAATTTGCCGATTGCCGACAGATCGTCGCCGAGCCAATCGACCTTGTAGGTGAGTTCAGTTTCCGGCCCGATCGCAAAGACTTTCGCGCCTTTCGTGATCGCCTTTCTGATCCGCGTGTTGACCAAAGGCGCTTCCCAGCGGACGTTCGATCCGACGATCAGGATCGCGTCTGCCCGCTCGACGCCGGCGATCGTCGTGTTGAAATTGACCGCAGCCAGGCTCGACACGTCATAATCCGCGCCGGTCTGGCGCCCCTCGATCAGCGACCCGCCCATCGCCTTGACCAAAGCCTTGACGGCGAAGATCGTCTCGCAATCGACCAGGTCGCCGTGCACTGCAGCGACGCTCTTGCCGGCTTTCACCGCCGCGATCGCCGCGAAGGCTTCGTCCCAGTTCGCCGCGAGCAGCTTGCCGTCCTTGCGCACATACGGCTTGTCGAGCCGCCGCCGGACCAACCCATCGACGGCGTGGCGAGTCTTGTCACTCGCCCATTCCTCGTTGACGTCGTCGTTGACGCGGGGCAGCGCGCGCAACACCTGCCGCCCGCGGCTGTCGAGACGGATGTTGGTGCCGACCGCGTCCATCACGTCGATCGACAGCGTCTTCTTGAGCTCCCACGGCCGCGCCTCGAAAGCATAGGGCTTCGACGTCAACGCGCCGACCGGGCACAGATCCACGACATTGCCCGACAATTCGCTCGTCACCGCGCTTTCGAGGTAGGACGTGATCTGCATATCCTCGCCGCGCCCGATCGCGCCGATCTCCTCGACGCCCGCCACCTCTTCGGCGAAGCGGATGCAGCGCGTACACTGGATGCAGCGAGTCATGACCGTCTTGACGAGCGGACCCATGTATTTCTCAGTCACCGCGCGCTTGTTCTCGGTGTAGCGGCTGTGCCCGCGGCCATAAGCCAGCGACTGGTCCTGCAAGTCGCACTCGCCGCCCTGGTCGCAAATCGGGCAGTCGAGCGGATGGTTGATCAACAGGAATTCCATCACGCCTTCGCGCGCGTTCTTGACCATCGGCGTGTTGGTGAAGATTTCCTGATTGTCCGCGGCCGGGAGCGCGCACGAAGCTTGCGGCTTGGGCGGCCCCGGCTTCACCTCGACCAGGCACATCCGGCAATTGCCAGCGATGCTCAGCCGCTCGTGATAGCAGAAACGCGGAATCTCCTTGCCCGCCGCCTCGCACGCCTGGAGCACCGTGGCACCGGCGGGGACGTCGACTTCGATCCCGTCTACTTTGAGTTTGGGCATCGTCGGCGCTTACTTCGCGAGCAAATGATAGAGCGGCTCGGCGACGATCAGCCGGAGGTCGGCGCGCTTCACCTTGAAATTCTGGCCGGGGGCGATGCAATCACCGAGCGTAGGCGACAGCGCGGCGATCGCGGCGGACTCCTCGCCGCTGTCGCGCGTCGATCGCGCCAGACGCAGCGCGGCCGCCGGTGCGATCGCCACGACGCAATCGCCGAACTGTCGCATCGACGCCGAACCTGCATCATAATCCGTGCCGGCGACCTTGCCCGCGACTGCCAGCTTCCAGCCATCGCGCGCGGGAGCAGCGGCGTCGAAACGCGATCCGCCGATACGCGACAGAAGCGCCGCATTGGCGATCTCGGCGCGCTCACGCCATGCGATCTGGCCGGTTACGACCTTGTTGTCGTTGCATCCGCCATAGAACACCATGATCTTCGCCCCCGCACGGCGTTCCTCGGGCGATCCTGGAAGGGTGTTCAGCATCGCCCGAACATCCCTGAAATCGTTGTCGACCACGCACTCGGCGACCGCGTCGCGGTCTGTATCGGCATAGACCGGCAGTGCCGTCGCGGCGGCAAGCAATCCCGCGATCGTCAGCAAATATTTCATTCGGCAGCCTCCTGCATTGGGGCGAGGTCCCCACCCTGCCGCTCGGCGATACGTCGCTCGATCTCCGGGCGGAAATGGCGGATCAGGCCCTGGATCGGCCACGCGGCAGCATCACCCAAAGCGCAGATCGTGTGGCCTTCGACCTGCTTGGTCACGTTGAACAATGTGTCGATTTCCGACACGTCGGCGTCGCCGGTGCGAAGCCGCTCCATCACGCGCCACATCCACCCCGTGCCCTCGCGGCACGGCGTGCACTGGCCACAGCTTTCGTGCTTGTAGAAATAGCTGATGCGGCTGATCGCGCGGACGATATCGGTCGATTTGTCCATGACGATGACCGCCGCGGTGCCGAGGCCCGAACCGAGCGCCTTCAGCCCGTCGAAATCCATCGGGCAGTCCATGATCTCGGCGGCCGGCACCAGCGGCACCGATGAGCCGCCCGGGATCACCGCGAGCAGATTGTCCCAGCCACCGCGGATGCCGCCGCAATGTTCCTCGATCAGCTGGCGGAACGGGATGCTCATCGCTTCCTCGACCACGCACGGCTTGTTCACATGGCCGCTGATCTGGAAAAGTTTGGTGCCTTTGTTGTTCTCGGCGCCGAAGCTCGCGAACCATTCGGGGCCGCGGCGGAGGATGGTCGGGGCGACGGCGATGCTCTCAACGTTGTTGACGGTGGTCGGGCAGCCATAAAGCCCTGCGCCCGCCGGGAACGGCGGCTTGAGCCGCGGCTGGCCCTTCTTGCCCTCGAGGCTTTCGAGCATCGCGGTCTCTTCGCCGCAGATGTAGGCGCCCGCGCCGCGATGGCAGAATACGTCGAAGTCATAGCCCGACCCGCACGCGTTCTTGCCGATCAGCCCGGCGTCATAGGCCTCGGCGATAGCGGCGAAGAGCGTCTCCGCCTCGCGGATATATTCGCCGCGGATGTAGATGTAGGCGGCGCGCGCGCGCATCGCGAACCCGGCGACCAGCGCGCCCTCGATCAGCTTGTGCGGATCGTGGCGAAGGATTTCGCGGTCCTTGCAGCTGCCCGGCTCGGATTCGTCGGCGTTGATGACGAGGAAGCTGGGGCGGTCGTCTTTTGGCTCCTTGGGCATGAAGCTCCACTTCATGCCGGTGGGGAAGCCCGCCCCGCCGCGTCCGCGCAGGCCCGAGTCCTTGATCTCCTGGATGATCGTATCCTGGCCGCGCGCGAGCAGGGCCTTGGTATCGTCCCAGTCGCCACGCGCCTGCGCAGCCGCCAGCGTCCACGGCTGGTAGCCGTAGAGGTTCGTGAAGATGCGGTCCTTGTCAGCGAGCGCCATCTCTAAAACCTCCCCG
>JBDSED010000040.1:0-17517 GCA_039920225.1 Sphingomonas sp.
CCCCTCCACCGGCTTCGCCGGTCCCCCTCCCCATCCCGGGGAGGATTTCGGTCGCCCCACTCACAACACGCGCTCCAGCGCCGCCTGCGCGACAGCTTCGACGCCCTCCCGCTGCACCGCGTTGCCGATCCCGTCGAACACGCTGCCGATGAACGCGCGGAGCAGTAGCGCCTTGGCCTCGGCGGGCGCGATCCCGCGGCTCTGGAGATAGAACAAGGCGTTCTTGTCGAGCTCGCCGACCGTCGCGCCGTGCGCGCACTTCACGTCGTCGGCGAAGATCTCCAACTCGGGCTTGGCGTTGGCGGTCGCCGTGCGGGTGAGCAGCATCGCCTTGACCGACTGGCTGGCGTCGACCTTCTGCGCATCGCGCGCAACCGCGACCTTGCCGAGATACGACCCCGTCGCCTTGCCGCCGAGCACGCTCCGCACGACCTGGTTGCTGGTCGCATTAGGCTCGATGTGGTTGAGCGTGGTGACGATCTCGAGCGTCTGGTCGCCCCCGCCGATGATCGCCCCGGCCAGCTCGAAATGCGACCCCTCGTGGCACGTCACGTCGATCGACACGCGGCCGAACTTGCCGCCGATGTTGAGAATGTTGACGGTCGCCCGCGCGCCCTTTTCGAGGATGACGACGAAGTCCTTCACCGCGACCGCGTCGGTATCGGCGTCCTGGACGATAAGCCGCGCAGTCTCTTCACCGGCCGCGACGCGGATCACCTCCGGCCCGGCAACCGGCCACGCACCGGCCAGCGCGTCCAAGTCGCTATAGCGCCACGCTTCGTCGCGCCGGGTGGGGATCGCGAGCAACGTCATAAATCCTCCCCGCTTGCGGGGAGGTGGCAGCGCGTAGCGCTGACGGAGGGGGCGGGCCACGAGCGATGCGCTAGTGGAGAACCCCCTCCACCAGCTTCGCTGGTCCCCCTCCCCGTCCCGGGGAGGATTTGATGGTGCACTGTCACGCCGCCACCGCTCCATAGCCTTCGCGCTCGAGCTGCTGCGCCAGTTCCGCCCCGCCCGACCGCGTGATCCGCCCGCCTTCGAGCACGTGGACGAAATCGGGCCGCACGTAATCGAGCAGACGCTGGTAATGCGTGATGATCACCACCGCCTTGTCGGGGGCGCGCATGATGCGGTTGATGCCGTCGCCGACCACGCGCAGCGCGTCGATGTCGAGCCCGCTGTCGGTCTCATCGAGGATCGCGAGGCGGGGGCCGATGATCCCCATCTGTACCATTTCGTTGCGCTTCTTCTCGCCGCCGGAAAAGCCGACATTGACTGGCCGCTTGAGCATCTCCGCATCCATCGACAGCAGGGCCGCCTGCTCGCGCGCGAGCTTGAGGAAGTCGCCGCCCGACAACGCCGCCTCGCCCCGCGCGCGGCGCTGCGAATTGAGCGCCTCGCGCAGGAACTGGACGTTCGACACGCCAGGAATCTCGACCGGATATTGGAAACCGAGGAACAGCCCGGCCGCAGCACGCTCGTGCGGGTCGAGGGCCAACAAATCCACCCATCCTTCGGGCGCGGAGCCACCCCCCTCCCGTTCGTCTCGAGCGAAGTCGAGAGACCTGTCGCTAGCGTCGCGTAGAGTGTCTCGACTACGCTCGACACGAACGGAGGGGAAGAAGCGCACGCTCCCCCCCGTCACTTCATATCCCGGCCGCCCGCCGAGCACATAACCCAGCGTCGACTTGCCCGCGCCGTTCGGCCCCATGATCGCATGCACCTCGCCCGCGTTCACGGAGAGACTCAGGCCCTTGAGGATTTCCTTGCCGTCGATCTCGGCGTGGAGGTTGTCGATCGTCAGCATCTTATTGTCCGTTCCCGCGGCCAGCGCATTGCGTCAGATATTGCTGGCGAAAATAATACATCATGTCCTGTTCAAGCCGGTCGAGCGTGCGCTGGTCGTCGAGCGCGCGCTGGCGATCATCGAGCCCTTCGCGCGTCAGGTTGAGCGCGCTTTCGGTATCGCTGCTCTTTTCGCCCGGCACCTTCTCGCCCGAATGCAGCTTGCGCCGCCGTTCGGCGAGATCACCGCGCGCCACAGAGATCGCGAGCTGCTCGGCATAGGCGTCGATCAGGAACGTCGAGTGCCGCGCGATCGTGTCGTTGACCGTCTTGGTCACGATCGCGCGGTCGCACTTCGTCACCGCCTTGCTGAGCGAGTCGAAGTCGGTCGGGTCGGCTGTGGTGGCGACAGAGAGGGCGAAGGCGATCATGCGCTCACCGCACTTTGAGGTGCGTGCTGCGCCGACGACGATGGTCGACGACTGTCCAGCCGATGAGCGCCAGCGGAGCAGTTATCATGATAGCGCCGACTAGATATGCGAGAGGCGCCACGTTGGATCCGGACATCACCAATAGTCCGGCATAAAGCGATATCGGCACGGCTGGAATCAACACGAGTAAGCGGATCACCGTATTCACCCGACACTCCCCTCAAGTGAAATCCCCAACAGCTTCTGCGCCTCGACCGCGAACTCCATCGGGAGTTGCTGGAGCACCTCGCGCGCGAAGCCGTTGACGATCAGCGCGACCGCGGCTTCGGAATCCAGCCCGCGCTGCATCGCGTAGAACATCTGGTCGTCGCTGATCTTGCTGGTCGTCGCCTCGTGCTCGATCTGCGCCGACGGGTTGCGCACCTCGATATACGGCACCGTATGCGCACCGCACTGGTCGCCGAGCAGCAGGCTGTCGCACTGGGTGAAGTTGCGCACGCCCTCCGCGCCCGGCGCGACGCGCACCAGCCCGCGATAGGTGTTGTCGCTGCGCCCCGCGCTGATCCCCTTCGACACGATGGTCGATCGGCTGCCCTTGCCATTGTGGATCATCTTGGTGCCGGTATCCGCCTGCTGGCGGTTGTTGGTCACCGCGACCGAATAGAATTCGCCGACGCTATTCTCGCCGTTCAGAATGCAGCTCGGATATTTCCAGGTGATCGCGCTGCCGGTCTCGACCTGAGTCCACGACACCTTGCTGTTCCGGCCCTGGCACAGCGCGCGCTTGGTGACGAAATTGTAGATGCCGCCCTTGCCGTTCTCGTCGCCGGGATACCAGTTCTGCACGGTCGAATATTTGATCTCGGCATCGTCGAGCGCGACCAGTTCGACCACCGCGGCGTGGAGCTGGTTTTCGTCGCGCATCGGCGCCGTGCAGCCTTCGAGGTACGACACGTAACTGCCCTTGTCGGCGACGATCAGCGTGCGTTCGAACTGGCCGGTATTTTCGGCATTGATACGGAAATAGGTCGACAGCTCCATCGGGCAGCGCACGCCCTCCGGAATGTAGACGAACGTCCCGTCGCTGAAGACCGCGCAATTGAGCGCCGCGAAGTAATTGTCATGCTGCGGCACCACCTTGCCCAACCATTTGCGGACGAGGTCGGGGTATTCGCGGATCGCCTCGCTGATCGAGCGGAAGATGACGCCCGCGGCTTCGAGCTCCTTGCGGAACGTGGTCGCGACCGAGACGCTGTCGAACACCGCGTCGACCGCGACGCGGCGAGCGGGCAAGCCGCCTTCCTCGCCGCCCTCGACGCCCGCGAGCAATTTCTGCTCCGAAATCGGGATGCCGAGCTTTTCATACACGCGCAGGATTTCGGGATCTACCTCGTCGAGGCTGCCCAGCTTGGGTTTGGCCTTGGGCTCAGCGTAATAATACGCGTCCTGGTAATCGATCGGGTCCAGGTTGAGCTTCGCCCAATCGGGCATCTCCATCGTCAGCCACAACCGATACGCCTTCAGCCGCCAATCGAGCATCCATTGGGGCTCGTTCTTCTTGGCGGAGATGAAGCGGACGGTATCCTCGGAAAGACCCTTGGGCGCGAACTCCTGCTCGATGTCGGAGGAGAAGCCCCATTCGTAGGCCTTATTGGCGGCGGCGTGCGCCTCGGCATTCTTGAAATCGGTGGCCATTATGCCGGCACCCCAACACCGTTCGTGTCGAGCGAAGTCGAGACACGGTTATCAGCGATGCGCTTCTCGACTGCGCTCGAAGCGAACGGAACTTGGGATAGACTAGCCAGCGACACCCCGGCCAACGCCCCGCGCACGGCACCGTTGACATGCGACATGTGCGGTTTGACGCGACAGCTGCCCTCCACCGTACAATCGTGCCTCTCGGCATCGACGCAGGTCGTAATCGCGATCGGCCCCTCGATCGCCTCGACGATATCGGCGAGGGTGATCGTAGCGGGGGGGCGCGACAGACGGAAACCCCCGCCGGTGCCGCGCTGGCTCTCGATCAGACCGGCAGCGGAAAGCTTGCTCACGAGCTTCTGCACCGTCGGCAACGGCAAGCCCGTCTCCTCGGCAAGCGCAGTGGCGTTGAGACGCCCGATCCCACCGCAATGCCGCGCGGCGGCGGACATCATCACAACGGCATAATCGGCCAGCGAAGAAAGGCGCATTGTTGTTGCCCTGCGCGCAACAGCGCTACGAGCTGTTGCGAATGAATCTCAAATCGGATCAATTCGATCCGATTGGCCATGTGGGCGTGGCAACGCGCGACGTCAACCCGATTCAGGACGAATCAGGTCTCCGAAATCAGCGTCTTAACCTGGCCGCCGAGCGCGGTGCGCTGCGCGACGGTGATCGCGGCGAGCGCGGTCGGCTGGTCGCGGATCTGCTTTGGGGTCAGCCCGGTGAACTGCTTGACCTCGTGGATCAGGTGCGACTGGTCGTAGAAACCGTGCCCGATCGCGTCGTCGAAGCTCATGTCGCCCCCGCGCATCGCCACCGCCGCCCGAAGCGCGCGGAACTTGCGCGCGAGCAATTTGGGCGGCGCGCCATAGATCGCGTTGCACTTGCGCTCGACCTGGCGCCGCGACAGCCCGGTCACCGCGATCAAATCGTCGATCTCGGGCGACAGGCTGTCCTCCAGCCACGCATCGACTTGTTGCGCGAAATGGACCATTTCGCCGCACGATTCGCCCACCAATTCGTGGATCAACGCCGTTCCGATCGCGGTCATCGCATCGATGTTCGCGGCCTGCTGCAACGCAGCGCGCGTTTCCATCATCCGGCTTCCGAGCAACGCCGTCGGGTCGATCATCCGGTTGAGCGCGTTGGAGGCGTCGCCCCCCAGCATCGTGGCCCACCCGCCAGCGGTAAGTCCCCAACCGAACAAGCGCAGCGGCCCCTCTGCACGTACGCTGAACGCCGCGCTGGTCGGGCCGATGACGTGCACCGGAGTGGCACATTGCACGGTGCCGTCGGCAAAACGATATTCGGCGAATCCATCGTCGAGCCGGAAACGCATCTGGGCATGGTCGGCGCGCTCCATATCTTCGAACACCGCCAACTCGGTGGTGAAAAGATAGAATAGCGTTGCGTAATCAGCGACATCAGGCCCAGGGACCCGATAGTCGAGCTCAATATCGCTCACGAAAGGCGCGCCCCTTTTTGTTCTTACGTTATGTCGCTTTTATACGATTTCTGGCGCGGCGGCCATAAAAAATCGGCCCGGCCTCCCGAGGGAGGCCGAGCCGTCTAGGGAAAGAACCCCTCCCAGGGCCCTTCGGGTCGCCCAGTTGGTCTATTCAACTTTTCCCGAGTCGTATTGGACGGATTCGCCGCTTTGCGATTTTGGCCGGGCAGTGCCATTGGCGCGGGCATGAGCTTCGCGCTGCGCCCGTTATTGTTCGCGATCGACGCCGAGCGCGCGCACGGACTGACGATCGACATGCTCGCGGCGTGGGGGACGGCGGGAACGCCGCTTGCAGTCAAACCGCCGCCGCTGCCGGTAACGGTCGCGGGGCTGAGCTTCCCCAACCCGCTTGGCCTGGCGGCGGGCGCCGACAAGGACGGGCGTGCGATCGCGGGATTCTTCGGGCTCGGCTTCGGCGGCGTCGAGATCGGCACGCTGACCCCGCTCCCGCAGGCGGGCAATTCCAAACCCCGGCTGTTCCGGCTGGTCGAGGATCGCGCGGTGATCAACCGGATGGGGTTCAACAATGGCGGCCTCGCTGCCGCTCTGCCGCGCGCGCAGACGGCAACGCGGACCGGGATACTCGGCATCAATGTCGGCGCGAACAAGGACGCGACCGACCGCATCGCCGACTACGAAGCCGGGGTCGCCGCCGCCGCGCCGGTCGCCGACTACGTCACGATCAACATCAGTTCTCCCAACACGCCGGGCTTGCGCGACCTCCAGCATGGTCCGGCGCTGGCCGACCTTCTCGCACGATCGGCAGCGGCGCGGGGCAAGACGCCTTTATTCCTCAAGGTCGCGCCAGACCAGGAGCCCGCGCAGATCGATGAAATCGCCAAGGCGGCGATCGATGCCGGTATCGCCGCGCTGATCGTCGGCAACACCACCGTCGGCCGGCCTGCGCTGCGCTCATCGAATGCGGGCGAGCATGGCGGTCTGTCGGGCGCGCCGCTCGCGGGCCTCGCGGCCGAGCGACTGGCCGATTTCCGCAAGGCGACCGGAGGTCGGCTTGCGCTAATCGCCGCCGGGGGGATCGACAACGGCGCCGAAGCCTATGCCCGCCTCCGCGCTGGCGCGAGCCTCGTCCAGCTCTACACCGGCTTGGTTTACGGCGGCCCCGGCCTGCCGCGCTGCATCCTGCGCGACCTCACCGCCCTGCTAGCGCGCGACGGCTTCGCGAGCGTCGAGGAGGCGATCGGCGCCGGGTGATGTAGCGTCTTGCCACCGGGGCTTACCCCGCTACGGTCGCGGGGCCATGAAGAAGCTCCTCCTCACTCTCGTCCTTCTGCTGTTCTCGCCTGCGGCCGCTTCGGCACAGGGCATCGTCTCCTCGGCCGATCCTCGCGCGTCCGCCGCCGGCCAGGAAATCCTGCGCAAGGGCGGCAGCGCGGCCGACGCGGCGATGGCGATGATGCTCGCGCTGACCGTGGTCGAGCCGCAATCGTCGGGCATCGGTGGCGGCGGGTTCTTCGTCTATAACGACGGCAAGACAGGCATGGTCTCGACGATCGACGGGCGCGAGGCGGCGCCGATGGCGGCGACCCCTCAACGCTTTGTCTCCCCCGAGGGCAAGGCGCTTTCGTTCATCCAAGCGTTTCCCGGTGGCAAATCGGTAGGCGTGCCCGGCAATATCCGATTGCTGGCAATGGTCCATGCGCGCTGGGGCAAATTGCCGTGGAAGGACTTGTTCGCGCCAGCGATCCGGCTCGCCGAAGAGGGTTTCGTCGTCAACGACCGGCTGAACGGGTCGATCGCGACGGTGTCGCCGCTGTGGAAGAACTTCCCTGCGGTCGCCGATCTGTATTTACGGGACGGCAAGCCGTTGCCCGTCGGTACGACGTTTCAAAACCCCGAACTTGCCAAATTACTGAAGAAGCTGGCGAATGATGGGCCGGAGGCATTCTATTCAGGCAAGAACGCCCAGGCGATCGTCGATGCCGCGACCCGCAGCAAGATCGCGCCGAGCGACATGACGCTTGCCGATGTGGCCGCCTACCGCGCGAAGGAGCGCCCCCCGGTGTGCGGCACGTATCGCGCCTACAAGATCTGCGGGATGGGGCCGCCCTCGTCGGGCGCGACGACGGTGCTCGGCATCCTCGGCATGCTCGAACGCTTCGACATGAAGAAACTGGGCAAGGATTCGCCCGTTGCCTGGCATCTGATCGGCGAGGCGATGGAATTGGCCTATGCCGACCGCGAAAAGTATCTCGGCGACCGCGATTTCGTCGAGGTGCCGGTCGCGGGGTTGATCGATCCGGCCTATCTCCGCGCGCGGTCGAAGCTGATCTCGCCGACCAGCACGCTCGCCAAATACGAAGCCGGCACGCCCCCCGGCGCACCGCAGCGCACCGCCGCGGTGCAGAACGAAGTCCCAGGCACGACGCACTTCGTGGCGATCGACGGGGACGGCAACATCGTCAGCATGACCTCGACCGTCGAAGGCCCCTTCGGCAGCCAGCTGATCGCCAACGGCTTCGTGCTCAACAACGAACTGACCGACTTCACGCTTGCCCCCGAAAAGGACGGCAAGCCGGTCGCGAACCGCGTTGAAGGCGGCAAGCGCCCGCTAAGCTCGATGTCGCCGACGATCGTCTATGACGCGAAGACCGGCAAACCGGTGTTCGTGGTCGGGGCGGCGGGCGGCAAGACGATCATCATGCAGGTGGCGAAGGCGATCATCGCCCGGCTCGACTGGGGGATGGAGCCGCGCGACGCTATCGGGCTCGGGCTGATCTATTTCGACCGGGATGGCGTGATCCTTGAACAGGGCACCAGCCTTGAGGCGCTCAAGCCCGCGATGGAAAAGCTCGGCAACAAGGTGACGATCGCCAAGCTGGGGCTCAAGGCCAACGCCGCAGCGTGGGAGAACGGCAAATGGGTCGGTGCCGCCGATCCGCGCAGCCCGGGAGTCGCGTTGGAGCAATAGAATTACCCGTTCGCCCTGAGCTTGTCGAAGGGCTGCGCTTCTTTCTTGGAAGAAGGACACGGCTTCAACAAGCTCAGCCCGAACGGTTTAGGAGGACAGGCGGAGTGTAACTGCACCCGTCAGCAGGAGAGAAAGCCGCATGCGGCAGCTTGAACATTTCCCCAACCTTGTCGCGATGTTCTTCGCGCGCGCGGTGACGGCCGGCGACGCGCCGTTCCTGTGGCATAAGGAAGGCAACGGCTGGGTATCCCAGAGCTGGGCGGAAGCCGCGAAGCAGGTTGCCAGCCTCGCCGCGGGACTCAAGGCGATCGGCCTGCAGCCCGGCGACCGCGTGATGCTGGTCAGCGAGAATCGCCCCGAATGGTGCATCAGCGACCTCGCGATCATGGCCGCGGGTTGCGTGACGGTCCCGACCTACATCACCAATACCGAGCGCGACCACACGCACATCCTCGAGAATTCGGGCGCGCGCGCGGTGATCGTGTCGACCGCCAAGCTCGCCCGCCCGCTCCTCCCCGCCGCGATCCGCGCGAGCGAGGCAAAGGTCGTCATCGGCATCGACGATCTGCGCGTGATGCAGACCGGTACGCTCGATCATTATCAATGGTCGAAGCTGATCGCCGACCACCCGACCGATCCCGCGACAATCGTGGCGGACGCCAAGCGCGAGGACCTCGCCTGCATCATCTACACCTCCGGCACCGGCGGCGCGCCGCGTGGGGTGCAACAGCATCACGGCGCGATCCTGCACAATGTCGCCGGCTGCTGCTCGGTCATCTCGGAGGATTTCGGCTGGGAGGACGAGGTGTTCCTGTCCTTCCTTCCCCTCTCCCACGCCTACGAGCACACCGGCGGCCAGCATTTCCCGATCGGCCTCGGCGCGCAGATCTATTACGCCGAGGGGCTGGAAAAGCTCGCCAGCAATATCGAGGAAGTTCGGCCCACGATCATGGTCGTCGTGCCACGGCTGTTCGAGGTGTTGCGCACCCGGATCGTCAAGGCGATCGAGAAGCAGGGCAAGGTATCGAACTATCTGCTCGACCGCGCGGTCTCGATCGGCGGCAAGCGCGCAGCGGGCGGCGTCCCGTTCTACGATCAGCCGATGAACATGATCGTCAAATCGCTGCTGGTGCCCAAGATTTCCAAGCGCTTCGGCGGGCGGATCAAGGCGATGGTGTCGGGCGGCGCGCCGCTCAACCCCGAAATCGGCATCTTCTTCCAGTCGCTCGGGCTGACGCTTCTGCAAGGCTACGGCCAGACGGAAGCCGCGCCGGTCATTTCGTGCAACCGCCCGAGTGCGGGATTGAAGATGGACACGGTCGGGCCACCGCTGCCCGACACCGAGGTCGTGATCGCCGAAGACGGCGAAATACTCGTCCGCGGCGAGCTCGTGATGCACGGCTATTGGCGCAACCCGGAGGAGACCGCGCGCGTCCTCAAGGACGGGTGGCTGCACACCGGCGATGTCGGGATCATCGACGATCGCGGGCGGATCAAGATCACCGACCGCAAGAAGGACCTGATCATCAATGACAAGGGCGACAATGTCAGCCCGCAAAAGGTCGAGGGCATGCTGACGCTGCAACCAGAGATCGGCCAGGCGATGATCGCTGGCGATCGACGACCCTACATGGTCGCGTGCATCGTGCCCGACGCCGAATGGACGCAGGAATGGTGCGCGAAATCGGGCAGCTCTTGCAACTTCAAGTCGCTGGCGCAGGACGGCGACTATCGCGGGGCGTTGCTGGCGGCGGTCGAACGCGTGAACAAGGACCTGTCGGTGACCGAACGCATCCGCCGTTTCATCCTCGCCGACCAGCCGTTCACGATCGAGAACCAGCAAATGACGCCGAGCCTGAAGATCCGGCGGCATGTGCTGAAGGAGGTTTACGGCGAGCGGTTAGACGCATTGTATAAGGCGTAAGTCCTCCCCGGGACGGGGAGGTGGCAGCCGTAGGCTGACGGATGGGGGTTCTCAACAGGCGATTCGCCAACCGACTGCCCCCTCCACCACTCGCTACGCGAGCGGTCCCCCTCCCCGTCCCGGGGAGGATTGATTTATCTACTGCCCCGCCGCCACGGTCAGCCCGGCCTTCGCCGCGACCGACTTCGGCACCACTTCCATCGTCCAATCCTTGTCAGGCCGCAGATACTTTGCTGCTACCGCCTGCAATTCCGCGGCGGTCATGGTGTTGTAATCGACGATGATCGACCGCGCGGCATCGACGCGTCGCGGGTCGTAACTCGCGCCGCCCAGCAGGTTGAGCCAGAAGCCGTTGCCGGTCGACGAGCGCAGCACATATTGGATCATCGGCTCCTTCACCCGCTTCAGCTCGTCGTCGCTGATCGGGTTCTTGGCGAGATCGGCGGCAATCTCGCGCGACAGGCGGAAGAACAATTCGGTCTTGTCGGGCGGCACTTGCCCCAGCGCCATCACGCGACCGCCGGCGCTCGCGCCGATCGGCCAGTTCGACGACACGCTCGGGCTATAGCTCGCGCCCGATTCGGTGCGCAGGCGGTCGAACAGCCGATCGCTGAACACTTGCGCCAACACTTCGAGCTTGCGGCTCTCGGCCACGCCCTCGACGCCGCCGCCGGTCGGCCATGCGATCAGCGCCACCGCCTGGTTATCTTGGCCACTGTGCGTGCGGACCACCGGCGTGGCGTTATGCGCGGGGAAGCGGATCGACGGCGCGGGGGGACTCGCCACCGTGCGCGGCTTGAGTGCGCCGAGCGTCTTGGCGACCGCGGCAATCGCTTCTTCCGCCTTGACGTCGCCGAACACCTGGACCTCGATCGGGCCGCTTGCCAGCAGTGGCTGCCAGAAGGATTTGAACTTGGCCGGGGTCAGCGCATCGACAACCGGTTTGGGCGGGATACCCCAGCGCGGGTCGCGGTCGTGCAGGAAATATTCGAGATCGCGGCTCAAGACCCCGTCGGGCGACGCTTCGAGCCCGGCATAACCGGTCGCGAGCAGCGCCTTGGCGCGCGCGATCGGCGCCGGATCCCAGCCCGGCGACGCCAGCTTGTCGGCAAGCAGGCGGAGTTGATCCTGATAATCGGCCGGTGAGCTTACGGCGCCCAGCACGAACGCGTCGCTGTCGATCCCGAAATCCATCCCCAGCCGGCGCCCGGTGGTGAGCTGATCGATCTGTTCCTGCCCCAGGCTGCCGATCCCGCTGGCGACGAGCGCGAGGTCGCCCGACCAGGCCGGCGTGCGCTTGTTGGACGGCAACGCGTTATACCCGCCGCCCCAGCGGACGCGGACATAGACGCGATTGGTCTCGCCCGGATTTGGATAGAGCAGCAACCGCACGCCATTGGCGAAGACGATTTTCTCCATCTCGATATCGGGCAGCATCTCGCGGCTGGCGACCGTGCCCGGCGGGCCGAGCGGCGGCAGCTTCGAGAAATCGACCGCGGCGTAAGCGGTGCGCTTCGCCACCAGCTTCGACACGTCGGCGGTCAGGGCCGCGGCGAGCTTGGCGCCGGCACCGGTGTCGGTGGTCGGCGTGGACACGAACGCGCGCGTCGCATCGCCTTCGAAGATGCGCTTCGTCGACGCCTGGATCGATGCGGGCGTGAACATGCCCTTCTTCCGCGCGTCGGTCAGGATCGCATAGGACACGTCGGGCGCCGCCACGGTTTCGCGAATGTCGAGCGCGGAAACCATGTTGTCGGCCTGCGCCGATCCCGCCTCGACTCGCGACGTATCGACGCCGTTCTTCATCGCCGAATCATATTCCGCCAGCTCGCGGTCGAGCTCGGCCTGGCTCGGCGGGTTGGCCATGGCGTCGGCGATCACGGCGCGGACGTCCTTCAGCGCCAACTCCCAATTGTTGCCGACCGGCTGGATCGTCACCATCGTGCCGTTCACCGAGCGCGCGATATCGTCGAGATTGACCCCGGCGGCGATGAAGCTTCCGCCGCTGCGCGCGCGCGATTCCAGCCGCCGGTTGATGATCTGCACCGCGAGCAGATCGACCAACCGCTTCTGGTTGAAGATCACCATGTCGGCGTTGAACTTCCACGGGCGCAGCACCGCCATCGACACCACGGTCGGGATACCGGGCTCGACCAGCGACCCGGTCACTGGCTGCTTGGTCGCGGGCGTGCCGAAGTCCGGATCGGCCGGATTCGGCCCCTTACCCTTCCAGCTCGAGAAGTTCTTGTCGACTAGCTGCTCGAACACCACCGGGTCGATGTCGCCCGAAATGATCACCACCGCGCGTTCGGGTCGATACCATCTGTCGTGGAACGCGCGGAGACTGGCCACAGTCGCTGCGTTCAGGGTCTTGGTGGTCCCAATCGGCGAGCGCGTCGCGAACGGCTGGCCGGCGAAGATCGCCGCGCGCATCGCGTCGCCGTAGCGGACTTGCGGCCCCGGCGCTTCGCGCTGCTCGGCGAGCACGACGGGCCGTTCCGAGTTGACGACTTTATCGTCGAAACTCGGCGCTTCCATCATTCCCGACAGGATCTTGAGGCTTTCGTCGACCGTCTCGGGCGTCGCCGCCGGAAGGTCGAGCTTGAATACCGTCTGGGTGAAAGTGGTCTGCGCGTTGGTATCGCTGCCGAAGGTCGCGCCCAACCGTTGCCACGTGCGCTTGGCCTCGTTGTCCGCGACATACTGGCTACCGCGGAACACGAGATGCTCCATGAAGTGCGCGTAGCCCTGCTCGCTATCGTCCTCGTACAACGACCCGGCATCGATCCGGACGCGGATAGAGACTTGTCCCGGGGGCACGCCGTTTTTGCGCACCGCGTAGCGCAAGCCGTTCGGCAGCCTGCCGAAATGCCAGCTGAGGTCGGGCGTGATGTCGCTGCCCTTGAACAGCCAGGGCGAGCGATCGACCTCGGGCCGGACCGCGGGAGTGGCGGCGGCAGCCGGGGTCGGCGCCGCAGCGCCTTTCTTGCGCGAAAGGGTCTGTGCGATCGCAGGGATCGACAGGCTCACCGTGAGTGCAACGAGAAGCGACAGGCGCGGAGCGCGGGGCAGGATCGGCATAAGCGCCTCGTGTAGGGACTGGTTTCTTAACGGGCAATGGCTGGGGAGCGGCGCGGCGCGGCGGCCGACGCCGCGGATTTACACCGTGCCGATCAAGCGCGGATCGAGAACAAGGTCGCGTTATTGATCGCGTAGACCGCGCCATCGGCGCCGATCAACGTCGGCGTATACGCCTGGCCAAGCCCGGCCGTGAGCCGGATGTTTTGCGACAGCGTATTGGTCGTCAGGTCCCAACGGTACAGGATGCCGTCCTCGTTATTGGCGAGGATCGACTTGCGCGCGGGGTCGGCGGCCATCGTGTTGATGCACCATTCGCGCCGCGCCGTGGCGGAGCCGGCGTCGAGCGTCGGGGCCAGGATCGTCAGCACCTCGCGCATTACTTGCACGGCCGGGACGATCGAGTCAGCCTGGGTTCCACGCGGGTCGAGCAAGGCAAGCCGATTGAGTCCGTCGCCCGTCCCCACCCCGTTGTAGTTATTGTATTTGACCGCGAGCAAATAGGGCGACGACCCGGCATAGGACGGTACCATCGATGCCGGGATCACGCTGGGCGAGACGTCCCAGCCGAAGCTCCCCGGCACGCCCACGGGATTGAGCAACGCGTCGAACTGCAGCAGCCAGCCGCGCGCATTGTGCGTCGGAAACTGCGATTCCAGCACGCCGTAGAACACGCGGCCGTCCGAGCCGACCACCGGCGTCGCCGTGCCGTCGTCGCTGATGCGCGCGGCGGCGAGCGTGTTGGGATCCGTGAGCGCTACCTTGGCGCGCGTCGCGAGCGTCGTGCTGTTGAGCGCGAGCAGATAACCCCGCTGCGTGGTACCGGCCACGATGTTCGTATTCACCGCGATATACACCGTCGCGCCATCGACCGAGATGGCTGGCGCACAGTTCATTGCCGGCTTCTGGATCGCGGCATCGCCCGCTGCTGTCGCAGCGCTTACCCACGTGCCCACGCCGTCGGGCGTAATGCGCGCGATGCCGCTCACCAGCCCCCCCGGGCTCGTTCCGGTAGTTACTTGGAAGCCGAAGAAGACGTTGCCGTTCGCATCGGCGGTGAGCGGCGTGCAAATGAACACATTGGCGTCGAACGTCGCCGGATTGGTGTTGTAGGTGGCATCACCATAGAAAATCTGCGTCTGGAGCACGCTGGTGGCCGCGTCCGCGTCGCTGCGTATCAACAGCTTACCGCCTGCATCCGGGATATAGAGGCGGCCCTGGGGTGTCAGCAGCACGTTGAACGGTGTCACCCAATTGTGCGGCGGCATCGCGTAATTGGTGGGTTGGGACCAGATCAGCGCGCCGGTCGCGCCGGCGCGGCCTTCGGCGCGAAAACCACCGGCCGCCGTCGTCTTCACCGGAATCACCACGGTGTTGCGAGTCGTCACGACGGGCGAGCCGTAATGGGCGAGCAGCGCGCCGCCAGCCGAGAAGGGCGGCGCCAGATCGACGGCGGACTGCCACGATATTCGCCCGAGGTCCTGCGACGTGTTTGCGCTCACTGCCGTGTGCTGCGCGTCGTGGCCATAGCTGAACCACGCGGCGCCGACCACCGGCGCGGGGGTCGGTGTTGGGGTGGGTGCGGGCGTGGGAGCCGGTGTGGGCGTTCCGCCACCGCCACCATCGCCGCAAGCGGCGAGCAATGCGGATGACGACAGCATCAGCACGGCGCTGCGGCGCGAAACGAGGTTGGCGGTCATAGGCGCGAGCGTGATTCGACGGTTAGTCATCGAGTTAACCTAGCCCGTCATTGTGCGAAACGCACTACTCGATGTGCGTTCTGCGCCCATGTCATCGCATCGGGAAACCATTCATTTCCCGCCGGACGCTTGATACGTTGCCACTTCCGGCCCACATCGCACGCATGCTGATCGAGACCGAGACCACGCCCAACCCGGCGACCCTGAAATTTCTGCCCGGCCGCGCGGTGATGGACGGCGGGACCCGCGATTTCGCGACCCCAGAGGAAGCCGAGGCGAGCCCGCTGGCCGAAGCGATCTTCAATCTGGGCGACGTGACCGGCGTGTTCTTCGGGCGCGATTTCGTGTCGGTCACCGCCGCGCCGGGGGTCGAGTGGCCAGGTCTAAAGCCCGACGTGCTGGCGATCCTGCTCGACCATTTCAGCGCGAACATGCCTTTGTTCAAACCCGCCTCCGCCGGGTTCAGCGTCCCCGCGGAGGATGAAGGACTGAGCGACGATCCCGCCGACGCCGACATCGTTGCCCAAATCCGCGAACTGATCGACACGCGCGTCCGGCCTGCGGTCGCCAATGATGGCGGCGACATCGTCTATCGCGGGTTCGACAAGGGCAAGGTGTTCCTGCGCATGCAGGGTGCGTGCGCGGGTTGCCCGTCGTCGACCGCGACGCTCAAGAACGGGATCGAGCAATTGCTCAAATATTACGTCCCCGAAGTCACCGAGGTCCGCGCGGTCTAGGCCGCGCCCCTTACACCGTTTTCACATCGTTATCCGAAAGGGAAAGTCATGAGCACCAGGCTCACCGACGACGCACTCGACACGCTCTTCCGCACCGCGCGGACCTATAACGGCTATATCGATGAGCCCGTCACCGAGGCGGACATCCACGAAATCTACGAGTTGGTGAAGATGGGGCCTACGTCGGCCAACCAGCAGCCCGCGCGCTTCGTCTGGCTGCTCAGTCAGGAGGCGAAGGACAAGCTCGCCGGGTTCGCCAGCGCGACCAATGCGTCGAAGATCAAGGAAGCGCCGGCGTCGGTGATCATCGCCTACGACAAAGACTTTCACCAATATCTTCCCGAATTCTTCCCGCACGTCGATGCGCGCCCATGGTTCGCCGAACCCGTCGCGCGTGAACGGCATGCGTTTCTCAACGCCACGTTGCAGGCGGCCTATTTCATCATGGCCGCGCGCTCGGTCGGGTTCGACACCGGGCCGATGACCGGGTTCGACAATGCGGCGGTCGATGCGGCGTTCTTCGCCGACCAGCCCAATTATCGCTCGATCATGCTGTCGACGCTGGGCCATGGCGAGCCGTCGAGCATCTTCGGCCGGCTGCCGCGTCCGGAGTTCGCGAAGTTCAACACTATTGTCTGACCGCTGATCTGGGCTAGCGGGCAAGGATGATCCGCACGCTCGTCATCGAAACCGCCACCGCCGCCTGCTCGGTCGCGCTGATCGACGGTGGACGCGTGGTCGCGGCAGCGCACGAAGTCGTCGGGCGCGGGCATGCCGAGCGGCTGGTGCCGATGATCGCAGAACTGCCCCAGGGCGGCCACGCCGACGCCATCCTGGTCGATGTCGGCCCGGGCAGCTTCACCGGCATCCGCGTCGGAATCGCCGCGGCGCGGGGGTTGGGGCTCGGTTGGGGCGTGCCGGTGCAGGGCTATTCATCGCTGCCGCTGATCGCCGCAGCCGCCTTCGCCGCCGATCCGACGCTTGAGCGCCTTGCCGTCGTTCTGGAGGGCGGGCATGGCGAGGTGTTCATGCAGCCGTTTGCCGCCGACCCGTTCGCCGCCGCCGCGGAGCTTGCGTCGCTGACGCCGGCCGACGCGCTCGCTCGGCTGGATGGCGCGGTTGCGGCCGGCAATGGCGTGCGCTTCCTCGATGCGCCCGGCGCGATCGACGCGTTGCCCGAAGCGGCGCAGGCAATTTTGCTCCCACCCGGGTTCACCACCCTTCCCCCGCGCCCGATCTACGGCCGCGCGCCGGATGCCAAGCCGATGGCGGAGCGGTGAGCACAGCCGCGATCGACTTGCGCGAGGGCGATGTCCGCGACCTCGACCGAATCGGACACATGATGGCCGGCGCGTTTGACCCGCGCTGGGGCGAGGCATGGACGCGCAACCAGGTGATCGGGATCCTGGCGGTTCCCGGCGTCTGGCTGACGATCGCCGAGCAAGGCGGCCGCGCGGTCGGCTTTGCGTTGACGCGCGGCGTCCTCGACGAGGCCGAACTGTTGTTGCTTGCCGTGATCCCCGAAATGAGGCGCAAAGGTGTGGGCGCCGCATTACTGCGTTCCGTCGTCAGCGATTGTGCGCTGCGGGGCATCGGATCGCTGCATCTCGAGGTGCGCGACGGTAACGATGCGATTAAATTGTATAGAAATTCGGGGTTTACCAAGGTCGGTGAACGGCGCGATTACTATCGGGGTCCCAATGGCCAAAGTTATTCGGCCCTGAC
>JBDSED010000041.1:0-15245 GCA_039920225.1 Sphingomonas sp.
AATCGCGCCTCGGTCAAGCTTTGGCCTGCTTGCGAATTGCCTGTCTTAACGCGATAACGCGTTGAAAATCTTGTGGCTGCCCGGCACGATGAATCGATTATGCGGGGAATTTCGATGCGAATGTTGATGACAATCGTCTTTGCTGTCTCAGTTCCGCCGACGGCGCTCGCCAAGGACGGCAACCCCGTCAATCCGAACAAAAAGACCTGCCGCTCTCAGGAAAGCACCGGCTCTTTGTTCAGCAAGCGAATCTGTCACACCGCCGCGGAATGGGCCAGCATCGACGAGCGTAACCGCCAAGATGCGAGCAACTTCGACGACGACCGCCGCAACAAACCCAATCTGCCCAGATAGCCGACGCGGCGCGGGCGGGACCAGCTAGATCCCGCCTTCGTCGAGCGACAGCAGGGTCGCGTTGCCACCCGCCGAGGTCGTGTCGACCGACACAGCACGTTCCGCGACGAAGCGGTAGAGATAGTGCGGCCCGCCCGCCTTCGGCCCGGTTCCCGACAGGCCCTCGCCGCCGAATGGCTGCGATCCGACGACGGCGCCGATCATGCTGCGGTTGATGTAGAGGTTGCCGACCGCCGCCTCCGCTTCGACCACGTCGCCGGCGCGCGCGATGCGACTGTGAAGGCCCATCGTCAGGCCATAGCCCTTCGCGTTGACCCGCGCGATCGTCTCCGAAAGCTTGCCCGCGGGCCAGGTCGCGACGTGGAGGATCGGGCCGAACCACTCCGCGGTCAAATCCTCGATCGCGTCGAGCCGGATCAGGGTCGGCGGCACGAACAGGCCTGTCGCGGGTGCGTCGAGCGTCTTGAGCACCTTGCCCTTGGGCGCTGCGCGATAGGCCATCAATTTGTCGTAGGCGGCCTGGTCGATCACCGGCCCGACATCGGTCCTGGGATTTGCCGGGTCGCCGAGGATCAGCAAGTCCATCGCGCCCTTGAGCATGTTGATCACACCGTCGGCGATCTCCTCCTGCAGCAACAGCAGACGCAGCGCCGAGCAGCGCTGCCCGGCCGAGCGGAACGACGACGTCACCACGTCGGCCACGACTTGTTCGGGCAACGCGGTCGAATCGACGATCATCGCGTTGATCCCGCCGGTTTCGGCGATCAGCGGGACGATCGGGCGGTCGTCGTCCGCGAGCAGGCTTCGCGCGATCTTCTTGGCGGTGGCGGTGGAGCCGGTGAAGGCGACCCCCATGATGCGCGGGTCGGCGGTCAGCGCGGCCCCGACCTCGGGACCGCCGGGGGCAAGGATCAGCGCGTCCTTGGGCACGCCAGCTTCATGCGCCAGCCTGACAGCGGCGGCGGCGATCCTCGGCGTCTGCGGCGCGGGCTTGGCGACGACGGTATTGCCGGTGACTAAGGCCGCGACGGTTTGCCCCAGGAAGATGGCCAGCGGGAAGTTCCACGGCGCGATCGTCGCCCATACCCCACGCCCATTTAGGTGCAGCGTGTTGCGCTCACCCGTCGGCCCGGGGAGCTCGATCGGCTGCAGGCCGTGGCGGGCCTGTTGCGCATAGTAACGGCAGAAATCGGCGGCCTCGCGCACCTCGCCGATCGCATCGGGAATTGTCTTGAACGCCTCCTGAACGCAGATCGCCATCAGTTCGTCGCGGTTGGTCCCCAGGCTGTCGGCGAGGCGATCTAGGCAAGCAGCACGCTCTTCGACCGGGGTCGCCGACCAACCCGGAAACGCCGCATGGGCCGCCCCAATCGCAACATCGGTATTCCCGCGAAAGCGGGAATCCAGAGTCGCAAGCGCATTGCTTAGTGACCCTGGGCTCCCGCCTTCGCGGGAGCACAAGCTAGAAGTGCGGGACAACACTTTACGATCGCTCAGATCGATCCCGCTCGAATTCTTGCGGTCGCCGAACAGGTCGATCGGCAGCGGGATGCTCGGGTGCCGCGTGCCGCCGACCGCCGCGATCTTCTCGACCGGGTCGGCGAGGATCTCGTCCTCCGACAATCGCTCGTCGGCGAGCTGATGCACGAAACTCGAATTCGCCCCGTTCTCCAGCAACCGCCGCACGAGATACGCGAGCAGATCGCGATGCCCCCCGACCGGTGCGTAGATGCGGCAGTGATAGCCCTGCTCGCGCACCATCCGCTCATAGAGCCCGTCGCCCATCCCGTGCAGCCGCTGGAATTCGAAGTCGCGGCTGTTGCCCGCCCATTCCATCAAGGTCGCGACGGTCAGCGCGTTATGGCTGGCGAACGCCGGACGGATGTTCTTCGCGTCGAGCATGTCCCGCGCCACCGCAAGGTACGACACATCGGTCGCGGCCTTGCGCGTAAACAGCGGATAGTCCGACAACCCCTCGACCTGTGTGCGCTTGATCTCCGAATCCCAATACGCACCCTTCACCAGCCGGACGTTCATCAGGCGGTCGAGGTTGTTCGCCCATTCGACCACCGGTCGCGCACGCTTGCCATAGGATTGCACCGCCATGCCGAACCCGTCCCAGCCCTTCAGGCTCGGCAGCGCGGCGACGGCGCCGATGATGTCGAGGCTCATCTCGAGCCGCTCGGACTCCTCGGCATCCACGGTCAGCGCGATACCCTTGCCCGCCGCCTGCACCGCCAGCGCCTCGAGCATTTCGGTCAGCGCGGGGACGCAGCGGTCGTATTGCGTGACCTCGTAGCGGGGATGAAGTGCGGACAGTTTGACCGAGATCGAATGCCCCGCTGCCGGATCGCGCCCGACCGCGTCGATCGCGCCGGTATAGGCGTTGAAATAACGCGCCGCGTCCTCGATCGTCCGCGCTGCCTCCCCCAGCATGTCGAAGCTGGCGGTGAAGCCGCGATTGTCGGGCTTGCGCATCCGCGCCATCGCTTCCTCGATGGTTCGGCCCATCACAAAGATTTCGCCCATCATCCGCATCGCCGCGCCGACCGCCTGGCGCACGAACGGCTCGCCGGCGCGGCTGATCAAGCGACGCAGCGGCCCCGCATCGCCCTCGCCGACCAGGACGCGGCCGACCACCAGCCCCCAGGTCGCGATATTGACCAGGCTCGAATTGCTCTCCCCCGTGTGCGCGCGCCAGTCGGCGTCGCCGAGCTTGTCGGCGATCAGCAGATCGGCCGTCTCGGGATCGGGGACGCGCAGGAAGGCCTCGGCCAGAGACAGCAGCGCGATCCCTTCCGACGAATTGAGCCGATACTCCTGGAGGAACTGGTTCACCCACCCCTTGTTCTGCGCCGCGCGCAGGTCCGCGAGCAGTCCGGAGGCATGACCCATCACCCGTGCGCGCGAGTCGGGCGTCAGCGCGGCACGCGCCAATAACGGCTTTAGAATATCGGGTTCGGGCGCACGATACTGCGCGGCCATGGTTTTGCGAGCAGAAGACGTAGCGTCGGCGTTCATTTTCCAGTTTCCGGTTGGGTCGGGCTTGCGGGATCGCTCCCGGCGCGCATATGGGGTTCAACGCGCTATGCGAGAAAATGACCAAGAGGGGAATGCCGTGGCCACCACCGCCGACACCGTCACGATCCAGGATCTCGCCAACCAGATCGGCCGCGAAAGCGTGTCGGACTGGGTCGAGGTCAGCCAGGAGATGATCAACAAGTTCGCCGATGCGACCGGCGACCACCAGTTCATCCACGTCAATCCCGAAATGGCCAAGATGACTCCCTTCGGCGGGACCATCGCGCACGGTTTCCTGACGCTGTCGCTGATGCCCTTGCTAGCGTCCAAGGCCGACCAGCCGCGGATCGAAGGCGTCAAGATGGGGGTCAATTACGGCGGCAACAAAGTCCGCTTCCTGACCCCCGTGCCGTCGGGCAGCCGCGTACGCGGCCGCTTCAAGCTGATGGAGCTGGTCGAAAAGCGCCCCGGCCAGTGGCAGCAGACCAACGAATTCACCGTCGAGATCGAGGGCAAGGACAAGCCCGCCCTGATCGCCGAATGGATCAGCCAGATTTTCGTTTGAGCCAGTAACCAACCCCGTCACCCCAGCGAAAGCTGGCATCTCAGGCGGCTCTTTAGAGGCCTGAGACCCCAGCCTTCGCTGGGGTGACGAAATTCAGGAGAATTCCGTCATGCGCTCCGCCGTCATCGTTTCCACCGCCCGCACCCCCATCGGCCGCGCCTATCGCGGCGGGTTCAACAACACGCCGTCGCCGACGCTCGCCAGCCATTCGATTCGGGCCGCGGTCGAGCGCGCCAAGATCGACCCGTCCGAAGTGCAGGATGTCGTGTTCGGCGCCGCGCTCCAGCAAGGTGTCCAGGCGGGCAACATCGCGCGCACCGCGCTGCTTCGCGCCGGCCTCCCTGTCACAGTTTCCGGCCAGTCGATCGACCGGCAGTGCGCGTCCGGCCTGATGGCTATCTCGACCGCCGCCAAACAGATCATCGTCGATGGCATGGACATCGCGATCGGTGGCGGAGTCGAATCGGTCAGCATGGTGCAGACCCCGCAAATGCGTGTCGGCCGCGACGACGAGCTGCTCGCGATGCACAAGGACGTCTATATGCCGATGCTCCAGACCGCCGAGGTCGTGGCGAAGCGGTACGGCATCAGCCGCGACGTGATGGACGATTATGCGCTCCAGTCGCAGCAGCGCACCGCCGCCGCGCAGAAAGCGGGCTATTTCGACGCCGAGATCGTGCCGGTCAAAGCCGTGATGGCGATGACCAACAAGGAGACCAAGGAGGTGACCCACCACGAGGTCGAGATCACCAAGGACGAGGGCAACCGTCCCGAGACTTCGATCGAGGGCCTGCGTGGGCTCCAGCCGGTGCTCGGCCCCGATTTCACGATCACCGCGGGCAACGCGTCGCAGCTGTCGGACGGTTCGTCGGCGTCGGTTCTGATGGAGGAATCGCTCGCGTCGAAACGCGGCCTGACGCCGCTCGGCCGCTATGTCGGCATGGCGGTGGCGGGCACCGAGCCCGACGAGATGGGCATCGGTCCCGTCTTCGCGATCCCCAAATTGCTCGAGCGCAACGGCCTAAAGATGGACGATATCGGCCTGTGGGAGCTCAACGAAGCGTTCGCTGTGCAAGTGCTCTATTGCCGCGACAAGCTCGGCATTCCCGACGAACTGCTCAACGTCAACGGCGGCTCGATCTCGGTCGGCCACCCCTATGGCATGACCGGCGCACGCTGCACCGGCCACGCGCTGATCGAAGGCAAGCGCCGCGGTGCCAAATACGTCGTCGTGACGATGTGCGTCGGCGGCGGTATGGGTGCGGCGGGGCTGTTCGAGGTATTGTAAGGGGGCACGCATAACCGGGGGGTCGGCAAGTCGAGATAATGCGCCGGTCGTCGTGGGCATCACGACGCTGCCGAGCCGGATCGGGCTGATCCGGCCGTGTCTCGAATCGCTGCTCGGCGGCGACCGCCGGCCCGACCGGATCGTGCTCACGCTGCCCGACGGACCGCTGCTGCGCGAGGCGGAGGCCTATGACGTCCCAGGCTTCGTCACCGATCACGCGTGGCATGGCGGCATCGTCGAGATCGTCCGGCCGCCGCGCGATTGCGGGCCGGGGTCCAAGCTGCTCGGCGCGTTGACCACGATCGCCGAGCCTACGGTGCTCGTCCTCGCCGACGACGACGTGTCCTATCGCCGCGATTTCGTGGCGCGCTTTGCGGCGGCGCAGACAGCGGCGGCGGACCGCGCATTCAGCGGCTGGACCTACCGCTGCAATGGGCTGACGATCGGCCAAGGCTGCGACGGCTTTAGCCTTCGGACGCCGCACCTTACAGGTGCGCAGGCTTTCTTCGACCGCTGCGTTGCGGGAACGCGTTTCGCCTACCACGATGATCTGTGGATTTCTTTCTATCTGGCGCTGCGCAACGTCCGCGTGACCGAGTTGCCGGCGCCGGAGGGGCGCTGGTACGAGCAAATCCACGAGGTCGGCGCGCTCCGTTATCAGGATGGAGAACTAGAGCGCACGAAGCTCACCCGTGACGGGCTCGATCACTTGATCGCCGCCGCCGACATGACGCCTGCACGACGGGCGCGGATGCTGGCGGGTCGCCATGTCGGACATTTCGTGGGCCAACCGGCGCGCCGCGTCGCAGGCCGGCTACAGCGGCTGGTCGGGATCGAGTGAAAAATCTTCGCTCGGGTGGCCCGCAATCGGACCCTCCCACGCCTCTTGGTCTGTCATGGATTGCGGATCGGGGGATGGTCATGCGGTTGAAGGGGATATTGGCCGCGACACTCGGCATAGCCGCCGCGCAGTCCGGCGCGCTGCCCGAGCCCGCGGCATGGGTAATGCTGCTTGCCGGCTGCGGCCTGTTCGGCATTGCCCTGCGCCGGCGCCCGGCACAACGGATACGCTTCGTCTGAGCGCGCCCGCCATCGCCGGCGATTGGGCTTTCGACGACGGTCGACACTGTCCCAAACCGCGCCTCCGACACACCGGTCGGCGCTTGCAAGCGCCGCCGGTTGTGGCAACACTCGCGCTCGTGTCCGAGGGGGAGACAGCAAGAGTCCGGGCGGGGGGCAGCGGTACGGCGAGTGTATCCGCCGAACTGCTCGCGTCCTGCTACGACGACGTTCGCCGCATCGCGCGCGGCATCGTCGCGCGTGACGGTCCCAACCGCCCGTTGCAAGCGACCGAACTGGCGAACGAAGCGGCGATCCGGCTCATCGGGCTGGATCGCATGGAAATCCACGGCAAGGCGCACATGCTGGCGATGGCGGCGCGGACGATGCGGCGCATCATGATCGACGAAGCGCGGAAAGGGTTGGCGGGCAAGCGCCGCATGCCGACGCTGGTGACGCGCTGGCCCGACGATCCCGCCGCCGCGCTGATGGACATCCACGATCTCGACCGCGCGCTCGAAGCCTTGGGCGAGGTATCGCCCGAACACGCGCAAGTGGTGGAACTGCGCTTCATGCTGGGCCTGACGGTCGAGGAAGCCGCCCAGGCCAGCGGGCTTGCCGAACGCACGATCAAGCGGCGCTGGCAGGCCGCGCGCGCTTGGTTGTTGGAACATTTAAGCGATGATGCCGCACTCAGCTGAGGTCGAGCGGGACGCGTTAGCGCGGATCGAACGCCTGGTCGACGCCACAACGGAGCGCCAGCGCGCGCGCATCCTGGCCGGTGCGAGCGACGCGGTGCTCGCGCGAGTCGCGGCGCTCGAAGCAAAACTCGCGACCGGGCGCGACGCCCTCCCCACCCTGATCCCCGGCAGCGGCGAGATCGGTGACGCGGCGTTGCCACCGGCCAAGGTCGGCGCGTTCCGGCTGACCGAGCGGATCGGGCGCGGCGGGATGGGTGAAGTCTGGGCCGGCGTGCGCGACGACGGCCTGTACGACCAGACCGTGGCGATCAAGCTGATCCAGCGTCACGCGCTCGCGCGCGCCGCGGCGGCGTTTGACGACGAGCGCCGGTTTCTCGCGCGGCTAGAGCATCCCAACATCGCGCGGCTGATCGACGGCGGGGTGACCGAAGACGGGCTGCCCTGGCTGGCGATCGAATATGTCGACGGCTTGCCGATCGACGAGGCGGCGGAGTGCGTGCCGCTCGGCGGGCGCATGTCGCTGTTCCTCAAGGCGGCCGATGCCGTACAGTACGCGCACAGCCGGATGATCGCGCATGCCGATCTGAAGCCGTCGAACATCCTGGTCGGCCATGACGGCCGGCTGAAGCTGCTCGACTTCGGCATCTCCCAGCTGATCGACGGCGAGTCCCGCCCCGTCTCACCGTCATCGTCCGCCGGCGCCGTCACGCGCGCGTTCGCCAGTCCGCAACGTTTGGCCGGCGATGCGCCGTCGGTCGCGGACGACATCTTCGCGCTCGGCCGCACGCTCACCCTGATGCTCGACGGCGAGGTGGATGCCGAACTCGCCGCGATCGCGGCCAAGGCCCAGCACGCCGACGAGGCGAAGCGCTACGGCAGCGTCGCTGCGCTGATCGCCGACGTCGAGCGCTGGCGCGCGCGATTACCGGTCGCGGCCCTGCCGGCGACGATGCGTTACCGCGCGAACAAATTCATCGCGCGCCACCGTATGGGCGTCGGCGCGACGGGTGCGGCGTTGGTGTTGCTCAGCGCCACATCGCTGCTCGCCACGACGAGCTACCTCCGCGCCGAAACCACGCGAGTCCGCGCCGAACAGCGGTTCGACGAAGTCCGCGACCTGTCGCGCTTCATGCTGTTCGACCTGTACGACGAACTGGCGCGCCAGCCCGGCACCGTCGCCAAGCGCGCCGAGATCGCGGCATCCAGCGCGCGCTACCTCGAGCGATTGAACCTGTCGGACGATGCCGGGCGCGATCTCAGGCTGGACGCCGCGCGCTCCTACCGCCGCCTCGCCGAAATTCAGGGCGTGCCGGCCTTGTCGAACCTCGGGCAGCCGGACTTGGCGCAGCAATCGCTGGCACGCGCGCGCACCTTGCTCACCCAGATCCTGGCCGAACAACCCCGCAACGCCGACGCGCTGACGGAAATGGGCTGGGTCGATCTCGACCGCTGGACGTTGCTCAGCGACACCCCGGCCTCGGGAAAATTGCTTACCGAGACGCGCGGCATTTTCGAGCGCGCGCAGACCATCGCGCCGAACGATTGGTTGGCACGACTGGGGCTGCTGGCGATCGGTATCGGTGAGGGATACCAATTGGTCTGGACCGACGACCGGCCGGCAGATGCAGTGCCAGTCGTCAGTCGGGTGCTCGCTCGCCTGCGCGCAACCAAATGGCCGCCCGAGTTCAAGGCGCGCGCCGCCGACCTCGAATTCGGCATGATCAATCAAATCGGCGATGCGGTCTATTACGCCGGCGACTGGCCCGGCGCGTTGCCGCATTACCGCGAGGCCGAAGCCTTGATCAACCGGCGGATCGCGCGCGAAGGTGCGACACCCACGTTGGTCCTGGCCAAGAGCGCCGCCGCTTTCAACGTCAGCGGCACGCTGAACGACATCAACGGGCACAATGACGAGGCGCTGGCGGTGGCGCGCGAGGGCATCACCGGGTTGGAGCGCCTGCTCGCCGCCGGCCCCGATTCATCGGCGGAAAAGCGGTTGCTGGTCCTTTACGGTCAGGAAGCGGTCGTGCTGGAAAATATGGGCCGGATCGCGGAGGCGCTGGTCCCGCTTAACGCCGGCATCGACCTTCGCGAAGCCCGGCTGGCGGCGTTGCCGAACGCTACGCAGCGCCTCCGCGATCTGGCCATCGGCATGATCCAGCAAGCGCGCGTCTTGGACCTGGCGGGACAGCGCAAGGCGGCGTGCGTGGTCGCGACGCGCAATATGGCGCTGTGGCGTCGTCTGAAGGACAGCGGCAATCTGGGCGGCCACGACGCCACGAAGGAAGTGTCCAAGACCGAGGCGTTGCAGAAACAATTCTGCGTCCCGCCTGTCACTTGAATGGTCCCCGCCGCAACCAAGCTGCGACCGCATCGTTTCAGTCCTCGACCCTATCGAGGAGCAGCCGCATGGCCGACACGCAAGAGATCAAGCAGCATTTCTGGAAGAAGCTCGCCGACAGCCCGTTCGTGATGATGGGTCTCGACGATGGCGGACACAGCGAACCGCTGACCGCGCAGCTCGACCAGGACCAGGTCGACACCTTGTTCTTCTTCATCGGCAAGGACAACCGCCTGGCCGGCGGTGGGCCCGCGATGGCGCAGTTCGTGTCGAAGGGGCACGATTTCTTTGCGTGTCTCGCGGGCACCGCGCGCGTCGACAATGATTTCGGCCAGATCGACAAGCTCTGGAACAAGCAGGTCGAGGCGTGGTTTCCGGGCGGCAAGGACGATCCCAACCTCGCGTTGCTGCGCTTCGACGTGGATGATGCCGAAATGTGGGAGACCGACATGTCGCTGGCCGGCAAGGTCAAGATGCTGTTCGGCGGCAAGATCAAGGCGGGCGACGAAGGCAGCCACGCCAAACTGAGCACAACAGCCGAGTAGATTGCCAGCGCGCGATCGAGGCTGCATTGGCGGCGGCATGAAAATGCTCGCCGCCCTCACCTTATTCGCCGTCGCTGCCTCGGGCGCCCAAGCCTCTGCTGCTCCAGCGGCGCGCAAGATAGTTCGCAAGGCGCCCGTGAAGGCCGATTGGACCAAGCGCGTCGTCGTGACCGCGGAGGGCGGTTTTCTGGTCGGCAATCCGGCGGCCAAGGCCAGGCTGGTGGAATATGGTTCGCTGACCTGCCCTTATTGCCAGGCCGTACATCAGCAGGCGATCGCCGGGATACGCGCGCGGATCGCGACGGGTACGATGAGCTTCGAATTCCGGCCGTTCGCGGTGCACAGCGCCGACCCGATCCTGCACGCCTTGCTGCGCTGTGCGGGTCCGGCGCGTTTCGTCAAATTCTCGGACGATTTCTACGACGGCCAAGCGACGCTGGCGGCGGGATATGTGGCATGGGCCGAGGCCAACCCGACGACCAATCCCAACGCCACTGCGGCGGATCGGGTCAAGTTCGCCGATCAATGGGGCTTCACCGCCTTCGCGACGACGCACGGGCTAACTCGCGCGCAAGTTGCCGCCTGTGCCTCGAACGTCGCGGCGATGACACTGCAGCAGTCACGCGAAGACAAGGCGAACAAGGATTTCGGCGTAACCGGCACGCCGACGTTCCTGCTCAACGGCCAAAAGCTGGAAACCTATGCCTGGCCGGAGATTGACCAGGCGATCACCGCCTTGCTCACACAGACAAGCTAAATCCCGATATTGCGAGCGTAGCGAAGCAATCCAGCGTCTCGCGACACCGTGGATTGCTTCGCTACGCTCGCAAAGGCGGGATAATCGCGATCACGCGTCGTGCGCGGCAATCCACTTTTCCACGATCGGCGCGATCTTGGTACGCCACTTGCTGCCGTTGAAGATGCCGTAGTGTCCGGCATCGGCGACGTAGTGCTTCTTCATCTCGGCGGGTACGTTCGAACTGATCGTCAGCGCCGCCTTGGTCTGGCCGAGCCCCGAAATATCGTCGCGCTCGCCCTCGATCGCCAGCAGCGCGATGTCCTTGATCGCCGCCGGATCGACCTTGCGCCCGCGATGCGTCATCTCTCCCTTGGGTAGCTTGTGGTGCTGGAACACCACGTCGATCGTCTGGAGGTAGAATTCGGCGGTCATGTCGCAGACCGAGCGATATTCCTCGTAGAAATCCTTGGTCGCATCGGCGCCATCGCCATCGCCCTGGACGAGGTGTTTGAACATCTCCCAATGCGAAACCATGTGGTTGCCGAGGTTCATCGTCATGAACCCGGCGAGCTGAAGGAAACCCGGATAGACCCGCCGCCCCGCGCCCGGATAGTTCATCGGCACCGTCGCGATGACGTTCTGCTCGAACCAAGAGAAGGGGCGCTCGGTTGCCAGCGTATTGACCGCGGTCGGCGCCTCGCGCGTGTCGATCGGTCCGCCCATCAAGGTCAGCGTCTTGGGCCGGCAGGGATTCTTGTCGGCGCTCATCAGGCAGGCCGCGGCATAGGCCGGAACCGAGGGCTGGCACACGGCGAGCATGTGAGCGCCGGGCCCGATCAGCTCCATGAACTCGATCAGATAATCGACATAATCGTCGAGATCGAAGCTGCCGTCGCTCAGCGGCACCGCGCGCGCGTCGCGCCAGTCGGTGATATAGACGTCGGCGAACGGCAGCATTCGTTCGACCGTGCCACGCAGCAGCGTGGCGTAGTGGCCCGACATCGGCGCCACGATCAACAAACGCGGCCCGCCATCGACCCCATGACGGACGAAGCGCTTCAGCTGCCCGAACGGCTTCCGCAGAACGATCGTCTCGGTGACGTCGACTTCCTTGCCGTCGATTAGCGTGCGGTCGAGTCCGAAATCAGGCTTGCCGCGCGGTGCCGAGGCATGCGCGAACACCTCAAGCGCCGACGCCAGCGCCGGTCCGCCGCCGAAATAGGAGAACGGATTGGACGGATTGCTCAGCAACTCGGCGCTGAAATTGGCCCAGGCGCTGGCGCCCGCCAGCATCGACCGTTGCATTTCGTAAGCGTTGTAAAGCATCTGCCCTCGATACATGGTAACCTTTTACCTGAGTTAACTTAGGCGCGTGTTGCACCGCACACAACGCCTTTGCGGATGGATCGTTGCAGGGGCGCAACACGCACTCTAGGGCGAGATCCATGGCCGATCCTATTTCCGACGCACCGAAGCCGGGGCGCAAGCTCAGCAGCCTCAGGATGGTGTGGCATTATGCCAGCCGCTATCCGCTGCAGCTCTGCATTGCGCTGCTAGCGTTACTGATGACGTCGGCAGCGACGCTGTCGTTTCCCGGCATGTTGAAGCCGTTGATCGATCGCGGCTTCACGCATGGCGCCGATATGACCCATGTCGACGCTGTATTCTATCGGCTGCTCGCTGTCGTTGGCGTGTTGGGTTTGGCGACCGCGGTCCGCTTCTATTTCGTATCGTGGCTTGGCGAACGGACCGTTGCAGACGTGCGCATAGCGGTCCAGGCGAACCTCTTGCGGCTGGCGCCACGGTGGTTTGAGGAAAACAGGCCGTCCGAGATAGCCTCTCGCCTCACCGCCGACACCGCGCAGATCGAAATGGCGGTCGGGACCACCGTCTCCGTCGCGCTGCGCAACATCATCACAGGCATCGGCGGCACGGTGATGATGTTCACCCTCGCGCCCCAATATGCTGCCATGATGCTGATCGGCATTCCGGTCGTCCTCGCGCCTATCTTGATCCTGGGTCGCCGGCTGCGAGCCACCTCGCGCACCAGCCAGGACCGGATCGCCGACATCGGCGCCAACGCCGTCGAGGTATTCTCTGCGATGAAGGTCGTGCAGGCGTTTGGCCAGGAACGGCGCGAGGCTCAGCGCTTTGCCGATACGGTTGGACATGGATTCAGCGCCGCCAAGCGGCGAATTTTTATTCGCGCCGTGCTGACCGCGTTCTTCATCACCCTGATCTTCGGGGCCGTGACCCTGTTGCTTTGGGGTTCCGCTTCGGCCGTCGCGGCGGGCCAGATGTCAGCCGGCACACTTACGTCGTTCATCGGCTACGCGATCCTCACGACGGGTGCTTTCGGTGCGCTGTCCGACGTTTACAGTGACTTGCTCCGCGCAGCAGGGGCCGCCGAACGGTTGAGCGAATTGCTTGCCGAGGAACCGGAGATTCGCGCGCCCGCCAATCCCGTCGCACTGCCCGAGCCGGCGCGCGGCGCGATCCGGTTCGACCATGTCGCGTTCCGCTACCCGACCCGTCAGGATGTGTCGGCGCTGCACGACTTCTCGCTCAATGTCTTGCCGGGGGAGACCGTCGCCGTGGTCGGGCCGTCGGGCGCGGGCAAAACGACGCTGTTCCAGCTGATCCAGCGTTTTTACGATCCGCAGTCGGGCAGCATCTCGATCGATGGTGTCGCGCTACCAGACGCCGACCCCGCCGCCATCCGCCGCCGCATCGCGATGGTGCCGCAGGAAACGGTGATCTTCGGCGCGTCGGCGCGCGACAACGTGCGCTATGGCGAATGGGGCGCAAGCGACGACGCGATCTGGGCCGCCGCCGAAGCCGCCAACGCCGCCGAATTCTTGCGCAAGCTGCCCGACGGGCTCGACACGTTCATGGGCGAAGGCGGGGCGCGGCTGTCGGGAGGGCAGCGCCAGCGGCTCGCGATCGCCCGCGCGCTGCTCCGCGATGCGCCGATCCTGCTGCTCGACGAGGCGACCAGCGCGCTCGACGCCGGCAGCGAACAATTGGTCCAGCAAGCGCTCGAACGATTGATGAGCGGACGCACCACGCTCGTCATCGCACACCGCCTCGCGACGGTGCGCGCGGCGGGGCGGATCATCGTGATGGACGACGGCCGCATCGTCGAGGAAGGCACGCACTCCAGCCTCAATGCGCGCGGCGGATTATATGCTAGATTGGCCGCGTTGCAGTTCAGCGAGGCTGCCTGACCGGGGAGAGAGTGAATGGCGCGCGAATTCGACATCATCGTCTACGGCGCGACCGGGTTCACCGGGCGGCTGGTCGCCGAATATCTGGGCGAGCATTATCCGACCGGCGTCAAATGGGCGATGGCCGGGCGGTCGCTGTCGAAACTCGAGGAAGTCCGCGACCTGATCGGCGCGCCCGCCGGCACGACGCTGATCACCGCCAATTCGGACGACCCGGCGAGCCTCAAGACGATGTGCGAGCGCGCCACCGTCGTCATCTCGACCGTCGGCCCGTATCAGCTGTACGGCAGCGACCTGGTCGCCGCCTGCGCCGCGACCGGCACCGCCTATGTCGATCTGTGCGGCGAGCCCGCCTGGATGCGCCACATGATCGACGCACATCACGATGCCGCCAAGGCCAGCGGCGCGCGGATCGTGTTTAGCTGCGGCTTCGATTCGATCCCGTTCGACCTCGGCGTGCTGACGCTCCAGCAATGCGCGACCGCCAAGCACGGCAAGCCCGCGCCGCGCGTCAAGGGCCGCGTCCGCGTGATGAAGGGCGGCTTTTCCGGCGGCACCGCGGCCAGCCTGAAGGCGACGCTCGCCGCCGCGGCTCGCGATCCGCGGATCGTCGCGCTCCTCACCAGTCCGTTCGCGCTGACTCCTGGTTTCAAGGGGCCGCACCAGCCGACCGGGCTGATCCCCGAATATGACAGCGCGATCGGCGCGTGGGTCGCGCCGTTCATCATGGCGCCGATCAACACCAAGAACGTTCACCGCACCAACTTCCTGCTCGGCGAGCAGTTCGGCGCGGACTTCGTCTATGACGAAATGATGGTCGCGGGGCTCGGCGATATCGGCAAGGCGGCCGCCGAAGCGATCGCCAAGATCAATCCGCTCGCCGGCGACAAGGGTCCGAAACCGGGCGAAGGCCCGTCGAAGGAAGACCGCGACTCGGGGCATTACGACATCATCTTCGTCGGCGAATATCCCGACGGCGGGCGCGTCGAATGCGTCGTCACCGGCGACCGCGATCCGGGCTATGGATCGACCAGCAAGATGATCGCCGAGAGCGCGCTGTGTCTGGTGCAGGACGTGAAGGGCGACGGGGGCATCTGGACCCCCGGTGCGCTGATGGGCGACCAATTGCGCGAACGGCTGGTCGCGAAAGCAGGTCTGACGTTTCGGGCAGGTTGACCCGTCTGATCTGTTTTCCCGCGAAGGCGGGAATCCAGAATCACGAGCGACATCGCTTGTAACCCTGGGCTCCCGCCTTCGCGGGAGAAACGGTGTTGGCTAGCGGTAGAACAGCACCGCGATCGCCGCGATCATCACCGCCAGACCAAGACTCCACATCACCGCAACGCGGCTCCGCGCCTGCTCGCGCAGGTGATAGGCGACGAGATCGAACCAAAACCGTCCGCCG
>JBDSED010000042.1:0-11463 GCA_039920225.1 Sphingomonas sp.
GGCCGTCGCCGATTAGCGTCGCGCCCTTGATCGGCGCGCCGAGCTTGCCGTCCTCGATCAGATACGCCTCGGTGCAGCTGAACACGAACTTGCCGCTGACGATGTCGACCTGGCCGCCGCCGAACGCCTTGGCAAAGATGCCTCGCTGGACGCGGGACATCAGCTCGGCGGGATCGTCCTTCCCGCCCTTCATGAACGTGTTGGTCATGCGCGGCATCGGCGCGTGCGCGAAGCTTTCGCGGCGGCCGTTGCCGGTCGGCGCGACGCCCATCAGCCGCGCGTTGAGCCTATCCTGCATATAGCCCTTGAGGATACCGTCCTCGATCAGCACGGTCTCGCTGGTCGGCGTGCCCTCGTCGTCGATGCTCAGCGAGCCGCGCCGGTCCGCGATCGCGCCGTCGTCGACCACGGTCACGCCCGGCGCCGCGACGCGCTCGCCGATCTTGCCGGAAAAGGCGCTGGTGCCCTTGCGGTTGAAATCGCCCTCCAGCCCGTGGCCGATTGCTTCGTGGAGCAGGATGCCCGGCCAGCCCGGCCCGAGCAGCACCGTCATCTCGCCCGCCGGCGCCGCGACCGACTCGAGGTTGACCAACGCCTGCGCCAGTGCCTCATCGATCGCGCGGCTCCACGTCGCTTCCTCGAACAGCGATCCGTAGAGATAGCGCCCGCCGATCCCGAATGTGCCGGTCTCGCGGCGGCCGTTGACCTCGGCGACGATCGAGACGTTGAGCCGCACCAGCGGCCGCACGTCGGTCGCGACGAAGCCGTCGGCGCGGACGATCTCGACCACGTTCCAGCTGCCCGACAAGCTGACCGAGACCTGCGCCACGCGCGGGTCGCGGGCGCGGGCGGCGGCGTCGATCGTCTGGCACAAATTCACCTTGTCGGCGAACGGCACCAGGTCGAGCGGGTCGGTGTCGGTGTAGAGATGGCGATTGGTGCGGCCCGGGGGCGCGGCCTTGGGGCCGGTCGCGGGGTCGATCAGCGCCATCGTCTCGGCGGCGCGGCGGATCGCCGGGGCGCTGATCTCATTGGCGTGCGCGAACGCGGTGGTCTCGCCCGACACGGCGCGGAGACCAAAGCCCGAATGCGTGTCGTAGCTCGCGGTCTTGAGCCGCCCGTCGTCGAACCCGAATGCCTCCGACCGCGCATATTGCAGATAGAGCTCGCCATCGTCGGCCTTGCCGAGCGCGGCGGCGGTCAGCGCTTGCGCTTCGTCGGGCGACAGTTGGTCGCGATAGAGGAACTGGCGGGGGTCGGTCGGGCTGGTCATGCCCGCCGATATAATCGGTTTATACCGAGGCGCCAGCCGGATGGTCGGGCAACTGGCTCTGGTCGGCGCCGTCCGCCGGCCCGCCGATCAGGACGAAACGCCGGTCGCAATAGCCGCAATCGACATAGCCATGCTCGTCGATCTGCAGGAACACGCGCGGATGGCCGAGCGCCGCGCCGCCGGGAATGTCGGTCGCCCCGTCGCAAGCGACACGGGGCTGGGAAACACGGACGAGTTCGGGCGGGGGCAGCATGGTGGGGGCGATAGCAAGCTCGGGCGAGCGCATCAATCTCCCGTCCCCGGCTTGCCAAGCGCGGCGCGTCGCCGCACATCGCGATCATGAGTAAGCTGTTCCGCTTCGCCGCAGCCGTGTTGATCATGGCTGCCCCCGCCGTTGCCCAGAAGACCGCCAAGCCGTCGGTGAAGTCCGCGGCCAAACCGGCGCCCGCCAAGCCAAAGACGCCCGCGGGCAAGCCCAAGCCCAAGACCCCGTTGATCGCCATCTCGCCGCTCAGCCACGACGAAAAGGACGGCTTCAGCGTGCTTCAGGTCGCGGTCCCCGATTCGGCCAAGTTCATCGCCGGGTGGAAGCTCGGCGCGGGCGGCAGCAGCGCGACGACCAAGACCGTCGCCAACCAGCCGCTGTTCACCTTCTTGATCGTTCGCGGGTGCAAAGCCGACGCCAAGGGCAATTGCGATGTCGTCGCCGACTTTGTCATCCATCGCTCCGATGGCACGACCAACGACGAGAACAAGGGCTTCGTCGTGTGGAACAAGGCCGCGCCGACCGACCCGAAGAAGCCGTATCTCAGCGACGGCGCGCTCGGCTATGGCGTCGACGACGAGGGGCCGTTCGGCGACTATCGCGTTGTCGCGACTGTCACCGATCGCGTCGCGGGCGTCACGCTGACCACCGAACAGACGCTGACGATCGCGCCGGGCAAGACCGCGGCGCCCGCCAAGCCGGCCGACACCAAGCCGGCCGACCCGGCGTCGGCCAAGCCGATGGGACCCGAGCTGCCCGCCGAACCGCCCGCGAAGTGACTTGCGCTGGGCGTCGGCAAGCCTAAGTCGCAGGGCATGACCGATGCCGCGATCGCGATCGACCAGCTCTGCAAGACCTATCAGGGCGGCAAGGTCGCGCTCGACAACGTCAGTTTCGACGTGCCGCGCGGCAGCATTTTCGGGCTGCTCGGCCCCAACGGCGCGGGCAAGTCGACGCTGATCAATATCCTCGCTGGGCTGGTCAACAAGACGAGCGGGCACGCGTCGATCTGGGGCTTCGACATCGACGATCACCCGCGCAACGCCAAGGTGTCGATCGGCATCGTCAACCAGGAAATCATGTTCGACCCGTTCTTCACGCCCGTAGAGACGTTGGACATCCAGGCCGGGCTTTACGGCGTGCCCAAGGCTAAGCGGCGATCGATGGAGCTTCTCCGCGCGGTGCATCTGGAGGACAAGGCGACCGCCTATGCGCGCACGCTGTCGGGCGGCATGAAGCGGCGGCTGATGGTGGCAAAGGCGATGGTCCATTCGCCGCCGGTGCTGGTGCTGGACGAGCCGACCGCGGGCGTCGACATCGAGCTTCGGCAGCAGCTCTGGGCCTATGTGAAGCAGTTGAACGCGCAGGGCGTGACGGTGGTGCTGACCACGCATTACCTCGAGGAAGCCGAGCAATTGTGCGATCGCATCGCGATCATCAACCACGGGCGCGTAATCGCCAACGAACCGACGCGCGAGCTGGTCGGGCGCGCGCAAGAAAAGGTCGTCGCGCTGACCGTCGATCGGGATGTGACCACCCCCCCCTCCGCTGCATGCTTCCAGAAGGTCGAACTCAAGGGCGAGCGCGTGCTCGAAATCACCTATCGCAAGGATCAGGCGAACGCCGGCCAAGTGCTCGCCGCGGTGCAGGGCGACGGCTATGGCATCGTGGATGTGTCGACCAAGGAACCCGATCTCGAGGACGTCTTCCTCAACCTGACCCGCGCGGCAAACGCGAGCTGACAGTGACCGAAGAACCTCAAGGGGCTAGTACCAAATCGAAGGAGTCGGTCCGTAAGCGCGCCGAAGCTATCAAGCCATTCCGCTGCAAGAACCTGATCGCGGTGATCGAGAATCCGACAGATATCAAGAATATCGGCACAGTGATCCGCAACGCCAACGCGCTGGGGGTCGAGAAGGTCTACGTCGTCGATAGTCGGCGCTCATTGCCCGACGACTGGCAGGAACTCCGCGAGCGCAATGCCATCTCGAAAACGTCGGTTTCGGCGGTCAAATGGACCTTCGTCAAACGCTTCGACAGCACCGACGAATGCTTCGATCATCTCGAGATGAACCATTTTTACTCCGTCGTGACCTCCCCTCATGTGAAGGGAAAGAGAAACATCTGGTTGCATGAAGGGGACTTCACCGGGTTTACCAAGCTTGCGGTATGGTTTGGCAGCGAGGCCGTCGGGATCAGCGACCGCGCGGTCGAGTGCGCCGAGATGTGCGTCGCCATCCCGATGTTCGGAATGATCGAGAGCCTCAACCTCGGCACCAGCTCGGGGATCGTCCTCTACGAAGTTGCCCGGCAGCGGCGCGAATACCAGAGCAAATATCGCCTACGTGACGGGAGAGGCGAGCGCACGGAGCCTTTGCCGACGATAATGGATCACTAGGCTATCACCGCCGATGCGCGGCGAAGAACGCCCAAAGCGCGTCGTTGTCGACCACCCAGTCGTGCTTGCCGCCGATCGTCACGCGGGCGCGGACATCGGCGCCCTTGCGGCACGCGGCATAGCCTTCCTCATAGATTTGTGCGCTGATCTCGCGCCGGGGAAGCGGCGCGCGGCAGCCGTTGAGTTCTGCCCAACGTGCCTCCGCTGCGGCCATCGGATATTGCCAATAGGGCGCGCCACCGCCGGCGATCGGATTGGTCGTGTCGGCATCGCCGGCAAAGGCGAGCACGGGCATCGGGCGGCTCGGGCGGCACGTTGCGGGATCGGGGCGGCTCTTGTCGGCGGCGAGCGGGTTGCCGGCGCGCAAGCCGACTACCGGTGCGATCGCGGCGAAGCGGTCGGCGGCGACGCAGCCCAGCCACGAACTCATCCGCCCGCCGCCCGATATGCCGGTGGCATAGACGCGGGTGCGGTCGACGCAGCGCTCGGTGACTAGCCAGTCGATCGCCGCCAGCACGAACGCGACATCGTCGGCATCGGTCGCGCTCGGCATCTTACCGCTCACCGACGGCACACCGGGAATGTTCCACACGAAGCTGCCGCCGCTCAGCGGAATGCCGCCATCGGGCGCGGCGACGATAAAGCCGTACCGGTCGGCGGTCGCGGCAAGTTTCGAGCGGTCGAGGATACCCTGGCCGTTTCCGCCGCTGCCATGGAACAGGAACACGAGCGGGGCGGGGCGATCTTCGCGCCCGGCCGGCATGTGGATCAGCAGCGAGCGCCCGGTGCCGGGGACGGTGACCCGCATCGTCTCGCCCGGTGGGACGATACCGCACCCCGTAGCGTAAGCGGCGGGTGTCCAACCGGCGCCAACGAGCAACAGGATGGCGGCGATCAGGCGGCGTAATATCGGCATCCCGCGAGCCTAACTGCCGTCGCGACCCAGGTCCACTTAAGGCTGTTCCATCGACCCCTGAATGTGCGACGGTAACCGTATGAGCGATCAGCACCACTCCGATGTCCTGATCATCGGCTCGGGCGCCGCGGGATTGACCGCCGCGCTCAATCTCGCTGAGCGGTTCAAGGTCACCGTGCTCGCGAAGGGCGGGCTCGCCGAAGGGTCGACCGCCTGGGCGCAGGGCGGGATCGCGGCGGTGCTCGAACCCGGCGACACGTTCGACAGCCATATCGAGGACACGATGATCGCCGGGGCTGGGCTCAACGACCGCCGCACGGTCGAGTTCGTCGTCGAGGGCGCGCCGCGCGCGATCGAACGGCTGATCGAGCTCGGCGTACCGTTCAACAAGGAAGCCGGCGACCTGCATCTGACGCGCGAGGGTGGGCACAGCCATCGGCGCATCGTGCACGTCAACGACGCGACCGGCTGGGCGGTGCAGGAGGCGTTGCTCCAGGCCGCGGCGAAGCACACCAATATCACGCTGGTCCCCGACAAGGTGGTGATCGACCTCGCCACTAGCCGCCACGAGGAACGTTACTCGGGCGCGGGCAACGTGTGGGGCGTTTATGCTGTCGATCGCGCGAGCGGGCGGGTCGAACTGTTCACCGCCAACGCGACGATCCTGGCGACTGGCGGGGCGGGACGCACCTATTTGTTCTCGACCGCGCCGCGCGGCGCGACCGGGGACGGGATCGCGATGGCGTGGCGCGCCGGGTGCCGCATCTCGAACATGGAAATGATGCAGTTCCACCCGACGTGTCTCTACAATCTCGAGGTCAAGAACTTCCTGATTACCGAGGCGGTCAGGGGCGAGGGCGGCCAGCTCAAGAACCCGCGGACCGGGCACCGCTTCATGCCCGACGTCGATCCGCGCGCGGAGCTAGCCCCGCGCGATATCGTGGCGCGCGCGATCGACGCCGAGATCAAGCGCGACGGGCTCGACTACGTTCATCTCGATATCAGCCATATGGGCGCCGAGTTCGTCACGCATCACTTCCCGACGATCCATGAAAAACTGCTCGGGCTCGGCATCGACATGACCAGGGAGCCGATCCCGGTGGTGCCGGCGCAGCATTACACCTGCGGCGGGATCATGGTCGATCTCGACGGGCGGACCGACCTGCCCGGGCTCTACGCGGCCGGCGAGTGCACGCAATCGGGGCTGCACGGCGCCAACCGCCTCGCCAGCAATTCGCTGCTCGAATGTTTCGTGTTCGGGGAGAGCGCGGCCAAGCATATCAACGCCAATTGGGAAGATCTACCCGCGCCGCCGCCGATCCGCGCGTGGGACGAAAGCCGAGTCACCGATTCGGACGAGGAGGTGGTGATCCAGCAGAACTGGACCGAGATCCGCCGCTTCATGTGGAATTACGTCGGCATCGTGCGGACGACGAAACGCCTCGAACGCGCGGCGCACCGCATCAAGATGCTGACCGAAGAGGTGGGCGATTATTACGGCCATTTCCGCGTGACGCCCGATCTGATCGAACTCCGCAATCTGCTCCAGACCGCCGACCTGATCGTGCGCTCGGCGCTGCATCGCCACGAATCGCGCGGGCTTCACTACACGCTCGATTATCCGGAGACATCGCCGGTGGCGGTCGACACCGTTCTGGTGCCGTAGCTACAAGTCTCGCGCGATACGCAATCCAAGATAGCTGTCGCGGAAATCGGGCTTGATCCAGCCGCGGACCGCCGCGCGAATATAAAGGGGGTAATTGACCCACGCGCCCCCGCGAATGACGCGTTCGCAATTTGGCGGCTGTTCGGCGGGGGAACCGTTCGCGGGTGCCTCGGTATATGAGCCGTAGCAATCTTGCACCCATTCCCAGACGTTTCCCGCCGTATCGTAAAGCCCGAAGGCGTTCGGCTGGAAGGAGCCGACAGGCGCCGTCTTCACCCATGTGTCCCGACCGAGCGCCAATCCCGAACAGCAGGTTTCAGCACCGTAATTTGCGTCGTCGTGGCTCGCCTTGCCTCCCCACCAATAAGCGGAGGCGGTGCCGGCTCGCGCGACATATTCCCACTCGGCTTCCGTCAGAAATCGATAGTGTTTTCCGGTGGTCCGGCTCAGCCAAGCGACATAGGCATGCGCATCGTTCCAGCTGACGCAGACCGCCGGATGTCTGTCGGTTTGCGGAAAGGCCGGATCACGCCACGAGCCCTGAGGGTCGAGAGAGAAATTCGCAGCGTTGACCGTATTGGGCGGCCCGCTTCCGGGAAGTGGTCGATCCGTGACGCAATTATTTTCGTCCGTTCGCCGCGTCCTTATCGAGAATTGTGCATATTCGCCGCGAGTTATCTCGAACCGCCCCACGGCAAAGGGGCGGCGAATCACCACGCGCCGCATCGGCCTTTCATTTGCGGTGCGATCCATTTCCGCGGCCGCTGACCCCATGGTGAAGACGCCTGCGGGAACCACCACCATTTCCGGTGCCGCGGAATTGTCCCAAATTGAAATTGGACCGGTGCCCGCCCCCCAGATTTCCGACGGTTGATCGACTGCGGCAGCGGCGGCTGCCGTCGCCCGAGATGCGACGACGCGTTCCGCCTCACGCAGGAAGGCGGCGATACGAAAGGCATTACGCGGATTTGCCGCGCGCCAAGGTTCCCAGCGTGCTCGGCGTGCTCGTACGGTTTCGTCAATCGGGTGCGATTGCCGCGAAGCCTTGCCAGATCCAGGGCGCGGCGTATCGGGCGCCTTGGTCGCTGTGCAGACGCTGATCGCAGCCAACAGCACACCGGCTAAAGTCCACGTTCGAACCATGCGCATGCGATGCTCATCTTTGGCGATCTTTGGATGACTAGGTCGTTTACTGGAAGGGATCAAGTTGGCGCGAGCGCGCTGCCGCGCCTCCGCTCCCTGCTATCCGATACCGAGGATCGACGAGAGCAAGCGTCGAAATACCGAGTTCGCGGACTTGCTCTCGGGGTCCTACCCGAGCCGGCGCCCCGCCGCGACGAATTGCTCGGCTTGGAGTACGGTTTTTCGCTATCCCGATACAACGGTCGCGCCGCGCCATCCGCGTTTCGCGATTCCCGCTATCTTTCCAGCTGGTTGGGTCGCTCGCTCTGCCGCTTTTCAGGTGCAGTTCATCGCGCGGCGTGCATATTGGGGATTCCTCAACCAAGTCGGGCGATACAGTGTCTCCCGGTAATGTAGCGGGCGGGGGGCTCAATGGCGTATTCAGTGCAGCGTTTCGGCAAGATTGTAATGGGGGTTCTCGCGGGCCTCGCGATCGCCGGGTGCGTGTCCGACAGTCGACCTCTTCGCGTAGCGCGGGTGACGCCGCCGCCCGTCGCATTCGCGCCGGCTCGCGCAGTCGTCCAGCCGTTGCCACCCAAGCCAAAGCCGCCCGAGGCGTTGGTCTCACTAGTCCAGATGTTGACGCGCGATTTCGGCGGTAAGGTCGGGATCGCGGTCAAGAGCCTCGACGACGACTGGACGGTCACGTCGAACGGCGATCTGAAGCTGCCGCAGCAAAGCGTATCGAAGCTGTGGGTGGCGATGACCGTGCTCGACGCGCGCGACGCGGGCAAATTGACGCTCGACGACCCGATCACGGTCAAGAAGGAAGACCTCACCTTGTTCAACCAGCCGATTGCGGCGCTGGTGAAGAGCGAGGGTTATCAGACGACGGTCGGCGAACTGCTCCAGCGCGCGATGACGCAGAGCGACAACACCGCCAACGACCGATTGCTGCAACTTGTCGGCGGACCGACCGTCGTGCGCGCGTTTCTGGCAAAAAAAGCGCTCACCGACATCCGCTTCGGTCCCGGCGAACGCACTTTGCAGAGCCTGACTGCGGGGCTCGACTGGAAACCCGAATATTCGCGCGGCAATGCGTTCGAACAGGCGCGGTCGCGCATCCCGGCCTCGACCCGGATGGACGCGTTCCAGCGCTATATCGCCGATCCGCCCGACGGCGCCGCGCCGCGCGCGATCGCGACCGCGCTGGCCCGGCTCAAGCGCGGCGAGCTGCTATCGCCCACCTCGACCCAATATCTGATCGGCACGATGGAATCGTCGCGCACCGGCAAGCAACGCATGCGCGGCGCGGTGCCGGAAGGCTGGACGTTCGGGCACAAGACCGGGACCGGCCAGAATTTCAGCGGGCGGACCGCGGGCTATAACGATGTCGGCTTCCTGATCTCGCCCAACGGCCGCGCCTATACGATCGCGGTGATGATCGGCGATACCAACAAGACGATCCCCGAACGCCAGGCGCTGATGCAAGCGGTCGTTATGGGCGTGGTGACGAACTATCGCTGGTAGCGCGGTGCCTTGACAATGCGGGGGGCGGCGGACATAGGCGCGCCTACCGTCCGCAGGCCTAGGCCAGACGCGAGTGCTGCCGTAGCTCAGTGGTAGAGCGCATCCTTGGTAAGGCTGAGGTCGTGAGTTCAATCCTCACCGGCAGCACCATACAGTTTCCCGCGACCGCTCATTAAAGACCGGTGCGGGGATGGCGGGCAAGAACCCCGCGGTTCCGCGCGCTTTGCGATCGGGCTGTATTTGACTCAGGACAGAGACGTGAATTGCGAGGGCCATTCTCGGCACCATATGCGCTGCCGTCTCTGCTGGCAGTCAGAGTGTCCTGAGATTGATTTTGAGACCTTCGGCGAGGAAGCGATCGCGGATCGTGGCATGCCCCCGCGACGAAGCTCGAATACTCTAGCCGAACCCGAGCATCACTCGCTGATCAGTCCAGGCGAGCGGCAGCTCCGCAATGCGCAGCAAAGCTCGGCTAGAAAGCTCGACTGGCTGCCGACCGCGGGCAATGGCAGTCAATATGTCAGGCGCAAGAAATCGCAGCCGGGCAAGCCGGACAAGATGGCTCCGATCGGTGGTACCCGGCTTGCCCTGCCCGGCCAGCAACTGGTCATAGGCGGCGTACCCGCCAGCGATGAGCTGGATCAGACGATCGTCACGCATGGCGGGGTTCGCATCGGGAGCTGCATAGACGAGCCGCAACTCGTGTCCGCGTCGTTTCAGGCTCGTTTCGATCTGAAGTGCGATCTGCCGGCCGCTTAATGTCCCCCCATTATTGGCACCGATAAGGGTCGCCAAATTACGGGCAGAAAGCCGCACCGTGACCATCTCTCTGCCAATTACCACTGATGCTTCCAGCTGAAGGAGTGCGACGCGCAGCGCGACGGGCTGCTCCAGCCGGTCTGCGAGCGACGCACAAGCAGACGCGAACCGCGGACTGGCAGCTAACTCGCCGAGTTCGCCCGCCAGCCGAAGTGGATCGCGGAGCAGTGCAAGAACGCTGCTGGTGACCAGCGCATCGAGATCGCCAGCAGGCAATCGCCAAGCTTCGTCAATCCGATCTTCGGAGGGTCGGGATACGTAATAGAGATAGCGACGGTCACCCTTTATCGCGTGTGCGGAGGTCATCGCGCGACCGCAGGCGTCTTCGATCATACCGCTGAGCAAGGCAGTGCGCCCGGTCCGCGGTCGCGGCATGCTCCGGTCGAGCAGCGCCTGCGATGCATCCCACAGCTCGCGGTCGACAATCGGATCGTGCTCGCCGGGGTAGACACTATCGTGATGGCTGACGTGCCCGGTGTAGAGAACGTTGCGCAACAGATGGCTCAGTGCTCCGGCGCGGTACGGCTCGCCGCCGGTCTGCCGACCATCGCGCATGACCCGGCGTTTTGAAACCACGCCACGAGCAGCGAGGTCGGCGGCGAGGCTCTGTATCGTTCCGAGCTCACGATGCCGCTGGAAGATCAGCCGGACCGTCTCGGCCTCGAGTTCGTTGACGATCAGCTTGCGCTCGCGGACATCGTAGCCGAGCGGCACTGGACCACCCATCCACATGCCCTTCTTCTTCGACGCGGCAATCTTATCGCGGATGCGCTCCCCGGTCACCTCTCGCTCGAACTGCGCGAACGATAGGAGCACGTTCAGCGTCAACCGGCCCATGCTGGTGGTCGTGTTGAACGCTTGCGTCACGCTCACGAACGAGGCGCCACGCGCATCGAGCACATCGACGATCTTCGCAAAGTCGGCAAGGCTGCGTGTCAATCGATCTACCTTGTAGACCACGATAACGTCCACCAGCCCGCTCTCAATGTCAGCGAGCAACCGCTTCAACCCTGGCCGCTCCATGCTTCCGCCGGAAAACCCGCCGTCGTCATACGCAGCGGGAACAAGGTTCCAGCCCTCGTGCCGCTGGCTGGCGACATAAGCGGCGCAGGCTTCACGCTGCGCGTCCAGGCTGTTGAACGCCTGATCCAGTCCTTCCTCGGTCGATTTGCGCGTATAGACGCCGCAACGCACTTCGCCGGGCTCACCTGTCGTCGATCGAACGGCGCGCTTAGCCATGCGCCGTTTCCCGCTGCGGCGGATGAACCGGCTTCTTCAAACCAAAGAACCGAGGACCGGACCAGTGCGCTCCAGTTATTTCGCGGGCAATGTGCGACAATGACGCATACCGGAGGTCTTCGAAAAGCAAGCCGGTGTCAGTTACCTGCACGGTGTGGAGCTTGCCGTTCCACTCGCGCAGCAGGCGCGTACCGGGTTTGAGTCTGATCTGTGGCTCAATGGCTTTGGCTGACGG
>JBDSED010000043.1:0-18533 GCA_039920225.1 Sphingomonas sp.
CCCCTCCACCACGCCCTTCGGGCGCGGTCCCCCTCCCCGTCCCGGGGAGGATTAAGTCAGCGCCAGTTGATCGCCGGCCGCGCTTGTTCCTCAAGCCACGACATCGCTGCGAACCATGGTCCACCGCCGTAGCTCACCCGCGCCACGCCGGCATCGGCGAATGCCTGGGTAGCCTGCCCCGGGCCAGGGATGATGTTGATCCGCGCACCGGATCGCTTGACGATTTCACCCACCTTCGCCGGAATTCGCAACCCGGGCACGAAGATACCGCTCGCCCCTGCTGCCATATAGGCCTGGGCACGATCGACCGCCTCGTCGAGCAAGCCCTCGTGCTTTTCGGCCGGGTTGCGCAGGTAGAGATCGACCCGCGCGTTGATGAAAAAGGCATCGCCCGCCCCTTTTCGCGCCGCCGCCACCCGCGCGGCCGCTTCGTCGATCGGGTAGACGCCCTCGCCGCCGATCACCGAATCCTCGAAATTACAGCCCACCGCGCCAGTCGCGGCGAGCGCAGCGAGGTTCGGCGTGATCCCCGCCGCGTCGCGCGCGTACCCGCTCTCGAAATCGATCGACACGGGCAAATCGACCACGCCCATGATCCGCTTTGCGTTGTCGAATACCAGATCGAGCGGCACCTTCTCGCCGTCGTGGAAGCCTAGCGATTCGGCGGCGCCGTGGCTCCCCGTCGCGATCGCCTTCGCGCCCGCCCTGGCGATCACAACGGCGCTGCCCGGGTCCCAGCAATTATAGATGATCAGCGGATCGCCCGGTACGTGCAGCGCGGCGAAGGTATCGTAGTTGCTGCTCATCGCGCCCCTCCTCGGTGTTTAGTGAACGAACCGCGCCACCACATCGCGATACGACCGACTCACTTTAATCTGTCCGCCAGAATCAAGCACCAGGAAGCACTCACCGTTGGTGTGCGGCTTGACCTGACGGACCAGGTCGAGGTTGACGATGGTCGAGCGATGCACGCGCTGGAACCGCCGCGGGTCGAGGCGCTTTTCAAGGTCCTTCATCGTCTGGCGCAGGATCAGCGTGTTGTCGCCGGTCTTGATGCACATGTAATCGCCCGCCGCCTCGACAACCTCGATCGTATCGACGTCGACGCGGAAAATCTTGCCGCGATCCTTGATGTTGATGAGCTTTTCGAAGCGGTTCGACGAATGGCCGTCGCCGCCGTCGGCGATCTCGTCGGCGGCCTCGGGCGCGACTTCGGCCAGCGCTTCCTTGTATTTCTCGACTTCCTCGGCGCCGCGCTTCTCGCTCAACCGCTGACGGACGCGGTCGAGCGTGTCGGCAAGCCGCGAGTCCTCTACCGGCTTCATCAGATAATCGACCGCGTCCGCCTCGAACGCGCGCAACGCGTGGTCCGAATAAGCCGTACAGAACACGAATAGCGGCGGTTCGACCTCCATCAGGCCCTGCACGACCGAGAAACCGTCGAACCCGGGCATCTGGATGTCGAGGAACACCAGGTCGGGCTTGTTGGTCTTGATGCTGCGGATCGCCTCGCGGCCGTTGGCGCAGCGGTCGATGATCTCGACATCGTCGTGCGGCTGAAGGCGGAGTTCGAGCCCCTGGATCGCCAGGGTTTCGTCATCCACCAGAATGGTTCGGATCGTCATGCGGCCTCTCTATTCGGGTCATCCAACTGGTACGGGATCTCGATCTCCACGACAAAGCCGCCCCCTGGCGTCGATCGACTATCGAATCGGTGGTCGGGCCCGTACGCCTGAACCAACCGGTCTCTTATATTGGCGAGCCCCACGCCGGTTGAAAGGCTTGGACCTAGTTTGTTTTCGATCAACCCAGGACCGGTGTCGGACACGGCGATCCGGACGCGTTCACCGACGAGCCGTGCCGAAACCGCGATTTCTGCCCCCTCCTCGCTCGGCGTCACCGCATATTTGATCGCGTTTTCGACCAACGGCTGGAGCAGCAGGGACGGCAATCGCGCGCGCTCGGCGCGCGGATCGATCTCGAACACCGGGCGCAATCGCGCCTCGAACCGCATCTTTTCGATCTCGAGATAGAGTTTGAGCGTCTGCACTTCCTGCGCGACGGTCACGTGAGCGGTCGGTTCGTAGATCAGGGTGAAGCGCAGGAAGTCCGCGAGCCGCGACAGCATCGCATTGGCGCGCTCGGTTTCCTTGAGCAGCACCAGCGTCGAGATCGAATTGAGCGTATTGAACAGGAAATGCGGGTTGAGCTGATAGCGCAGCATCGCGAGTTGGGCCGACGACGCTTGCGTGCCGAGCCGTTCGAGCTGGTCGTTCTGCTCCTCGACGATCAGGTAAAAATTGATCCCGAAATAGAGCGCGGTCCAACCCCCGAGGACGGTAAACGTCAGGAAGAGCTGGCTGACGATGCTCTTCAACGTCACGCCGGGCGAGGCCATTGCGCCACTGGCGCCGTTGACCGGCTGGAAGCTCAAGGCCCAGGCATTGATCGTCGCCGCCAGCAACGTCGCCGCTCCCAGCGTCAGCACGGTGAGTAAAATCTCCTGCAGCCGCGGCATTTGCCGGTAGTACGCGTAGAGCGTCGAGAGCAGGACGGTAACGCAATAGCCGACGATCGCCTGCAGCAGAATCTGGACGAAAACCTGTAACGACAGCGAATTGGCGACCGAGAAGATCGAGACCGAGCGCAGCAGCACATAGCCGCCCCAGCCCACGCCTTGCAGCCGCCAGAACGCCTTGCTCCGCTCCTCGAAAAACGGGCGCGAGAAGATCGCCGGTCGCCAGAAACGCGACTTGGTCACCACCTCGGGCGGATCGGCGGGGGCGGGTAAGCTGGCCATGAAGCGGCGTCCTTATACCCGATGGCGCTGCGACTGAAAGACGTGAGCGCGTGACGGACCGTCCGCCTTGGGGCTGGACCGTTAACCAATATGCGGTAGGGCCGCTGGCGATGACGCGTCGTCGATCCGCTACTCCGCTGCACCGCCGGTTCGCCTGGCTGATGCTGCCGTTGTGTGTGCTCCTGACGCGCGCCGCCGGGTCCGAGGGGTGGATGCCCGGCAAGACGGCGACCGGAGCCTTCGCGATCGTCGCCTGCGACGGCGTGCAGCCCGACGACACCATGCCGATGGCGATGGGCATGACGATGTCCCACGACACATCGCATCACGCACCCGGCAAGAACCAGTCGAGCGGCCATCCCTGCACATTCGCGGGCATCGGCATCGCCGACGCGCCGCCGCAATTCGCGATCGACATACCCTCGACCCCCTATGCCGGGAGGGGCGCGCTTACCGTCGTGGCGATCGTTCCCGGTCGAGGCCTGGCTGCGCCGCCCCCGCCCGCTACCGGACCGCCCGCCCTCGCGTGAACACTGCCGCGCCACGCGGCCTTTCGTGTTTCAGCAAGGGAATTCTCCGTGACCGTTGCCACGCGCACGTTGCTGCGCGCCTCGCTTGCCATGCTGGCGAGCACCCCAACCTTGCCCGCTTGGGCGGCCGACGGGCCGCCGCCGACAGACGTCGTGAGCGACGACATCCTGGTCACCGCTCAGCGCCAGAAGCAGACGATCGAAAACGCGCCCAACACGAGCGCCTCGACCGACGCCGACACGATCGCGCGCACGACCAATGCGATGAACGTCGAAGACACGATCAAGTATCTGCCCAGCCTGATCGTGCGAAAGCGTCATATCGGCGATACGCAGGCGCCGCTCGCGACGCGCACATCGGGTCTCGGCGCCAGCGCGCGCAGCCTGATCTATGCCGACGGCGCGCTATTGTCGGCGCTGATCGGCAACAACAATACATCGGCGAGCCCGCGCTGGAGCGCCGTCGGCCCGCGGGAGATCGTACGGATCGACGTGCTGTACGGCCCGTTTTCCGCCGCCTATCCGGGCAATTCGATCGGCGCGGTGGTCAACATCACGACGCGCTTGCCCGACGAATTCGAGGCCACGGTGACCACCGGCGTCAGCGTCCAGACCTTCGACATGTACGGCCGCCGCGACACCTATCCAACGTATCAAGCGGGCGTGACGATCGGTGACCGGTTCGGACCGCTCGCTTTGTTCGCCAGCTACGACCACGTCACCAGCCGAGGCCAGCCGCTCGGCTATGTCACCGCGGTCGTGCCGACGACCGCTAGCGCCGCCGGCACGGTCGCGACGGGCGCGCTGCCCGACCTCAACCGCACCGGCCAGCCGATCCACGTGCTAGGCGCCAGCGGGATCGAGGATCAGGGGCAGGACCGCATCAAGCTGAAGGCAGGGTTCAACGTCACCGACCGTATCCGCGTGACCTATGTCGGCGGGCTGTTCCTCAACCACACCCATTCAAGCGTCGAGACTTACCTGACGAGCGCCGCGAGTGGCACGCTCACGTACGCGGGGTCGCTCAACATCGATGGGCGCGCCTACACCGTCGCCGCCAGCGCCTTTTCGAGTGGTGTCTACGTCACCGACCAGCGGCATTGGTCGCATGCCTTGTCCGCTACGAGCAGCGGCCAGCGGTTCGACTGGCAAGTGATCGGCACGCGCTACGCGATCGATCGCGACGAGCAGCGGATCGCGACCACCGTGCTGCCTGTAGCCACGAGCGGCGGCGCAGGGACGATCACGCGGCTCAACGGCACCGGCTGGACGACGCTCGACGCTAAAGCCGTATGGCGATCCGACGAGGCGGGCAAAAATGCGCTGAGCTTAGGCGCGCATTCGGACCAGTTCCGCATCGCGAGCAACCGCTATGCGACTATCGACTGGATCGCCGGAGCACCGGGCGCGCTCACCCTGCAATCGCTCGGCAAGACACGCACCACCGCATTATGGGCTCAGGACGCCTGGGAGTTCCTCCCGACGCTGACGCTGTCAGTCGGCGGACGCTACGAATGGTGGCGCGCGTCCGACGGCGTGAATTTCTCGCTGTCTCCGGCGATCTCGGCGATCCAGCCCGAGCGGTCGGCCGCGACCTTTTCGCACAAAGGGTCGCTGGCGTGGAAACCGGCGAAGGGCTGGAAGGCGCAACTTTCGTTCGGCCAGGCATGGCGCTTCCCGACCCTCGGCGAGCTCTATCAGATCGTGACGACGCCGGTTCCCGCCGTGCCCAACCCCAATCTGCGCCCCGAACGCGCGCGCTCGTTCGAACTGGCGCTCGAACGCAAGGACGCCAAGGGCAGCGTCCGGCTTTCGTTGTTCACCGAAGCCGTCAAGAATGCCTTGATCTCGCAAAGCGGCCCGCTCAACGGCAGTCCGACGATCGCGACCTTCGTCCAGAACGTCGACCGCACGCGCGTGCGCGGGGTCGAGTTCGCGTTCGCCCGCACCGACTTTCTCCCGCGCTTCGACCTGTCGGGGAGCGCGACCTATGCCGACGCGATCACCCGCGCCAACGCCGCATTTCCGGCAGCCGTCGGCAAGCGCATCCCGAGCGTGCCCGAATGGAAGGCGACCGCAGTCGCGACGTGGCGGCCGGTCGACGGCGTCGCACTGACCGCGGCGGGACGGTACGCGAGCCGCATGTACGGGTCGCTGGATAACAGCGATGTCGTGGGGAACACGTATCAGGGGTTCCACAAATATCTGGTCGTCGATCTGCGCGCGCAATTCAGCGTCGCGAAGAACTACACGCTCGGGATCGGCGTCGATAATGTCAACAACGACAGATACTTCCTGTTTCACCCTTTCCCGCAACGCACGTTCCATACGGATCTGACGATCAAGCTCTGAAACACGAAAAAGGCCGCCGTCCAGCAAAGGACGGCGGCCGATTTTCCTGGCCGGACGGGCGAACGCTTTAGAAGCTAAAGCGCGCGCCGACGCGGATCAGGTACAGCGAGTTCGACGAACTCACCGCCCCGGTGTTCGGCGCACGATAGGCGCTGTAGCTATACTGCGCACACGCGCTGCCAGCACCGGTGGTGCCCGTGGTCGGCGTACCCCCGGCGGTTTGCAGGCAGGTAACCTGAACCAGCGGCGCATATTGCGGGAAAGCCAGCTGACGCAGGCCACCCCAGTTCTTGTTCAGCAGGTTCGGCAAGTTCTCAATATCGCCAAACAGCGTGATCCGCGAACCGCCCACGAACGTGGGAATCTGCTGCTCGAGGTGAAGATCAATGCGCGTGAATGCCCGGTTACGCGCAATATTCTTGGGTGCGATCTTGCCGCGATACTTCGACAGCACCGTGCTGTTGATAATCGAATCCAGAAGACCCGCCGTGGTGGCGTCACCATAGCTCACCAGCGGGTCGGTCGTGCCGGTCGGCACGTAAAGCAGGTAACGCTGATCCGAGTTCGTCCCCAAGTTGGAAGCGCCCAGCGTGCCGAAGACCGTCGAGCGCGACGACGTGCTCTGCATCGTATAGCTGAAGCGGCGGCCCGCTCGGGTTTCGCCGAACAGTTGGATGCGAGTCTTGTAGTCGCCGAAGAACGCATGGTCGAAGCCCACGCTATACTTGAACGCCCACGTCACCTGGTCCGCGCCGATTCCGTAGCCGGCATTGTTGGGGTCGTACATCGGGTTGTTGAAATAGTTCGACGACGCGGTCGACGACGACGCGGCGCTGACGTCCTTCACGTCCTGCCGAGTATAGCTGCCGCCCAGCGACAGGCCCCAGTCGAATTCCTTGGTGGCACGCAGCACGAAGATTTGGCTGCGTCCCCGCGAGGTGTTCGTCGCCAGAATGTCCTGGTTGGTATCGGCGGTCTGCGCCGGCGTCACGCCGGGAGTCGGCCGGAACGTATAACGGGGACGGCCGTCCGGCAACACGCCGATCTGCACCGTCCGAAGATCGGTGAAGGTCACGGCATTGATTGTCTTGGTGTAGAGATAGTCGGCGCCGAGGTTGATGCCGAAGATCTTGTAGTCGGCCGACAGCGTCGCCTTCCACACGGACGGCAAGCGGAAATCGCGCGACAGGGCATTGACCGGCGCTGTCGCGAGCGACGCAGTAGCGGTGCTCAGATAGGTGTTTACGACGGTCGGGATGCTCTTGCCGGTCACACCGTTGAGCGCGGCTGTGCAGACCCCGGCATTTGGGTTAACCACCGGCGGAGTTCCGGTTGTTGGGGCGTAGGGCGCCGTGCAGGTCAGCGCATTGCCGCCGACCGGGGTCGCGCGCGTGACGGTGCTGATGCTGTTCGAAAGCACGCCGGTGTTCGAATAGCTGTTCGACAAGTAGATGTCGGGCGAACCGCCGCCGAAGACGCCAATGCCACCGCGAACGCGAAGATCATCGGTCGCTTTCCAGGTCGCGCTGAAGCGCGGCTGGAAGATGCTCAAACCCTTATAGGTCTTGGTGTTGCTAAAGCCGTTGCGCGCAAGGAACGACGTGTTCAGTGCAACCGGCGAGCGCTGAGCGTAGATGTCGAACCGTCCGCCGATTTCGACATGCAGCCTGGACGTAACGTCCCAATCATCCTGCATGCCGAACGTGTATTGCTGATATTTGAAGTCGGCGGCGACGTCCGGCGTGTTCAGCGATACCGCATTGGCATAGCCGAAGGTCGACGCCGTGCGGTTCTGGAAATCGGCGATCGAGTCGAAGTAATAGGTGCCGGCACTACGCTGCAGGAAGTAGTTGAAGGTGCGGTTGGCCGACACTTCCGCGAGCATTTTGAACTGGTGCGCTCCGGCCGTGTAGCGGATCAGGAACGATCCGCCCCAAGTGTCGAAGAACAGCTGGTTGGTCTGACGGCTGATGTCCGGACCGAATACGACCGTCGGGATGCCCGTGCCGCAGCTGCTGACAAGGTTGGTGCCGCTGTTCACGCTGGTCGGCGCTGTGCAGACCGTGAACTGGGCGAACCCGGTCCCCTGCAACGGATCCTGACCGACCTTGTTGTACTTATAGATGAAGCGCGCTTCGGTCGACAGCCTGTCGGTCCAGTCGGAATTCAACTGAGCGATCCCGGCGCGCAACAGCACGCTACGCTGATAGTAATCCGACGCCAGGCCGATCGCCGGCGACGTCGCCGAGGTGCTGGTGCCTTGTGCGACCGTGCTGGATTCGTAGGCATTGATGTATGACAGCGACAGCCGCTGCCCGCCCGTGATGTTCCAGTCGATCCGGCCGACGATCTTCTCGTCCTTCTGGTTGTTGACCGTGACGAAGCCGCCCGTGTCGTAACCATAGACCGACTTGGCGATCGACGTGACGTTGTCGACCTGTGCCTGCGTCAGACCGGGAATCGAACTGACCGACGTGGTCGCCAGCGGTCGCGGATCGGTGTTACGCTCCGCGGACACCATGAAGAACAACGTGTCCTTGAAGATCGGACCCGACAGCGTCGCGCCGTAGGTCTTCGACTTGTATGCCGGCACGGTTACCGTGGTCGATCCGATGCGCTTGCCCTGCAGATCGTTGGTGCTGAGCGAATAGAAAGTGGTGCCGCGGAATTCGTTGGTGCCCGACGCCAGCACGGTGTCGATCGCGCCGCCCTGAAAGTTGCCCTGACGAATGTCCCACGGCACCGCCGAGGTCGAAACCTGCGCGATGGCGTCGAACGGAATAGGGCCGCGGCCGGTCGGATTGGCATCCGAGTTCAGCCCGAAATTGTCGCCGACCTGAACACCGTTGATCGTGAACCGGTTATAGCGCGGATTGACGCCACCGAAGCTGACGGCACGCGTATTCGACAAATCCATCGACGCCAACGGATCGCGGCGTTCAATGTCGCGAATGTCACGATTTACCGACGCGACCTTCTGAATATCGTCCTGCGTCAGGACGGTGCGCAGCCCGGTGGACGCAGTGCCCGCGCCGCGGATCGATGATGCGGTGACGATGATGTCGTTGCTGGCCGCAGCGGACCCCGTCGCCAGATCGATCGGCAGGTCGTAAGGCGCCTGAAGAACCGTGTAGATATCGGTAACCGTCTGGTTCCCTTCCAAGCTGGTCACTTCGACGGTGTACGGACCGCCGACGCGCAGCCCGGTCGTGATGAAGGCACCCGCCGAATCGGTGGTAGCGGTCGATACCGTCCCCGAGTTGACGTCGGTGATCACGACCTTCGCATCGCTAACGGGCGCACCATTGGCGGTCACGGTGCCGCGAATCGTTGAGGTCGTTTCCTGCGCGCTGGCCGCCGCAGGAATCATGAGCGCGGCAACCGCCGCACCGATAAGCAGATGATTTCGCATGGTTTCCCCTTTGAGGCGCGAGTCGCTAAGCGCGGTGCTCTTCACCGGTCTGAGCGCGTCCTTGGCGGCAGAATATGTCGGTTGCGTGACAGCGCAAGCGGGGGCTGTGGACAGCTTCGGATTCACGATGCTGCGTTGCAAAAAAGCATCACCGCGGCGTTAACCGGCGGCTGCGACGATTCCCGCCCAGCCGGCCTCATCAATCACTTCAATCCCCAGCTCGGCCGCCTTCTTCATCTTCGACCCCGCACCTGGTCCAGCGACCACCAGGTCGGTCTTGGCCGACACCGATCCGGCGACGCGCGCGCCAAGCGATTCGGCCTGCGCCTTGGCCTCGTCGCGGCTCAGCGTTTCGAGGCTGCCGGTGAACACGATAGTCTTGCCGCTGACTCGCGATTGGCGCGTTTCCACGATGAACGGCGGCGGCGAGACTTCGGCGAGAAGGTCTTCCCACACTTGCTGGTTGTGCGGTTCGTGGAAGAAGTCGCCCAGCGCTTCGAGGACGGCCGGGCCGACCCCGTCGATCAGCGCAAACCGTTCGGTCGCCTCCGCATCGCCCGCGCGAACCGCCTCCGCCGTCGATCGCAAGGCCGGCAGCGTGGCGAACATCTTCATCAAATCGCGCGCGGTGGTCGCGCCGACATGGCGGATGCCGAGCCCGAACAGCAGCCGCGCCGCATCGGGCGCGCGTTTTGCTTCGATCGCAGCTAGTAGCGCATCGACCGATTTCGCCTGCCACCCCTCGCGCCCGACCAGTTCGTCGCGATGCAGAGCCAGTCGAAAGATATCGGCGGGTTCGCGGACCCATCCGAGGTTGAGAAATTCGACCAACGTCTTTTCACCCAGCCCGTCGATGTCGAGCGCCCCGCGCGACACGAAATGCTTCAACCGCTCGAGCCGCTGGGCCGGGCAGATCAGCCCCCCGGTGCAGCGCACGTCGACCTCTCCTTCCTCGGCCACCGCTTCGCTGCCGCATTGCGGGCAATGCGTCGGGAACGTCCAGGCGGGGCGCTGTTCTTCGCGCGTCAAATTCTCGACGATCTGGGGAATGACGTCGCCGGCGCGTTGCAACACGACACGGTCGCCGGGCCGCACGCCGAGCCGCGCGATCTCGTCGGCATTGTGCAAGGTCGCGTTGCGCACCACGACGCCACCGACCGTTACCGGCTCGAGCTTGGCGACGGGGGTAAGCTTGCCGGTGCGACCGACCTGGATTTCGATATCGTTGAGCGTCGTCTGCGCGCGCTCGGCGGGGAATTTGTGCGCGATGCCCCAGCGCGGCGCGCGCCCGACGAACCCCAGCCGCGCCTGCCAGTCGAGCCGGTCGACCTTGTAGACGACGCCGTCGATGTCGAACGGCAAATCGGCCCGCTCGGCCTCGATCGCCTTGTAGGTCGCGAGCGCCGCGTCGACATCGCCGCCCGGCTGGAACTGCGTCGTAATCGGCAAGCCCCACGACCGGATCGCCGCGATCACCGCGCTTTGCGTCTCGCCGGGCAAGTCGCTCACCTCGCCCCATCCCCAGGCGAAGAAGGCGAGCGGCCGCGACGCGGTGACCGCGGCATCCTTCTGGCGCAGCGACCCGGCGGCGGCATTGCGCGGGTTGGCGAACTGGCGCGCTTCCTTTTCGATGGCCTCGGCCTCAGCAAGCAATCGCGCGTTCAGCGCTGCGAACGCGGCCTTCTCCATGTAGATTTCGCCCCGCACCTCGAACACCTCGGGCGCGCCGGCAGGGAGCTTGTCGGGAATGTCGGCGATCGTGCGAACATTGGCGGTGACGTCCTCGCCCACCTGACCGTCGCCGCGCGTCAGCGCCTGAACCAGCGTGCCGCCTTCGTAGCGCAGCGAGCAGGACAGGCCGTCGATCTTCGGCTCGGCAGTCAGCGCCACCGGTTCATCGTCGGGCAGATTGAGAAACCGCCGCACCCGCCCGACGAAATCGCGCACATCGTCATCGTCGAATGCGTTGTCGAGGCTGAACATCGGCCGGGCATGGGCGACCTTAGCCAAATGCCCCGCGGGCGCCGCCCCGACCTTCACGCTCGGCGAATCGGCGCGGACGAGGTGCGGAAACGCCTTCTCGATCGCGGTATTGCGCCGCATCAGCGCGTCGTATGCGGCGTCCGACATCTCGGGCGCGTCGTCGGTATGATAGAGGCGGTTATGATGCGCGATCTCGGCCGCGAGCGCTTCCAGCTCTGCGGCGGCGGCAGAATCATCGGTAGGGAGCGGCGCGGCCATGCGGTCAGCTATCGGCGAGCCGCGCGCCGATCAAGCGTTGCCCCATTTCGGCTGCGATTCGCCGTTAGGCGAAGTGCGCGAACAAGGAGGCAGGGCGGATGTTGGGGGCGATGCTGATGGCCGCTCAGGCGATTCCCTTCGCGCCGCCTCTCCTGCCGGCCGCGGGGCCGACCTTGCCCAAGGCGTTGAGCGTCGCTCTGGACTGCGACCCATCCGCCGACGATATCGTCGTTTGCGGCAGGAAAGATCGCGATCAATACCGCGTGCGCCCTCTCGGCCCACCGCCAAACGGCGAGCCGCTGCCGCCGATGACGGCCAAGTTGGGCAACGGCACGATCGATGGGCGGGCGGTGGAGCATTGCGTCGGCGGAGTCTGCGCGCCGGCGGCGATGGTGACGTGGAAGCTTCCGTTCTAGCCCAGCCACCACCCCGGATAGGCGGGGGCAATCATGGCAGAGAGGCCGATCCTCCCCTCACGGCGTTGCGCGGGCGTGATCACGCCGCCTCCAGCAGTCGTTCGGCCTGCGCCCTCGCCTCGTCGGTGATCGTCGCGCCCGACAGCATGCGGGCGATTTCCTCGCGGCGTTCGCGCTCGTCGAGCGCATGGACGCCGGTGCGCGTGACGGTGCCGTCGGACGATTTGGCGATGAAGAAGTGGTCGCGGCCGCGGGCGGCGACTTGCGGACTGTGGGTGACGACCAGCACTTGCGTCCGCTCGGCCAGCCGCGCGAGCCGCTCGCCGATCGCCGACGCGACGGCACCGCCGACGCCGCGATCGACCTCATCGAAGATCATCGTCGCCGCGCCGCCTTCCTCGGCCAGCGCGACCTTGAGCGCGAGGATGAAGCGCGACAATTCGCCGCCTGACGCGATCCGGGTCAGCCCCGCAAACGGAGCGCCGGGATTGGTCGAAATCTCGAACTCGACGCGATCCTTGCCGCCCGCCCCCCAATGTTCCTCGGCCAGCGGCGCTACGACAGTGCGAAAGCGCGCGGAATCGAGCTTCAACGGCGCGAGCTCGCCCGCGACCGCGCGGTCGAGCCGCGCGGCGGCGGCGTGCCGTTCGGCCGACAGTGCGTCGGCCGTAGCTTCGTAGGCAGCGCGCGTTTCCGCGACCTTGGCGGTGAGCGCAGTCAAACCCTCTTCCCCGGCTTCGATCGTTGCGAGACGTGCCGCCATCTGGTCGGTCAGCGCGGCGAGGTCGTCGGGCTGGACGCGATGCTTACGCGCCATAGCGCGGAGGTCGAACAACCGGGTCTCATCGTCCTCCAGGGCGCGTGGATCGAACTGCAACGCCTGGCGCGCCGCCGTGACGCTGTCTTCGGCGAGCGACCCTTCGTTGATCGCGCGGTCGATTGCCGCCAGCGCCTCGGCGAGCGCGGGATGCGCGTCTGCGATGCGCTCGAGCGCGCGCGCCGCCTGGCGCAACTGGGCAAGCCCGCCATCCGACCCGCCGAGCCACGTGTCGAGCGACGCCATGTCGTCGGCGATCTTCTCCGCGCGCTGCATCGTGCGGCGGCGCTCGGCGAGCGCCTCCTCCTCGCCGGGCTCGGGGGCCAACTGCCGCAACTCACCCACAGCATGTTCGAGATAATCGCGGTCGCGCGCCGCCGCATCGACTTGCGCGCAGGCGTCGGTCAGCGCCTGCTCGGCGTCACGCCAAGCCCGATACGCATCAGCGACATTGCCCGACCGACACCGCCCGAACGCATCGAGTAGCGTGCGATGCCCCGCCGGCGCGAGCAGCCCGCGATCGTCGTGCTGGCCGTGCACCTCGACCAAATGTTGCGCGAGATCACGGAGCAATCCGGCCGACGCCGGCTGGTCGTTGACGAAGCCACGGCTGCCGCCATCGGCCTTGACGATGCGGCGGACGATCAGCGGCTCGCCTGGCTCGACGTCGAAACCATTATCGGTGAGCAACGCCGCGATCGGCCCGTCGGCGTGCGGCGTGTCGAAGCTCGCGGTCACCACCGCCTGCGCCGCGCCTTGCCGCACCAGCCCGCTATCGGCCCGGTCGCCGAGCGCCAGCCCCAGCGCGTCGAGCAGGATCGACTTGCCCGCCCCCGTCTCGCCGGTCAGCACGCCGAGCCCGCTGCCGAACTCGAGTTCGAGCGCCTCGATCAGCACGACGTCACGAATGGCGAGCGCGGTCAGCATCGCGCTTTCCTTACCGGCAAGTCCGCCGCCGGGTCATCCCTTACTTCGGCGGCCCGCTGCCCGCGCCACCGGTGTTGCTGGTGCCGGTCGATCCGGCGCCCTGATCCTGCGGCGCGACGCCTGGCGTGCCCGGTGCCACCGGCTGCGCGTCCTTCATGCCGAGCGGAATCGGCAATTCGCCCGCCGCCAACGGTCTGGCGGGCGTAAACGGGTGATCCTGCATCAGCTTGTAGGCGCGCTTGTACCAATCGGTGCCCGGATAATTGGCGCCCAGCACCGCCGCCGCCTTCTGCGCTTCCTCGGGCACGCCGAGCGCGAGATAGGTCTCGGTCAGTCGCATCAGCGCTTCGGGAATGTGGGTGGTGGTTTGATACGTGTCGATCACCGTGCGGAAGCGGAGCGTCGCCGCCAGCCATTGCCCGCGCGTTTCGTAGAAGCGGCCAATCTCCATTTCCTTGCCGGCCAAATGGTCGCGCACCAAATCGATCTTGAGCCGTGCGTCGGCGGCGTATTTGGAATTGGGATAACGGAGGACCAGCTCACCCAGCGCGTCCTGCGCCTGTTGCGTGATCTTCTGGTCGCGCGTCACGTCGGCGATCTGCTCGTAATAGCCGAGCGCGACGAGGTAATAAGCGTAGGGCGCGTCGCGGTTGCCCGGATGGACCGAGATGAAACGCTGCGCCGACTGAATCGATTCGGTGTAGCTCTGGTCCATATAATAGCTGAACGCGCTCATCAGCTGCGCGCGGCGCGCCCAGATCGAATAGGGGTGCTGGCGCTCGACTTCGTCGAACAGCACCGCGGCTTCCTTATAGCGTCCCTGGTCGAGCCGCCGCTTGGCGAGCGAATAGAGCGTGCCGACGTCGCGGGCGACATAGGGGACATCGCCCTTCTTGAGACCGCCACGGCCCGCGCATCCGGCGACGGGGAGGGCAAGAGCGGCGATCAGCGCGAGAGCGAGCGAGCGGGACTGGAGAATACGCATGGACCGGTGCCTTAGCCGAGCGTCGGGGATGCGAACAATGCTTTTCGCGTATGGTTTTTTCGCAGCAAGGATCGCACGTCGCGTCTGCGCGTTGGCGCGCTTTACCGAATACCGGGAGGGCCGAACCGAATGACCGCCACCTTGCTCGCCACCAAGCGCGTCGAAAAGCCGTGGGGACGGCACGATCTGTGGCCGGGATTCGCCAATCCCGCGCCCGACGCGCCGCCGATCGGCGAGATCTGGTTTCAGACGCTCGATGCCGGCACGCCCGAGCTACTGATCAAATATCTGTTCCCCGGCGAACGGCTGTCGGTGCAGGATCACCCGACCGACGCCGACGCGCAGAAGGCCGGATTCGCGCGCGGCAAGGACGAGTGTTGGGTGATCCTCGACGCGGAGCCAGGCGCAACGATCGCGATGGGGACCAAACAGCCGACCACGCGTGAGGCGTTGCGCAAGGGTGCCGAGGACGGGTCGATCGTCGACATGCTCGACTGGAAAAAGGTGAAGGCGGGCGATTTCCTGTATTGTCCGGCCGGCACGATCCACGCGATCGGCGGCGGCATCACGCTGGTCGAGACGCAGCAGAACGTCGATTTGACGTATCGGCTGTATGACTACGGCTCCGACCGCGAATTGCACCTCGATGAAGGCCTGGCGGTCGCCGACCCCCACCCGATCACGCCCCGGCCGATCGTCGGCGAGGTGAGCAACGGACGCACGATCCTGTGCGAGGGCCCCAAGTTCGTGCTCGAGCGCTGGGCAGGCGGGGACCACGACATTGCGCTACCCGATGGCGTCACCGGCTGGCTCACCCCGCTCGAGGGTGAGGGCGTGGTGGACGGCGTGGCTTGGCGGGCCGGCGAGTGCTTGACGGTGACGGGCACTGCTCACCTGACGGCAAGTGCAGGCAGTGACCTGTTGTTCGCCTATCCGGGCGACAAAAGAATCTAGCCCCATGACGCTAGCCCCATGACGATTGTGGATTGGGCGATCCAGTGGGCAGTTACGCGCCCGTTAACCATCTTACCGTTAAGGTCCTCGGATGCTGCGCGTCCTGACGCTATCGACCCTTTTCCCCGACGCTACGCGGCGCAATTTCGGGGTGTTCGTTGAGCGCCAGGCGCTCGGGCTTGCCGCGCATCCCGATGTCGAACTTCGCGTCGTCGCGCCGGTCGGCCTGCCACCGTTCCCGCTCAGCCGGCGCGGTCGGCATGCCGCGCTCGCCAAGCTGCCGCTTGGTGAACAGTGGAAGGGCATCGACGTCTACCGCCCGCACTTCCTCGCCATGCCCGGCACGGCAGGGCGCTTTTTCACCGCATCGCTAGCTCAGGCGCTTGGACCCTTGCTGGCGAACTTGCGCCGCGATTTTGCGTTCGACGTGATCGACGCGTCGTTTTTCTTCCCTGACGGCCCCGCCGCGGTGGCGATAGGCAAGCGCTTCGGCGTTCCCGTGTCGATCAAGGCACGGGGGAGCGACATTCACCATTGGGGACGAGCGGCGGCCACGGCTGGCGAAGTGCGCCGCGCAGGCCAGGCGGCCGACGGGTTGCTCGCGGTGTCGGCGGCGATGAAGCGCGACATGGTGGCGATGGGAATGCCCGCCGACCGCATCCGCGTGCACCGTACCGGGGTCGATCTTAGCCGATTCGCGCCGCGAGACCGCAACGCTGCCAAGGCACAGCTGAAAGTTCAGGGCGCGCTGGTGGTATCGACCGGTGCGCTAATCGAGCGCAAGGGGCACGACATCGTGATTGAGGCGATCGCGACGCTGCCCAACGCGACGTTGATCATCGCGGGCGAGGGCTCGCATCGCGCCGCGCTGGAAGCGAAAATTGCCGAACTCGGCCTTGGCGATCGAGTCCGCTTGCTCGGCGGAGTGCCGCACGCCGAAATGGCGGCGTTGCTGGGCGCAGCCGACGTCATGGCGCTGGCGTCCGCCAGCGAAGGCCTCGCCAATGCCTGGGTCGAGGCGCTCGCCTGCGGGACGCCGATCGTCGTGCCCGATGTCGGGGGCGCCAGCGAAGTGGTGACCGAGCGAGCCTTTGGCCGGATGGTCGGACGCTCGCCCGCCGGATTCGCCTCGGGCATCGCGGCGGTGCTCGCCGACCGCACCCCCGCGGCCGAGGTCCGCGAGGGCGCCGAGCGATTCACCTGGGAAGCAAATACTGCTGGGCTGTATGAGCATTTGGCGGGGTTGGTTCAGCGCGGCTGAGCAATTTTATCCTCCCCTGCCAGGGGGAGGTGTCGCTAAAGGCGACGGAGGGGGAGGAAGCGCGAAGATAGCGGATCATTGACCGCCCCCTCCGTCACGCTCCGCGTGCCACCTCCCCCTTGCGGGGGAGGATTCAGGCTGGCTATTTCTTCGGCGGCGCCATCGGGATGCCGCGCCACGCCGCGGCCTGATATTCGCTGATCGCAACCAGATTGCCCATCGCGACCGGCATGTCGATCAAATGGAGGCCCCAGTCCTTCAGCATCGTCCCGTTGACGACGACATCGCCGACGATCGTGTCGGTGCGCGGGTCGTTGGGGTCGGCGTTGACCGTCACTGCGAGGTAATTGAACCCGCCGTTCGACACGCATTCGGCGGAGATCAGACCGGGGACCGACACGAACGGCGTCGTCACCGCGGCACCGACCGTTGTCCAATTGCCCATCGGTGTGCTGCCGAGCCCGGCGCCCTTTGCGCCGAGGATTGCGTCGGTCACCGCTTTGCCGCCCTCGAGCGCCGCCGGATTGGTGCAGGCGGCGACCATGCCGGGCTGGTCCGCGATGCGCGCGAAGCGGCTGTTTTCGGGCGGCGGCGAATCGGCGCGGAAGGTCGTGTAGGTGACGACGCAATTGAATTGCTGCATCGACTTGCAGAGCTTCGTGCGCTTGAAATCACCGCCGACGTCGGCGCCCGGCGGGACCGCGACATTGGTCCCGATCAGGTATGCCGCGATCATCCGGCGCCGCATATCGGCGTCCTTTTCGATCACGCCGGCGACGAGTTGCTTGAGGATGCCCGCGCCCTGGCTGTGGCCGATCAGGACGACGCCGCGGCCGCCATTGTCGCGCTTCAGATAATTGTACCACGCCGCCTCGACGTCGAGAAAGGCGAGCTTGCGGTCGGCGGCGCTCGCCTTGCCCGCCATCAGGTCGCGCAGCGCGGTTAGTGTGACCTGGCGGTAGAGCGGCGCGAACACGCGGCACTTGGCGGCGAAGCGCGCGGCTTGCGACGCCGCGACCTGGCGCTCCTCGGCGCCGATGTTGAGGTCGCTGTTCGGGGTCGGGTCGAGCGAGACGGTCGGGTAGACGTAGAAGCAGTCGTAGAGCGGCGTCGACGTCGCCTTGAACTTGACGATCTTCGCCTTGCCGTTGGCGGCGATGACGGTGACGTTCTGATCGACCGCACACGCGTCCTGACGGCCCGGACGGCACAGCCAGCCGGCGTCGGTATTGTAGTCGGGCGCGGCGATCGGCGCGTATTGCGGCGCGGCGGGCGGTGCCGGCATCGCGGCGGGCGCTGCCGGCGGTGGTGTCGTCGGCGGAGGCGCGGGCGGTGTCGTCTGGGCAACGGCCGAAGTCGCCGCCAGCAAGGCACCCATCGTCAGCATGTATTTCATCGACGCTCTCCCCCAAATCTGGATTCGCGGCGAAGCTTATCTACCCCCGCGCCGCGATCAAGCCTCGATCGGATAGAAAGCGCCCGCGACCCACCGCCCTTCGCCGCGCAGCATGCCCCAAGCGCGCGCCGCAGCGCGGCTGTCCATCGCCTCGACACCGATCCCGCGCACTTCGAGTGCCCGGGTCAGCGCGAATGGCGGACGCACCAGCGCGCGGCCGGTGCCGAGCAACAGGAATTCGGGCGGTGGGTCGAGCGCGAGCAACGGCGCCAGCGCGGCCTCGTCGAGCGCCGCAAGCGGCGGCGGCGACCAGGCATCGGCGCGCACCGGCGTGATCGCGAGCGCGCGATAGATGTTGTCGTCGACGCGAAACCCCGCCGCCGACAGCCCGCTGACGACCGGCCCGTCGCTGCGGGTCCGGTCCATCCGCATCAGCCGACTC
>JBDSED010000044.1:0-17411 GCA_039920225.1 Sphingomonas sp.
CCGACGCGGGCGGGCCTTTCCGGGAAGTGCGGCGGATGGGGGGTCGCCGCGGGGGTAAATCGGCAACGTCCGCCGCACAAATTGGTTGCATCGCAGCAAACAATTTTCGCAGGAGCGAAAATCAGATGTCGTCGTCCTCCGACGGGCCGGCCATCATCTCTTCGGCGACGGCGTCGGTGCGCGTGCGGATCGCCTTTTCGAGGCGGTCGGCCATCTCCGGATTTTCCTTGAGGAAAACCTTGGCATTCTCGCGGCCCTGACCGATGCGCACGCTGTCGTAGGAGAACCACGCGCCCGATTTCTCGACCAGCCCGGCCTTGACCCCGAGGTCGAGGATTTCGCCGATCTTGGAGATGCCCTCGCCATACATGATGTCGAATTCGACTTGCTTGAACGGCGGCGCGACCTTGTTCTTGACGACCTTGACCCGGGTAGAGTTGCCGACAACGTCGTCGCGGTCCTTGATCGCGCCAATGCGACGAATGTCGAGGCGGACGCTGGCGTAGAACTTCAGCGCGTTGCCGCCGGTCGTGGTCTCCGGATTGCCGTACATCACGCCGATCTTCATGCGCAGCTGGTTGATGAAGATCACCATGCAGCGCGAGCGGCTGATCGAACCAGTCAACTTGCGCAGCGACTGCGACATAAGGCGGGCCTGGAGGCCGACGTGGCTGTCGCCCATCTCGCCCTCGATCTCGGCGCGCGGAACCAATGCCGCGACCGAATCGATCACCAGCACGTCGATCGCGTTCGAGCGGACGAGCGTATCGACGATCTCGAGCGCCTGTTCGCCGGTATCGGGTTGCGACACGATCAGTTCGTCGATGTTGACGCCCAACTTCTTCGCATAGACCGGGTCGAGCGCGTGCTCGGCATCCACGAACGCGGCCGTCCCGCCGCCCTTCTGCGCTTCGGCGATGACGTGGAGCGCGAGCGTGGTCTTGCCTGAGCTTTCCGGTCCATAGACTTCGATCACGCGGCCGCGCGGCAAGCCGCCCACGCCCAGCGCGATGTCGAGCCCCAGGCTGCCGGTCGAGATCGTTTCGACCTCCATCGACTGCTTCGAGCCGAGCTTCATCGCCGAACCCTTGCCGAACGCGCGATCGATCTGCGCCAGCGCGGCCTCTAGCGCCTTGGCGCGCTCGCCCGAACTCTTGTCGTTGCTCAATGCCATGGGATTGTCGATGACCTTCAAAGATGCCGCCATTTGAGCCTCCACCGCCTAGTGCGAACCGCGTCCGCGTCAATCTGTGATGGAGCGTGTATCGCGTTTGTTCCGATGGAACAAGAGTGGAACGAAATTATTTTCCGCTTTTGTTCTTGAGGTGTTGGAGCGGCCTTCATAACCTCTTGCCCCTGCCCGTGCACCGGGCGATGCTGCGCCGCATGACAACCGACCTAACGCCCTTTATCGCCGGCCTGCCCAAGGCCGAGCTGCATTTGCATATCGAGGGGACCCTGGAGCCCGAGCTGATGTTCGCGCTGGCCCAACGCAACGACGTTGCGATCCCGTTCACGTCAGTTGAAGAGGTCCGAGCAGCCTATTCCTTCTCGAACCTGCAGGACTTCCTCGACATCTACTACGCCGGCGCGAGCGTGCTCATCACGGAGGCCGACTTTCGCGACATGGCGGTCGCCTATTTCGACCGCGCCGCGGCGGACGGGGTCGTCCACGCCGAAATCTTCTTCGATCCGCAGACGCACACCGACCGTGGGATCGCGTTCGGCACGGTAATCGCGGGGCTGCTCGCCGGGATGGCGGAGGCCGAGGTAAAGCACGGTCTGACCTCGAAGCTGATCCTGTGCTTCCTGCGCCACTTGAGCGAGGAGGCCGCGTTCGAGACGCTCGCGATGGCCGATCCGTGGCTCGACAAGATCGCGGGGGTCGGGCTCGATTCATCCGAGGTCGGGCATGCGCCGGAGAAGTTCGCGCGGGTGTTCGCCGCAGCGCGCGCCAAGGGCCTGAAGCTGGTCGCGCATGCCGGTGAGGAAGGGCCGCCGGATTATGTCCTCCAGGCCCTCGATATTCTCGACATCGATCGGCTCGACCACGGCAATCGCAGCCTAGAGGATCCGGTGCTGACCGCGCGGCTGGCGCGGACCGGCATGACGCTGACGGTATGCCCGCTGTCCAACGTCAAACTCTGCAATGTCGCGTCGATCGAGGAGCATCCGATCGACCGAATGCTGCGCGAAGGGCTGCGCGCGACGATCAATTCGGACGACCCGGCCTATTTCGGCGGGTATATCGGGGAGAATTATCGTGCCGCCGCGGAAGCGCGCGGGCTCGGCAAACCCGAACTCGCGATGCTGGCGCGTAACTCGTTCCTGGGGTCGTTCCTGACCGATGACGAGGTTGCGGGTCATCTCGCGCGCCTCGACGCTTTCGTGGAGGAGAACGCCTAATGCCGGTCTTCACGCCGATCCCGCACGACGCATTCGTCGATCAGGTCCGCGTCCTCGCTGCCGACCTGGCCAAAAGCGATTGGACGCCGAGTTTCATCATCGGGATCGGCCGCGGCGGGCTCGCGCCGGCGGTGTATCTCAGCCACGCGACGGGGTTGCCGATGCTGTCAGTCGATCATTCGTCCAATGTCGAGGATTTCTCCGATGCGCCGCTGATACGGCTGGCGGCGCGGACGCGCGATGGCGAGCGGCTGCTGTTCATCGACGATATCAACGACACCGGCGCCACGATCGGAAAGCTACGCGCGGCGCTGGCGATCGCTGGTGCGGCGCGGGACCATGTGCGGTTCGCGACGCTGCTCGACAACAAGACGTCGAGCGAACAGGTCGAATATCGCGCCGAGGTGATCGACCGCAACGAGCGCAAGGACTGGTTCGTGTTTCCGTGGGAAGCGGTCGCGCCGCAAGCTTCGCTCGACGCGGACGCGGCGGACGTGCCCGAACGGATCGCCTAGCCCAGCGCGGCCAGCGCCCTTTCCACGCCATCCATCGTATACGGCTTGCTCAGCCGCGGGCGGTCGGCGTGACCGTCGGTCACTTCATCGCCCCCGCTCGAAAACACGAACGGGATGCCGCGTTCGGCTAAGGCATCGGCAACCGGCCAGCTCTTTTCGCCGCCCGAGAGATTGATATCGAGGATCACCGCGTCGGGATTCTCGTCGGCGATCGTCGCAAGCGCCGCCTGCACCGTGTCGCACGTGCCGACACAATCCTTGCCCATCGCGTCGATGAAATCCTCGAGCATCATCGCGATCAGCGGCTCGTCCTCGACGATCAGGATGCGGTGGGCCGGCATAAATTCGCTTTGTCAGCCGTTTGCCGCGGCCGCAAGTACGTCGCGCGCGGCTTCGGCAAGTTGCTGCACCGAAAAGGGCTTGGGGAGGAAGGCTACATTGTCGAGGTCGATCGACTTACGCAATTGTTCCTCGGCATAGCCGGACATGAACAGGATCGGCAGATCGGGATAACGCTCGCGCGCGTGGCGGACCATCGTCGGACCGTCCATGGTCGGCATGACCACGTCGGAAATCAGCAAATCGGGCCGTTCGTTGCTCGCTAGCAACTCGAGTGCCGCCTCGCCATGTTCGGCGGTCAGCACGGTATAGCCTTGCCGAGTGAGCGCGCGTTCGGCGACCACGCGAACCATGTCCTCGTCCTCGACCAGCAGGATCGTGCCGGTGCCCCACAGATCGGCGGGCTTGTCCTTGAGCGCCGCGCTAACCGGTTTGGCGGCAGGTTGCTGTTCGGCGGTGTGGACCGGCAAGTATATCGAAAAGATCGCCCCCTGCCCCGGCCGGCTGTCGGCGAAGATATACCCGCCCGATTGTTTTACGATGCCGTAGACGGTCGAAAGCCCGAGCCCGGTGCCCTTGCCAATCTCCTTGGTGGTGAAGAACGGCTCGAATATCTTCCCGACGATTTCCGGCGGAATGCCTTCACCGGTATCGGCGATTTCCAGCAGCGAATAGTCGGCGATGGGCAATATGTCGTTGCCGAGCTTGCGGACGTCGGCGGCGGTGACCGCGCGGCTGGTGATCGTCAGCGTCCCGCCGGCGGTCGGATCCTTGGCGACCATCGAATCGCGCGCATTGACCGCGAGGTTTACGACGACTTGTTCAAGCTGCCCGGGATCGGCGCGAACGGGGCCGAGATTGCGGCCGTGATGGACTTCGAGCTTCACCGTCTCGCCCATCAGGCGCTTGAGCAGTTGCGACACCTCGGAAATCACGTCGGGGAGCTGAAGCACCTGTGGCCGCAACGTCTGCTGGCGCGAGAAAGCGAGCAATTGCCGCGTCAGGCTGGCCGCGCGGTTCGAGTTGGCCTTGACCTGCTGGATGTCGTCATAGTCGCTGTCGCCGGGCGAATGGCGCATCAGCATCAAGTCGCAATGGCCGATGATCGCGGTGAGGATGTTGTTGAAATCGTGCGCGACGCCGCCGGCGAGCTGACCGACCGCCTGCATCTTTGTCGCCTGCGCGACCTCGCGCTTGAGGCGAGTCTCTTCGCCATTGTCCTTGAGGCTGAGCAGGACCGCGGCGTCGCCCAGCCCGCGCGCGCCAGCAATCGTCAGCGCGACCGGTTCGTCCGGGTGATCCTTGAGCCGGATCGCCATGTCGGCCGAATGCGTCGCACCATTGGCGAACTTGCGGACCGCATCGGCGACCGCCGCCTTGTCCTCGCGCACCACGAGGTCGCCGGGGTATAGCGGCGGATTGGCGGCGTCGACTTGCGCCGCGCGGACGAACGGATCGTTCATCTGGACGAAGCGGCCGTCGCGGTCGACCAGCGCCAGCCCGACCGGCAACAATGAGATCAGGCTCTTCACATGCGCCGCCGCACTGCCGCCTATCGCTGGTTGGCCGCTTTCCTCTTCGTCAAGCAACGCGACCAGGATCGGCGCATCGTCACCTTCCAGGAACGGGATCTGAATGATGCGAAGCGGGTTGCCCTTCGCGCCCTCGCGCTCGAAGCGAACTTGGCCCTGTGCGTCGGCGGTGAGGAAACGCGCGAAGTCGCGGCCGACGACGACGCTTTCCTCGTGCCCCATCGACCGTTCGCGCAGCACGCGATTGGCGGCGAGCAGCTTGCCGTCGGGGGCGATCAGCGCCGCCATGATTCCCGCCGCCGCAAGTCTGTCGCCGGTTGGTCCGGCGATGAGCGCTTGGGCGTTGGTGGCGAGATCTTGTCCGACGGCATCGTGGAAGCGCCAGACCAGCAGATCCTCGCTTTCGCCAGCGCGTTCGATCGCGACCGCCATCGGGCGCCCGCGCGACGTCATTCGGTCGAGCCGGGCCGATCCGTCGCGCCACGCGGTGCGCCCCGCGCTCGCCAGGTCAGTTGTGCCGGTGCCGTCGAGCGGAAGCCCGGGCGGGGTCGGATAGCCGTCGAAGCGCGCCCGGTAGCGTTCGTTCGCGCAGATCAGTTTACCCGCTCGGTCGGTCACCGCCAGCGCGTCGTCGCTCGCCGCGGCCAGAGTGCGCGCGACGCTCCAGTCGGTGTCGCATTCGATTCCGGCGGCGGTGGGGGCGAATCGGCTGACCGCGAACGCGCCGGCTACGATGACCAGCATCGCCGCGACGAACCCGCCCGCAATCGCCATGCTGTGGAGCACGAACAGCGCGATCAGTGCCGCGGCAATCCCGCACGCAGCCGCGACGACAAGCGCCTGGCGCTGGCCAGCGGTCGGTGATGCGAAGGGAGTGGGACGCGAGGCCATCGCGATCCCTTGTGGCGGGTCGGCTCGCGAGGTCAAGCGATGCCGCGAGAAGAAAGCGCCGCCGGCGGGATGGCCCGCCGGCGGCGCTCTCATCCCCGCTCGGGAAGCTCAGTTACCAGATCCGCAAGCGCTGCTCCCGCGATAGATAGAGCTTCTGCCCCGGCTGCGCCTTGAATGCGGCATACCACGGGTCCAGGTTGCGGACGATCCAGGTGCGCTGGACCGACGGTGAATGCGGATCGGTCAGCAGGCGCTGCAGCAGGTTGGCCTCGCGATAGCTTCGCCGCCACACCTGCGCCCAGCCGAGATAGAAACGCTGATCGCCGGTATAACCGTCGATCACCGGCGCTGGCTTTCCGCCGAGCGAATTGTGATAGGCATCGTACGACGCGCTGAGACTGGCGAGGTCGGCACTATTCTCGCCCAAAGTCAGCGCGCCCTTCACGAACTTGCCCGGCAAGGGCTCGTATTTGTCGTATTCGGCGACGAGATCAGCACTGCGCTTCTTGAACGCGGCGATGTCGGCGTCGGTCCACCATTGAGTCAGCTTGCCGTTCTGGTCGTATTTCGAGCCTTGATCGTCGAAATGATGGCTCATTTCGTGGCCGATGACCGCGCCCATGCCGCCGTAATTGACCGCCGGGTCGGCATTGGGATCGAAGAACGGCGGCTGCAGGATTGCCGCCGGGAAAGTGATCGCAACCAGCCGCGGGTTGGCCTGCGCGTTCACCGTCATCGGGGTCAACCCCCACTCCCAGCGCCGCACCGGCTGTCCGATCTTGCTGCGATTGTCGTCGAAGCTCCACTGCTTGGCGCGGAGTTCGTTGCCGAACGCATCGCCCCTGACGATCTCCAGCGTGGCATAATCGTGCCACTGCGACGGATAGCCGATCCGCGGCGTGAACGCGGCGAGCTTGGCATGCGCCTTCGCCTTGGTTTCGGGCGCCATCCAGTCGAGCTTGTCGATCCGTCCGTTCATCGCCGCGATGATGTTCTTGACCATTGTGTCGGCCGCCGCTTTGGTCGCTGGCGGGAAGTATTTGGCGACGTATACTTTGCTGACATCGTCGGTCAGCGCGCCGTTGGTGAAGGACACAGCGCGCTTCCAGCGCTCGCGCTGCTCGGCGTGCCGGAGAGAACGGTGCCGAAGAAGGCGAAGTTTTCGGCGTCGAACGCTTGCGGCAGGACATCGGCATAGCCGTCGAGCGATCCGACGATCAGCTGGTCCTTGAGCACACGGTCGGGCGTCCTTGCGATCAGGTCCGCGATGCCGGCGACCGCGCTGGGTTGGGCGACGACGGTAAGGGGACGTGTTTTACGCTGGTGATACGCCTAGTCAATTGTGCAGAATCGGACACATTTAGGCGCGATGACTCAAGCCGTCAGCCGCGTTCGCGCATGATCCGGCCGGCTTCCTTCTTCCAGTCGCGTTCCTTGATATGCTCGCGCTTGTCGTGCGCCTTGCGCCCTTTCGCGAGCGCCAGTTCCAGCTTCGCGCGCCCTTGCGAATTGAAATAGATCATCAGCGGGACCAGCGTCATGCCCTCGCGCGCGACCGCGCCGTGCAGCTTGTTGATCTCGCGTTCGTGGAGGAGGAGCTTGCGCGGCCGCTTTGGCTCATGGTTGAACCGGTTGCCGTGGCTGAATTCGGGAATGTTCGAATTGATCAGCCATACCCCGCCATCTGCCGACACTTCGGCATAGCTCTCCGCGATCGATCCCTCGCCGCCGCGCAGCGACTTCACCTCGGTGCCGGTCAGCGCAATTCCGGCCTCATATGTCGTGTCGATCGCATAATCGAACCGCGCGCGCCGGTTCTCGGCGACGATCTTCTGCTTGTCGAAGGTGGCGGGTTTGGGACGCGACATGGGAGCGCGCATGTAGGCGCGGTTGCCGCCGAAGGGAAGCGCCGCCCTCAGCGGGCAGCAAGTGGATCTGGGCCGTAGCGGTTAGCACCCGGCGTGCCAGGCAAAGCGAGAACCACCACGAACGCGATTATCGTCACCAGCGTCAGCAGGGACAGCAACCCAAAATTCTGCGTGACGTTAGCGAACGGGTGCGCCGGATCGGCCTTCAGGTTTAATTTGCCGCTCGCCATCATCGAGAGGCTCGACACTTGGCTGACCACATTGATCAGCAAAACCGGCAAGGCCCACCATCCGGAGATCTCGCGGTCGTGCAAGCGGCGGACGACCGCGGCGGCGACCAACCCAACGAATACCACTCCCGCGACGGCGCCGCCCAGCGCCATGCCGAACATCCATGGCTGCATGTCCGCGAACATCTCCTCGGGCTTTATCGGCGCGGCACCGGGTCCGCGCGCGGCGATGCGCTCGAAATTGCCGAACATCCCTGCGAAAAACGGGATCATCGCGATCATGCTGACACCAGTCCTGACAACGTAGCAAATCAGCACCCAGATCCAGAATGGTTCGCGGTTCTGTCGGCCGCTGAAGTCGAGCAGACCCGTCAAGTTGCGCTTCAGGTTCATCGTTATAGCCCCGCCCCCGCCATGGCCGCATCGACCGCCCCGCGCGCGGCTTCGCCAGCCGGCGTCATCGGCAGGCGCAAATACAGCGGACAGTCCGGCTTGACCTTGCCCAGTGCGTATTTGACCGGACCGGGCGATGCGTCGGTGAACATCGCGATGTGGAGCGGATAGAGCCGGTCGTGCAGTTCGCGCGCCTTGGCAATGTCGCCCGCCGCCCACGCCGCCTGGAAATCGGCGCACAGCCGCGGCGCGACGTTGGCGGTGACCGAGATGCACCCCGTCCCGCCCATCGCGTTGAACGCCAACGCGGTTTCGTCGTTGCCCGAGAGTTGGATGAAATCCGCGCTGCAACCGATCCGCTGCTCGGTCACGCGGCCGAGATTGCCGGTTGCGTCCTTTACCCCGATGAACACATCCGGAAACGCCTTGACGATCCGCGCCATCGTCGCCGGCTGGATATCGGTCACGGTGCGGCCTGGCACGTTGTAGAGCACGATCGGCAGCGAGGTTTCCTTCGCGATGGCCTCGAAGTGGCGAAAAATGCCCTCCTGGCTCGGTCGGTTGTAATAAGGCGGCACCATCAAAACAGCGTCGGCGCCAGCCTCCTTGGCGGCATTGACGTTCGCGATCGCGACGCGCGTGTCGTTCGACCCCGCACCCGCCAGGATCGGCACGCGGCCCTTCGCCTGATCGACGCAGACGCGGACCACCCCGAAATGCTCGTCGTAGGTCAGCGTTGCAGCCTCGCCGGTGGTGCCGACCGGCACCAATCCCGCCGACCCTTCCGCGATCTGCCATTCGACCAGTTCGCGAAACGCGTTTTCCGCGAACGCGCCATCCGCCGCGAACGGCGTGACCAACGCCGGGATCGATCCCGAAAACATGCCTAAAAGCTCCTTACGCGCGCCGAAATCAGGGTTTATTCACCTGACAGATAGTAGGCTGCTCTATATGCTGTCCACATGATCGCGCCATGGACCAAGACCGCGTTTTTGTTGGCGTCCGCTCTGTCAGGGATGGCGGCGACCGGTTACGCATATCAGGACCAGTTCGACTGGGCCAAGGCGCGCCTTGCCGGGACCAGTGGCGATGCCGTCGCCAATGCCGCATTATCGACCGCGATTACCGAATGGCGATCGCTCAGCCAGACCAGCAACGCGCCGTTCGACAGCTATGCGCGATTCATGCTCGCGCATCCGGGGTGGCCGGGCGAGGCGGCGATGCGCCGCAACGCCGAAACGGCGCTGGGCCAGGGTAATTTTTCGGCGTTGACCGCGGTCGCTTTCTTCCGCCGCTATCCACCCCAAAACGCGACGAACTGGGTGCGGTTCGCGCAGGCTTTGAACGGAACCGGCGCGCGCGACGAGGCGAAAAGAGCCGCGCGCAACGGCTGGATCATGGGCGTGCTGTCCGCCGCCGACGAATCGCTCGTGCTTACGACCTTCCCGGATGCACTGACCCTGGTCGATCACGATGCGCGGATGGATCAGTTGCTGTGGCAGGGCCAGACATCTGCCGCGTCGCGCCAGATCCCGCTGACCAGCATCGGCAAGCGTCCGTTGTTCCAGGCGCGGCTCGATCTGCGTACCGCGGCACCCGGGGCTGGCGGCGCCGACGCGATCGGCGCGGGCGATCCGGGCTATCTGGCCGACAAGGCGATATGGCTGACCAACTCGGGCGCGGGTGTGTCGGCGCGGTCGCTACTGGCGCGGCCACATATGTTCACGTCGCGGCCGCTTGATGTCGATCGCTGGTATGACCTGCTGCTGAAGAACGCTCGCGCCGCACTGGCCGCGGGCGACGCCAGCACAGCCTATGCCATCGCGAGCCAGGTCGACGACGCCTATCCGGTCGGGACCGACGTGTCGCTGCGCCCGTTCGGCGAACGCGACCCCTACACCGACCTGGTTTGGCTGGCCGGGCAGACCGCGATGAAGCGGCTCGGGCGCCCGGCTGATGCCGCGCCGATGTTCGTCCGCTACACCGGCGGATCGCGCTCGACCGCGCTCAAATCGAAGGGGTTCTACTGGGCGGGCCGGGCGGCCGAGGCTGCAGCACGCAGTGATGAGGCCAAAACCTATATCGGCCGCGCTGCAACCTATCGCGATCAGTTCTACGGCCAACTCGCGACCGAGCGACTCGGTCTTGCGATGGTGCCGCCGACCGATGCCATCGTTCGCCCGGTGGATGCCGGCGTCCGCACCGCCTTCTACCAGAGCGAGGTCGTCCGCGCCGCGCAATTCCTCGGCACGATCGGCGCGCACGAAGACCAGTCCGCATTCATCCGGCAGATCGCCAACAACGCCAGCAGCGAAGCCGACCACGTGCTCGCGGCTGAACTCGCGCGGCTGTTGAGCCGCCCCGACCTCGCGGTCATGGTCGGGCGCAGCGCACTGTTGAACGGCGTAAGCGACTATACGCTGACCGGCTTTCCGACGGTCGCTATCCCGGCCAACGCGACGGGCAGTTGGAGCATCGCGCACGGCATCATGCGTCAGGAAAGCCAATTCGACCGCGCGTTGATCAGCCGCGCCGGCGCTCGCGGCGTGATGCAGCTGATGCCCGGCACGGCGCGTGAACAAGCGGGCAAGACCGGCTTGGCGTGGGATTCAGGGATGCTCCTGTCCAGCACCGACTACAACATCCAGCTCGGGACCGCTTATTTCCAGCGGCTTTACGCGATCTACGGCAGCTATCCGCTGGCGATCGCGGCCTACAACGCCGGCGGCGGCAACGTGAACAAGTGGCTCGCGGCGAACGGTGACCCGCGTAGCGGTGCGATCGAGTGGGTCGACTGGATCGAGGCGATCCCGTTCGACGAGACCAAACGCTACGTCCAGCACGTACTTGAGAATGCCGTTGTCTACGACCTGATCAACCCGCAACGCGCGACCTCGACGGGGAATGCGCGGCTGAGCTGGTATCTCGGCAACAAACGCCCGGGCTGAGCCATTACCGAACATCCGAATTACATCACCCCGGCCGGCTTCGCGGCGTTGCGGGCCGAATACGATCAGCTGTTCGGCGACGAGCGGCCCAAGCTGGTCGAAGTCATTTCCTGGGCGGCGGGGAACGGCGACCGGTCGGAAAATGGCGACTACATCTACGGCCGCCAGCGTTTGCGCCAGATCGACCGGCGGCTGGGCTGGCTGTCGAAGCGGATGAAGGCGGCCAAGGTCATCGATCCCGCCGCCGCCGCCGACCGCAGTCGCGTTTTCTTCGGCGCAACGGTGACGATCGCCGATGATGACGACAATCGGCGCATCCTCACCCTCGTCGGCGACGACGAGGCCGAAGCCGTACAAGGCCGCGTCGGCTGGAGTTCGCCCCTCGCCCGCGCGCTGCGCGGGAGTGCGGTCGGAGACGTGCGGCGCGTGGCGCTACCCGCGGGCGAAAAGGAATACGAGGTGATCGCGGTCGCCTATCCCGCGCCTTGAGGAACGAGCCCACGCCGGAAGGTTTGGGCGATGCGTGCATCACGCTGAAAAGCCGAGACGTTCGCAGGCAACCATTCGATTCGGCGCGCATCATGCTCCGCTCTCGCCGAACCGCTCCACCTGCACGGCGAACCGCCGGACAAGGCCGCTTCGGTCACTCGTGAATGGTGGTAGCATCGGCGGCGACGAGCGGAATCAACCCGCCGTCGAGTGAAGGGGTCACATTGTATGGGCGTGATGCAGCGGGTCGTCGTGTCGGGCAAGGTTCACCAGGTGGGATATCGCGACTACACCATCCGCAAGGCGCAAGCGCTGGGGGTCACCGGCTGGGTGCGCAACCGCCAGGACGGGACGGTCGAAGTCATGGTATCGGGGGAGGACGACGCGGTCGCGGCACTCGTCGAAGCGTGCCGCGAAGGCCCGCCGCTCGCGCGGGTCGACCATGTCGAGGCCTATGTCGAGGCGGGCCAGCCGGTGAAAGGGTTCACCAAGCGGTTCACTGCCTGACGAGCCCTCAGGAGATTTTGCGGAACCTCAGCATCGCAGGGATCTGCATCGTCGATCCGTCGTGGAATCCGTTCTGCCCCTCCCATTCGCGCGTATTCTTGAATGTCCCGAACAGCATGTCGGGCAACGGGATGTCGCCGTAATTATACGCGTGCACGCCGCGCTCGTGGTGGATCAAGTGGCTTTCGGGGCGTTGGACGATATAGCCGAGCCAATGCGGCGTGCGGATATTGACGTGCTGAAAGATGCCCGGGATCGTCGTCAGGATCGCGACGATCAGCGCCGCTTCCGGGCTCATCCCGAACACCCATACCAGGCATAGCGAGCCGAGCAGCGACCAGCCGACCATGTCGAACGGATGGAAGTAATAGGCGCCCCAGATATCGACCCGTTCGGCGGCGTGATGCATCTGGTGCGTCACGCGCCACAATGGGTCCCAGCTGTGCATCGCGCGATGCCAGAAATAGATGCCGAACTCGAGGATCAGGAACCCGCCGACGATCTGCGCCCAGAACGGCAGTTTCGAGCCGTCGATCAATTGATGCGCGCCGAAAAAGCTGTCCCATACGAACGGGGCAAGCGTCGCTATCGTGAAATAGAGGATCGCCGAAACTACCCCCATCACCCGCCAGAAGCGGATATCGGGAAAGTCGGTGCGGCGGCCCAGCCAATCCGCCAGCGCGAACGCCGCGAACAGCCCGATTACGATATAATGGTAAATCGTCAACGACATGCTCCCCACAGGCCGGCACTTGCTGGTCAGGATACCATGGGAGGGTGTGTTCGCCAAAAAGCCGGCCCCGCGGAGCCGGTGAAAGAGCTGACGAAGCGTTTACGGCTTTTTGGCGCGTAGCGGCTTCACGAACTTCAACACATATTGGTCGGTCTGACCCCGGACCTTCTTGTCGAAGATTGGTAGCGTGTGATCGTCGGTGGGGCGCCGCAGAAACGTCCCTTCGTCGACCAGCTTGAAGCCGACCGACGTCACTTCGCGGATCACTTGCGCCTTTTCGATCCGGTGAAGCTTGGTGATCCCCGCGACGTCGGTACCCGGCGGTGCTTCATGGTCGGTGATCATGAACACGCCGCCCGGTTTCAGCGCGTTGAACACGCCGCGGTCGAATGCGATCGTATCGACCACGCCGTATTCACCGATTTTGAGGTCGTGATAATTCTGCGTGATCCAGGCAACGTCGAGCGGCTTGAGAAAACGGACCGTGCCGAACGCCGCCGCCTCGATCGAGACATTGCCGCCCTTCGCGCCGGCGACCAGCGCCTTGTCAGCCTTGGGATCGTCCCAGCGCAGATTTTCCATGCCGTAGACGTGTCCTTTGGCGCCGACGACATCGCTCAGCATCCGCGTGAAATAGCCGCCGCCGGGATAGAATTCCCCGACCACCATGCCCGGCTTCACGCCGGCAAAGGCGATCGTCTCGGCCGGTTTGCGTTTGACGTCCGCCGCGCGATCGGCGTCGGGTCGAGAAGTGTCGGCAACGGCGGCCGTGACATAGCCGGGGATTGCCGAGGCAGCGGCGTAGACCGCCGCAGGAACGACCGCGGCCGCAGCTAGAATGACTACCGAAAAGCGGACCATGAGCCTCTCCCTTTAGTGTGTTAGGAAAGCATCACGGCCCGCATTGATTGTCAAAGCCAAAGTTAGTCGAGCGTCACCGCGTCAGCTTCTTATACGCCAGCGCCGTAGGCCGGTCCGCGGCATCGCCCAGGCGGCGTCGCTTGTCTTCCTCATAGCTCTCGAAGTTCCCCTCGAACCACTCGACGTGGCTATTCCCCTCGAACGCCAGGATGTGCGTGCACAGCCGATCGAGGAAGAAGCGGTCGTGGGTGATGACCACAGCGCAGCCCGCGAAATTCTCGATCGCTTCCTCGAGTGCACCCAAGGTTTCAACGTCGAGGTCGTTGGTAGGCTCGTCGAGCAGCAGGACGTTGCCGCCGCGCTTGAGCATCTTGGCGATGTTGACGCGGTTGCGTTCGCCGCCGGACAGCTTGCCGACGTTCTTCTGCTGGTCGGCGCCCTTGAAGTTGAACGCGCCCACGTAAGCCCGCGTCGACTGGTCGAAGCCGTTGACCTTCATCGAATCGAGCCCGTCGGAGATTTCCTCCCAGACGTTCTTCGACGGGTCGAGGTGATCGCGGCTCTGATCGACATAGCCGAGGTGCACCGTCGTGCCCTTTTCGATCGTGCCGGTGTCGGGGGTCTCGGTGCCGATGATCATCTTGAACAAGGTCGACTTGCCCGCGCCGTTGGGCCCGATCACCCCGACGATACCGCCTGCGGGCAACGTGAACGACAGATCCTCGAACAGGAGCTTGTCGCCATAGGCCTTGGACAGATTCTCGACTTCGATCACCTTGCCGCCGAGCCGCTCGGGCACCTGGATGACGATCTGCGCCTTGCCGGGGGTGCGGTTCTTCTGCTGCTCGACGAGCTGTTCGAACTTGGCGATGCGCGCTTTCGACTTGGTCTGGCGCGCCTTGGCCCCCTGGCGGATCCATTCGAGCTCGTCCTTGATCGCCTTGGCGCGGCCCGATTCCTCGCGGTCTTCCTGCTCCAGGCGCTTCGACTTCTTCTCGAGATAGGTCGAGTAGTTGCCCTCGTACGGGAAATATTTGCCGCGATCGATTTCGAGAATCCAGCCGACGACATTGTCGAGGAAATAGCGGTCGTGGGTGATCATCAGCACCGCGCCGGCATATTCCTTCAGATGGTTCTCCAGCCACTCGACACTCTCTGCATCTAGGTGGTTGGTCGGTTCGTCGAGCAGCAGGATCGACGGCTTCTGGATCAGTAGACGCGTCAGCGCGACGCGGCGCTTTTCACCCCCCGACAGGCTGGTCACGGGGCTGTCGCCCGGCGGGCAGCGCAACGCCTCCATCGCCAGTTCGAGCTGGCTGTCGAGGCTCCAGCCGTCGACCGCGTCGATCTTGGTCTGGAGATCGCCCATTTCCTCCAGCAATTTGTCGAAATCGGTGTCGTCCTTGGGATCGCCCATCTCGGCGGAGATCGCGTTGAAGCGATCGACCATGTCGGCGGTCTCACGCGCGCCGTCCTTGACGTTGTCGAGCACCGACTTGGTCGGATCGAGCTCGGGCTCCTGCTCGAGATAGCCGACGGTGATGTTCTCACCCGGCCATGCTTCGCCGGTGAAGTCCTTGTCGACGCCCGCCATGATCTTCATCAGCGTCGACTTGCCGGCGCCGTTGGGGCCGACGATGCCGATCTTGGCGCCCTGATAGAATTGCAGGTTGATGTTCGACAGCACCGGCTTGGGCGCGCCGGGGAAGGTCTTGGTCATGTCCTTCATGACAAAAGCGTATTGGGCGGCCATGGCGGCACGTTGCTCCGTGATTTTGATATTGGGTGGAAAAGTCGCGCCGCAGATAGCGATTGGCCGGTCGATTGGGAAGAGGCGCAGGTCGCGGGCAAAAGGGCTTTTCCGGGGCGTCCTGCGGCTATAAGTCACCGCATCCACCCCAGGGAGAACAATATGCGGATCGCCCCCCTCGCGCTTGCCGGCATCGCCGCCCTCACCGTCCCCGCCATCGCTCAGCGCGCATTGCCGACCACGTCGGTCAAGGTCGATCCGGCGGTCGCCAAGGCGCGCGACGCGGCGCTCAAGGACGATGTCGCCTGGGATATCGTCGAGGGGCTGACCACCGAGGTCGGACAGCGGCTGGCGGCGACCGAGGCGGAAGCGCGCGCGCGTGCCTGGGCGGTGATCAAGCTCAAGGCGCTCGGGTTCAAGAACGTCCATGTCGAAACCTACATGATGCCGGTGTGGGTGCGCGGGGTAGAGACCGCCGAGCTCGTTGGACCGTATCCGCAGAAGCTGACACTCGCCGCGCTCGGCCGGTCGGGCGCGACGCCGCCCCAGGGCATCACCGCGCCGGTGGTCTATTTCCCGACCTTCAACGACCTGCTCGCCGCGCCCGACGGGAGTCTCACCGGCAAAATCGCGTTCGTGTCCAATCAGATGAAGGCGGCGCAGGACGGCAGCGGCTACGGTGCGTTCGGCGCGGCGCGGTTCATCGGACCGAACGTCGCCGCGAAGAAAGGCGCCGCGGCGATCCTGATCCGCTCGATCGGCAGCGACAAAGGACGTTGGCCACACACCGGCGGGACCAATTTCGCCCCTGGCGTCACCCCGATCCCCGCCGCCGCGCTGTCGGTCGCCGATGCCGAGCAACTCGAACGCATCTTCAAGCGCACCGGCAAGGTGACGATGAAGCTCGTCCTGACGACCAGGACGTTGCCCGATGCTGAATCTGGCAACGTCATCGGCGAAGTCCCGGGCACCGACCCGAGCGCGGGGATCATCGTGATCGGCGGGCACCTCGACAGCTGGGATCTCGGCACCGGCGCGATCGACGACGGTGCCGGCGTCGCGATCACGACCGCCGCGGCCAAGCGGCTGCTCGACGGCCCGCGCCCGCGTCGCACGATCCGCGTCGTTTGGTTCGGTGCCGAGGAGCCGGGCGGGTTCGGCGGCGAGGCCTATGCCAAGGCGCATGCCGGCGAAAAGTTTGCGCTGGCCTCCGAGAGCGATTTCGGCGCGGACAATGTCTGGCGCTTCAATCTCAACTTGCCCGACAGCGCCAAGGCGGTCGGCGACCGGCTCAATATGGCGCTCGCGCCGCTCGGCATCGTGAAAGGCAAAGACGTCGCGGGCGGCGGCACCGATGTCGAGCCGATTCTCAAATTCGGCGTTGCCTCGATTACGCTCGGCCAGGACGGCACGCGTTATTTCGACTGGCACCACACGCCCGAGGACACGCTCGACAAGATCGACCTCGAGCAACTGCGCCAGAACGTCGCCGCGTGGACGACAATGCTGTGGATCGTCGCCAACGCGCCCGAGGATTGGGACAAGGTGACGATCAAGGGCGGTTGATGGTAAGCCCGCTCCGAGTCTAACTCGCATCCGAATTCAACAGGAGAAGCCCATGAAGAAGTTCGCTATCGCCCTCGCCGCCGCGGCCCTGGTATCGCTCGCGGCGTGCAGCAAGCCGGCCCCGACCACCGAAAATGCCGCCAACGCGATGGAAGCCAATTTGTCCGATCAGGCGGCCGCGCTCGACAACGAGGCCGCCGTTGCCGCTAATGCCGCCAGCGCCAACGCGATGAACGGCGCGACCGCAACCTATAACAGCAGCGTCGACAACATCCGCGCCGAAGCCGAAGCGGCGAAGAACGCGCACTGATCGGTATAAACCTGATCGCACGAGGGCGTCTCCGTTCGCGGAGGCGCCCTTTCTGCATCGAAAGGTGAAAATG